>NZ_FYAK01000055.1 GCF_900185615.1 Photobacterium malacitanum
CCGGACTCGATACAAGACACTTGAATGTGTGTTGTTTTGAGAACTCGTTTTTATTCAGAGAATAAAAACATTTTTAAAATCAATCTATCGATTGAATTTACTAGTCAGCTTTCCAGATTGTTAAAGAGCATGCAATTATCTAACGATAACCACTTTCTAATGATTTTCAGCGACAACAATGCGGACTTAATAAAGGTATTCTTCATTAAATCTGCGATTCCGTGCAGAAAATTCTTAGAGAGTGGTGGGCGATACCGGGCTCGAACCAGTGACCCCCTCCTTGTAAGGGAGGTGCTCTCCCAACTGAGCTAATCGCCCACGATAGTTTTAATTCCTTCGTGAGAAAGAATGGTGGGTCGTGCAGGATTCGAACCTGCGACCAATTGATTAAAAGTCAACTGCTCTACCAACTGAGCTAACGACCCATTGGCGTCCCGTAGGGGAGTCGAACCCCTGTTACCGCCGTGAAAGGGCGGTGTCCTAGGCCTCTAGACGAACGGGACAATGTTCATA
>NZ_FYAK01000052.1 GCF_900185615.1 Photobacterium malacitanum
CTGGCACGTTTAAGCTAAACGACCTAAGCAAATTGCTAGAAGTTGAAGGCCTAAAAAGCGACATGGCTGAAGTTGCTGTTACTAACAACAGTGCGCCATTGACGATTGGTCACTTCACTATGTCTCCAGGTGTTGAGTTTGAATACTTCTACGACTCTGTAGAGTACAAAGTAGTAACGAAAGGCAAGATCGTCATGCGTGATATGGAAGGCAACAAATACGTTGCTGAAGTAGGTGACGTTATTCTGTTCTCTGCTGACGTTAAAGTTATCTTTGATGCAGAAAGTGACGGTGAAGCAATCTACACAGCACACCGTCAAGCAGCTGAAGATTTTGCGCCTGCAAAATAATGTCATTGCCAAATGAATCCTTAAAGCCTTGAACCTTGTTTAAGGCTTTTTTTTATCGAGACAATGCAAGTTGGAGAATAAACCATGCCAGAGAATATCGTCGTTGAGGTGAGTAACGACAGAAGTTCACCCAAAAAAGTCACAATAAAAGCCTATTGTAATGAAAAGAAAAAACTCCCAAGTGCCG
>NZ_FYAK01000054.1 GCF_900185615.1 Photobacterium malacitanum
GTTAAAATGTAAGAACGCAAAAAGACTTGGGTCTGTAGCTCAGGTGGTTAGAGCGCACCCCTGATAAGGGTGAGGTCGGTGGTTCGAGTCCACTCAGACCCACCACTTTTTCTCCCAGAAAAAGTGGCGGTACAGTCTTTTAAATCGTTGGGGTTATAGCTCAGCTGGGAGAGCGCCTGCCTTGCACGCAGGAGGTCTGCGGTTCGATCCCGCATAGCTCCACCACTCTTTAAGTACACTTCTCTTGCAATAGAGAGTAAAAAGTGTTTTTAAAAAGTGGTTATCTAACGATGATTACATGTTCTTTAACAATCTGGAAAGCTGACTAGTAAATTCAATCGATAGATTGATTTTAAAAATGTTTTTATTCTATGAATAAAAACGAGTTCTCAAAACAACACACATTCAAGTGTCTTGATTTTGTTTTCACTTTTTAAAGTGAAGACAAATAAATGAGTCCGGCGAAAAACCAATGTTTAATATTTTCTTGATCGAAATGTTAAACGCAAACCTTGGTT
>NZ_FYAK01000051.1 GCF_900185615.1 Photobacterium malacitanum
AGCTTTCCAGATTGTTAAAGAGCATAACGCAAAAGCGTTAATCAATGCGTGAGCATTAATTAGCACTTTCGCTATTTTTCTAAAACTAATTTTACCAAGCAATCTGTGTGGACACTGCATAAAACAGCATAAGTCTTTAGGTAAGGAGGTGATCCAGCCCCAGGTTCCCCTAGGGCTACCTTGTTACGACTTCACCCCAGTCATGAACCACACCGTGGTAAACGCCCTCCCGAAGGTTAAGCTATCTACTTCTGGTGCAGCCCACTCCCATGGTGTGACGGGCGGTGTGTACAAGGCCCGGGAACGTATTCACCGTGACATTCTGATTCACGATTACTAGCGATTCCGACTTCATGGAGTCGAGTTGCAGACTCCAATCCGGACTACGACGTACTTTGTGGGATTCGCTTACTATCGCTAGTTTGCAGCCCTCTGTATACGCCATTGTAGCACGTGTGTAGCCCTACTCGTAAGGGCCATGATGACTTGACGTCGTCCCCACCTTCCTCCGGTTTATCACCGGCAGTCTCCCTGGAGTTCCCACCATTA
>NZ_FYAK01000050.1 GCF_900185615.1 Photobacterium malacitanum
AGCTTTCCAGATTGTTAAAGAGCATAACGCAAAAGCGTTAATCAATGCGTGAGCATTAATTAGCACTTTCGCTATTTTTCTAAAACTAATTTTACCAAGCAATCTGTGTGGACACTGCATAAAACAGTATAAGTCTTTAGGTAAGGAGGTGATCCAGCCCCAGGTTCCCCTAGGGCTACCTTGTT
Source organism: Photobacterium malacitanum (assembly GCF_900185615.1). Classification (GTDB taxonomy): domain Bacteria; phylum Pseudomonadota; class Gammaproteobacteria; order Enterobacterales; family Vibrionaceae; genus Photobacterium; species Photobacterium malacitanum. The sequence goes on from NZ_FYAK01000050.1 coordinate 186, forward strand.
ACGACTTCACCCCAGTCATGAACCACACCGTGGTAAACGCCCTCCCGAAGGTTAAGCTATCTACTTCTGGTGCAGCCCACTCCCATGGTGTGACGGGCGGTGTGTACAAGGCCCGGGAACGTATTCACCGTGACATTCTGATTCACGATTACTAGCGATTCCGACTTCATGGAGTCGAGTTGCAGACTCCAATCCGGACTACGACGTACTTTGTGGGATTCGCTTACTATCGCTAGTTTGCAGCCCTCTGTATACGCCATTGTAGCACGTGTGTAGCCCTACTCGTAAGGGCCATGATGACTTGACGTCGTCCCCACCTTCCTCCGGTTTATCACCGGCAGTCTCCCTGGAGTTCCCACCATTA
>NZ_FYAK01000049.1 GCF_900185615.1 Photobacterium malacitanum
TAATGGTGGGAACTCCAGGGAGACTGCCGGTGATAAACCGGAGGAAGGTGGGGACGACGTCAAGTCATCATGGCCCTTACGAGTAGGGCTACACACGTGCTACAATGGCGTATACAGAGGGCTGCAAACTAGCGATAGTAAGCGAATCCCACAAAGTACGTCGTAGTCCGGATTGGAGTCTGCAACTCGACTCCATGAAGTCGGAATCGCTAGTAATCGTGAATCAGAATGTCACGGTGAATACGTTCCCGGGCCTTGTACACACCGCCCGTCACACCATGGGAGTGGGCTGCACCAGAAGTAGATAGCTTAACCTTCGGGAGGGCGTTTACCACGGTGTGGTTCATGACTGGGGTGAAGTCGTAACAAGGTAGCCCTAGGGGAACCTGGGGCTGGATCACCTCCTTACCTAAAGACTTATGCTGTTTTATGCAGTGTCCACACAGATTGCCTGGTTAAAATGTAAGAACGCAAAAAGACTTGGGTCTGTAGCTCAGGTGGTTAGAGCGCACCCCTGATAAGGGTGAGGTCGGTGGTTCGAGTCCACTCAGACCCACCACTTTTTCTCCCAGAAAAAGT
>NZ_FYAK01000048.1 GCF_900185615.1 Photobacterium malacitanum
ACTTTTTCTGGGAGAAAAAGTGGTGGGTCTGAGTGGACTCGAACCACCGACCTCACCCTTATCAGGGGTGCGCTCTAACCACCTGAGCTACAGACCCAAGTCTTTTTGCGTTCTTACATTTTAACCAAGCAATCTGTGTGGACACTGCATAAAACAGCATAAGTCTTTAGGTAAGGAGGTGATCCAGCCCCAGGTTCCCCTAGGGCTACCTTGTTACGACTTCACCCCAGTCATGAACCACACCGTGGTAAACGCCCTCCCGAAGGTTAAGCTATCTACTTCTGGTGCAGCCCACTCCCATGGTGTGACGGGCGGTGTGTACAAGGCCCGGGAACGTATTCACCGTGACATTCTGATTCACGATTACTAGCGATTCCGACTTCATGGAGTCGAGTTGCAGACTCCAATCCGGACTACGACGTACTTTGTGGGATTCGCTTACTATCGCTAGTTTGCAGCCCTCTGTATACGCCATTGTAGCACGTGTGTAGCCCTACTCGTAAGGGCCATGATGACTTGACGTCGTCCCCACCTTCCTCCGGTTTATCACCGGCAGTCTCCCTGGAGTTCCCACCATTA
>NZ_FYAK01000020.1 GCF_900185615.1 Photobacterium malacitanum
CTGTTACCGCTCGACTTGCATGTGTTAGGCCTGCCGCCAGCGTTCAATCTGAGCCATGATCAAACTCTTCAATTAAAGTTTTGTTGTTTCTTTCGAAACGGCTCAATGAATACTGACTTCAAAACTAACTCTTCATAAATAAAGAGTGTAATTTTAAAGCTATTACCATTCCAACAGAATGGTAATGAATTGACTGTGCCGCTTTCTTATTTTTACTTTTTATAAAAAAGTAAAACAAAAAAGCAATCGAACTATTTCTAGCTCTAGGTCACTCAGTTCATTGATAAATCTTTCGACTTAACCATTCAACGAGTGCCCACACAGATTGCATGGTCAAATTGTTAAAGAACAATACTGACTTCGGGAACCGCTTGCGCCGTTGTCCGTGTCAGTGAGGTCGCATTATAGGGAGATTTTATCTGCTGACAAGCATATTTTTAATAAAAAAAATCGTTTGCTTGAATTTAAATCAAATTATAAATACCTGTTACTTTTATGACCACAATCATCCTAAATTAAATTTTTGAGGCTGTCCTGAAACAACAATATATCGTTATTAATATCTACTCTACTTCCAAAAATAGAGATCAATAGTAATTATTCCTACATACAACAACTAAAAAATGCAAAATTAAAATAATTGCTATTTCTCATCACTCACTATGCAGGCAATATGATAAATAGCTCGAATAAGAGTAGAAGTAGAAGTAGAAGTAGAAGTAGAAGTAGAAGTAGAAGTAGAAGTAGAAGTAGAAGTAGAAGTAGAAGTAGAAAATGATAGTTTGGAATTAATTACAATAAAATATCAAAAAAAAAGCCGAGTCCAAAGACTCGGCTTTCTTCTTATTTAATGGCTAGTGCTTATTCAGCAGCAGCTTCTTCCTTTGCAGGACGGTCTAATAACTCGATGTAAGCCATAGGAGCTTTATCACCAGTACGGAAACCGCACTTCATGATACGAGTGTAACCACCAGGACGCGCTGCAAAGCGTGGACCTAGTTCATTAAATAATTTCGCAACAACTTCGTTATCACGAGTACGAGCGAATGCAAGACGACGGTTAGCAACACTGTCGGTCTTAGCTAGGGTAATCAAAGGCTCAATTACGCGACGTAGCTCTTTTGCTTTAGGCAAGGTAGTCTTAATTAATTCGTGACGTACCAGAGAGCTAGCCATGTTGCTGAACATCGCTTTACGATGACTGCTGTTGCGGTTGAGTTGACGACCACTCTTACGATGGCGCATGACCTAATCCTTCTAACTAGATATCAGTAAACTGTTAATCTTCAGCGATTGATGCAGGTGGCCAATTTTCTAGGCGCATACCTAGAGATAGACCACGAGAAGCTAATACATCTTTGATTTCTGTCAAAGACTTCTTACCAAGGTTTGGCGTTTTAAGAAGCTCAACCTCAGTACGCTGAACAAGATCACCGATGTAATGGATCGCTTCTGCTTTCAGACAGTTAGCAGAGCGAACAGTTAGTTCAAGATCGTCTACAGGACGCAGTAGGATCGGATCGAACTCCGGCTTCTCTTCTTTTTCTTCAGGAACTCGTACATCGCGAAGATCTACAAATGCATCCAATTGTTCAGCAAGAATTGTTGCTGCACGACGGATAGCTTCCTCAGGATCAAGAGTACCATTAGTCTCCATATCGATTACTAGCTTGTCTAGGTCAGTACGTTGTTCTACACGTGCTGCCTCTACCGCGTAAGCGATACGGTCCACTGGGCTGTAAGTAGCATCTACTAACAAACGACCAATTGGACGCTCATCTTCTTCAGTGTGAATACGAGCTGATGCTGGTACGTAGCCGCGACCACGTTCTACCTTGATGCGCATGCTTAATTCAGCATTATCATCAGTTAAATGGCAGATTACGTGTTCTGGGTTCGCAATCTCAACATCACCATCATGGGTGATGTCACCTGCAACAACAGGGCCTGCACCAGATTTGTTCAGAGTAAGAATAACTTCATCTTTACCCTCAACCTTAACGGCTAGACCTTTAAGGTTAAGAAGAATTTCAAGGATATCCTCCTGAACGCCTTCTTTGGTGCTGTACTCATGTAACACACCGTCGATCTCTACTTCAGTTACAGCACAACCTGGCATTGAAGATAGCAAAATACGACGAAGAGCGTTTCCTAGAGTGTGGCCGAAACCACGCTCCAATGGCTCTAGAGTTACTTTTGCGTGCGTAGAGCTAACTTGTTCGATGTCAACTAGACGCGGCTTAAGAAATTCTGTTACAGAACCCTGCATTGTGTCCTCTCTTAACTGTAGCTTTACTTAGAGTAAAGCTCGACGATCAGGTGTTCGTTGATGTCGGCAGACAAATCAGAACGTTCTGGAAGACGCTTAAACGTACCTTCCATCTTGCTGCTGTCTACTTCGACCCAAGTCGGTAGTTCACGCTGTGTAGCAACTTCAAGAGCTGCTTTAATGCGTGCTTGGTTCTTAGCTTTCTCACGAATGCTAACAACGTCGTTTGCCGCTACCTTGAAAGAAGGAACGTTTACGACTTGACCGTTAACTAGAATCGCTTTGTGGCTTACCAATTGACGAGATTCAGCGCGAGTTGCACCAAAGCCCATGCGGTAAACTACGTTATCTAAACGACCTTCAAGAAGCTGAAGCAGGTTTTCACCTGTGTTACCCTTGATGCGGGCAGCTGTCTTGTAGTAGTTACGGAATTGTTTTTCTAGTACGCCATATGTACGACGAACTTTCTGCTTCTCACGAAGCTGAACGCCGTAATCAGATAGACGACCGCGACGAGCACCATGTTGGCCCGGAGCGTTATCAATCTTACACTTGGTATCAATCGCACGTACACCAGACTTAAGGAATAAGTCAGTGCCTTCGCGACGGCTAAGCTTTAGCTTAGGACCCAAATATCTTGCCATTTTTCTTTCTCCAAATTCCTAGAAACGAAACGTTATACGCGACGTTTCTTAGGTGGACGACAACCGTTATGAGGGATCGGAGTCGCATCAACAATGTTAGTGATACGGAAACCCGCTGCGTTTAGAGCACGGATTGTTGACTCACGACCAGGACCTGGGCCCTTAACCATAACTTCTAGGTTCTTAACGCCATATTCTTTGGCCATTTCACCACAACGCTCAGCAGCAACCTGTGCAGCGAACGGAGTAGATTTACGAGAACCACGGAAACCTGAACCGCCAGCAGTTGCCCATGAAAGAGCATTACCTTGACGATCAGTAATGGTTACGATTGTGTTATTGAAAGAAGCATGGATGTGCGCAACGCCATCGGCTACTTGCTTGCGTACGCGCTTACGAGCGCGAGTTGGTTGTTTTGCCATTGTACTCTACCTTATCCGACTATTTTTTGATCGGCTTGCGCGGACCCTTACGGGTACGTGCGTTGGTTTTAGTACGCTGTCCACGTAGAGGTAGACTGCGACGGTGACGAAGACCACGGTAACAACCAAGGTCCATAAGGCGCTTGATGTTCATGGAAATTTCACGACGAAGATCACCTTCTACAGTGTACTTAGCTACACCATCACGCAGTAGATCGATCTGTTCTTCAGTTAGTTCACTGATCTTAACATCTTCAGCAATACCCGTCTCAGCTAAAATAGCTTGAGAACGTGTTTTACCAATGCCGTAAATCGCAGTTAATGCAATTACAGCGTGTTTCTGATCAGGAATGTTAATGCCTGCAATACGGGCCACTATTCACTCCTAGTACTTTACAAGAATAACCGCTGCAGAGCCCGTTCAGGATACGCAGCGGTGGTACAATTCTTTTGCACATAACAAAAGATGGTTGACTAATTTAGCCAACCTATCTTCAATTTGCAAGAAATATTTCTGCTAATTAGCCTTGGCGTTGTTTATGCTTTGGCTCACTGCAAATTACACGCACAACACCGTTGCGCTTGATAACTTTACAGTTACGGCAGATTTTCTTAACGGAAGCACGAACTTTCATTGCTAAACTCCGTAAATATGGAAAACTAAACTTAGCGACCGTAGCCTTTTAGGTTAGCTTTTTTCAATACTGACTCATATTGTTGAGACATCAAATGTGTCTGAACTTGAGCCATGAAATCCATGATAACAACAACTACGATTAGTAAGGAAGTACCACCAAAATAGAAGCGTACGTTCCATGCAATCATCATGAACTCGGGGATCAGACAGATAAAGGTGATATACAACGCACCCGCAAGGGTTAGTCGAGTCATTACTTTATCAATGTACATTGCGGTCTGTTCACCCGGGCGGATACCAGGTATGAATGCTCCAGACTTCTTCAAGTTATCAGCTGTCTCGCGAGGGTTAAACACCAACGCGGTATAGAAGAAACAGAAGAATATAATTGCAGCAGCGTAGAGCATTACATAAAGTGGCTGTCCTGGACTAAGAGCAAGTGAAATATCACTTAACCAGCCAAGACCTTCACTTTGTCCAAACCACTGAGCCAGTGTGCCTGGAAACAGAATAATACTCGATGCGAAAATTGCTGGGATTACACCGGCCATGTTGATTTTCAACGGCAAGTGTGTGCTCTGCGCAGCAAAGACACGACGGCCCTGTTGACGCTTGGCGTAGTTAACGACGATACGACGTTGACCACGTTCCATGAACACTACAAAGTAAATCACAGCAAAAGATATAACCGCAATTAACAGTAGAAGAAGTACGTGCAATTCACCTTGACGCGCTTGCTCTACGGTCTGTCCAATAGCTGGCGGCAAACCAGCAACGATACCAGTGAAAATAATCACTGATATACCGTTACCAATGCCACGCTCGGTAACTTGCTCACCTAACCACATTAAGAACATGGTACCAGTAACCAAACTAACCACGGCAACAAAATAGAAACTAGGACCTGGATTATGTACCAGACCTGGAATCATACTTGGTAACCCCGTTGCAATACCAATTGCTTGGAAGGTTGCCAATACAAGCGTACCGTATCGGGTGTACTGACTAATCTTACGACGGCCAGCTTCACCTTCTTTCTTCAACTCAGCCAAAGCTGGATGAACTACTGTTAGCAGCTGGACGATAATGGACGCAGAAATATACGGCATTATGCCCAGAGCTAAAATAGAAGCACGCGAGAGTGCACCACCAGAGAACATGTTAAACATCTCAATGATGGTACCCTTTTGCTGCTCGAACAGACTGGCAAGTACAGTAGCGTCAATACCAGGAATAGGCACAAAGGATCCAGCTCGGAATATTAATATCGCACCTAATACAAAGAGAAGGCGTGACTTAAGCTCTGCTAGGCCACCTTGTCCACTACGAAAATCTTGTCCTGGTTGTTTAGCCATCTGTACCTCATCCTCGAGTTAATTATTCCTCGATTTTACCGCCAGCAGCTTCGATAGCAGCTAAAGCGCCTTTAGTAACGCGTAGGCCTTTCACTGTTACTGAACGAGCGATATCACCAGAAAGTACAACTTTCACGAACTTAATGTCCTTAGTGATAACATTCGCAGCTTTTAGTGTTTCAAGGCTTACAACATCACCTTCAACTTTCGCTAGCTCTGCTAGACGAACTTCAGCTGTTACTAGGCTCTTACGAGACGTAAAACCGAACTTTGGTAGACGCTGTTTCAAAGGCATTTGACCGCCTTCAAAACCTGGGCGAACAGAACCACCTGAACGTGATTTCTGACCTTTAACACCACGGCCACAAGTTTTACCTAGACCTGAACCGATACCACGGCCTACGCGCTTCGCAGAAGGCTTAGAACCAGCAGCCGGTGATAGAGTATTCAAACGCATACTGATTACTCCTCAACTTTAACCATGTAGTAAACTTTGTTGATCATGCCGCGTACGCAAGCAGTATCTTCAAGTTCAACAGTGTGGTTGATGCGACGAAGGCCTAGGCCGCGCAAAGTAGCTTTATGCTTCGGTAAACGACCGATAGAGCTCTTTGTTTGGGTTACTTTAATAGTTTTAGCCATGTCGATTACTCCAGAATTTCTTTAACAGAAAGACCACGTTTAGCAGCGATCATTTCTGGAGAGTTCATTCCACTTAAACCAGCAATGGTTGCGCGAACAACGTTGATTGGGTTAGTAGAACCGTATGTTTTTGCTAGTACGTTACGGATACCCGCAACTTCTAGCACTGCACGCATTGCGCCACCGGCGATGATACCAGTACCTTCTGATGCAGGCTGCATGTACACTTGAGAACCAGTGTGACGGCCTTTAACAGCGTGGTGAAGAGTACCTTCGTTGATTGCGATCGTAACCATGTTACGACGTGCTTTTTCCATCGCTTTCTGGATTGCAGCAGGCACTTCACGTGCTTTACCGTAACCAAAACCGATGCGACCGTTACCGTCACCAACTACTGTTAGTGCAGTAAAGCTGAAAATACGACCACCTTTAACCGTTTTTGAAACACGGTTAACAGCGATCAGTTTTTCATTCAAATCTGATTGTGTCTTTTCGTTAGCCATCTTCCGCCTACCTTAGAATTTCAGACCAGCTTCACGAGCAGCTTCTGCTAGTGTAGCGATACGGCCGTGGTATTGGAAACCAGAACGATCGAATGCAACGTTAGAGATGCCTTTTTCAATCGCGCGCTCAGCAATAGCTTTACCTACAACTGCAGCAGCGTCTTTGTTTCCGGTACTCTTAACTTGCTCACGGATCGCTTTTTCTAAAGTAGAAGCGGCTGCGATAACCTCAGAGCCGTTCGGTGCGATTACCTGAGCGTACACGTGACGTGGAGTACGGTGTACAACTAGGCGAGTTGCGCCCAGTTCAGCAATCTTACGACGTGCTCGGGTCGCACGACGGATACGAGATGCTTTCTTATCCATAGTGTTACCTTACTTCTTCTTAGCTTCTTTAGTACGCACAACTTCGTCGGCGTAACGAACACCTTTACCTTTGTAAGGCTCAGGGCTACGGTAAGCGCGAATATCAGCAGCTACCTGACCAACTAACTGCTTATCAGTACCTGTAAGTACGATTTCAGTTTGTGATGGACATTCAGCTTTGATACCTGCTGGAAGTTCGTGCTCAACTGGATGAGAGAAACCTAGAGTTAAGCCTACAGAGTTGCCTTTGATAGCAGCACGGTAACCTACACCCTTAAGAGTCAGCTTCTTAGTGAAGCCTTCAGTAACACCAACAACCATGTTGTTAACTAGTGCACGAGCAGTACCTGCTTGTGCCCAAGCTTTATCGAACCCTTCACGAGGACCGAAAGTAACTTTGTTCTCTTCCAAAGTTAGAACTACTGCTGGGTTCATCATGCGAACTAGTTCGCCTTTAGAACCTTTAACAGTAATTTCCTGACCGTTAAGCTTAACTTCTACGCCGGCAGGGAAAACTACTGGTGCTTTTGCAACACGAGACATGTTCTACTCCTATTATGCTACGTAGCAGATAATCTCACCGCCAAGACCCGCTTTGCGTGCAGCACGGTCGGTCATAAGACCCTTGGAAGTGGAAACGATAGCAATACCAAGGCCACCCATCACTGATGGTAGCGCACCTTTTTTCTTGTAGATGCGTAGACCAGGACGTGATACACGTTGGATTTGCTCAATAACTGGGTTAGCTTCGAAGTACTTAAGAGTAACTTCTAGCTCTGGCTTAACATCACCTGTTACAGTGTAGTCAGCCACGAAACCTTCTTCTTGTAATAATGCTGCAATTGCAACTTTAAGCTTAGAAGATGGCATTTTAACAGCAACTTTTTTCGCTGCCTGACCGTTACGAAGACGGGTCAGCATATCCGAAATCGGATCTTGCATGCTCATAAGTTAATACTCCGTGATTCTGAATTGCTTACTGGTATTACCAGCTTGCTTTACGTAGACCCGGAATCTCGCCTTTCATGCAAGCTTCACGAACCTTGATACGGCTAAGACCGAACTTACGTAGGTAGCCGTGTGGACGTCCAGTCTGGTTACAGCGATTACGCTGACGAGACTTCGCAGAATCACGTGGTAGTGACTGAAGCTTAAGCACTGCATTCCAGCGATCTTCTTCAGACGCATTCACGTCGCTAATTAGAGCTTTTAGCGCAGCACGCTTTTCAGCGAACTTAGCTACTAGCTTGGCACGTTTAGCTTCACGTGCCTTCATTGATTCTTTAGCCATTAGTAACCCTTACTTTTACTTACGGAATGGGAAGTTAAAAGCAGACAGTAGAGCTAGAGCTTCTTCATCAGATTTAGCAGAAGTTGTGATTGTGATGTCTAAACCACGTACACGATCTACTTTATCGAAATCGATTTCTGGGAAGATGATCTGCTCACGAACGCCCATGCTGTAGTTACCACGACCATCGAATGATTTCGGGTTTAAACCACGGAAATCTCGAATACGAGGTACAGCAATTGAAATTAGACGCTCGAAAAAGTCCCACATACGCTCGCCACGTAAGGTTACTTTACAGCCAATAGGGTAGCCCTCACGGATCTTAAAGCCTGCAACTGACTTACGTGCTACTGTGATTAGCGGCTTCTGACCTGCAATTGCAGTCATGTCAGCAGCAGCGTTTTCTAGCAGCTTCTTGTCGTTGATAGCTTCGCCCACACCCATGTTAAGTGTGATCTTTTCGATCCTTGGGACTTGCATGATACTCTTGTATTCGAACTTGCCAGCAAGGTCTTTTACAACAGTCTCTTTGTAGTAATCATGCAGTTTCGCCATAGTACTACTCCAAACTTACTTGATAGTTTCGCCAGTCGATTTAAAGAAACGAACTTTTTTGTCGTCTTCAAATCGGAAGCCTACACGGTCCGCTTTACCTTGACCGTTAACGATAGCAACATTAGACGCATCGATCGCAGCTTCCTGCTCAACAATACCGCCTTGAACACCCATTGCCGGAACCGGCTTCTGGTGTTTCTTAACCATGTTAATACCTTCAACGATAACTTTACCGGTTGCTAGAACCTTAGTTACCTTACCAGTCTTGCCTTTGTCTTTACCAGCAAGAATGATAACTTCGTCGTTACGACGGATTTTAGCTGCCATTATAGTCGCTCCTTAAAGTACTTCTGGCGCTAGTGATACAATCTTCATGAATTTCGTATTACGAAGTTCACGAGTCACAGGGCCAAAGATACGGGTACCGATAGGTTGCTCAGTAGTGTCGTTCAACAATACGCAAGCATTACGGTCAAAGCGAATGACAGAGCCATCTTGACGACGAACGCCTTTACGGGTGCGTACAACCACCGCTTTCAGGACATCACCTTTCTTAACTTTACCGCGTGGAATTGCTTCCTTTACAGTAATCTTGATGATGTCACCGATATGTGCATAGCGACGGTGAGAACCACCCAGAACCTTAATACACATTACGCTACGTGCGCCGGAGTTATCCGCAGCATCAAGCATACTTTGCATTTGGATCATGTTAGTGCTCCGCTAATTTAAAACATCTAGACCCAAATCGAGTCGATATGCCTTTTCTTCAAAGGCGGCGAATAATAACACCATTTTCGACCGATGGGTAGATAAAAAAATGAACGGCCCTAAGTTTTTCAGGGCCGCTTACTTAAATAGCTGAAAAGTCAGTAATTAGATACGTGCTTTTTCAACTACGCGTACCAGTGTCCAAGACTTAGTCTTTGACATTGGACGGCACTCACGAACTTCAACCATGTCGCCTAGGCCACATTCGTTGTTTTCGTCGTGTGCATGAAGCTTAGTCGTGCGTGTGATGTACTTACCGTAGATCGGGTGCTTCACTTTACGCTCGATAGCAACAACAAGAGACTTATCGCCTTTGTTGCTAACTACACGACCAAGCTGAGTACGGATTTGATCGCTCATTATGCGCCAGCCTTCTCAGTCAGTACAGTTTTAACACGTGCGATATCACGACGTACAGTTTTAAGATTATGAGTCTGCTGTAGTTGACCAGTCGCAGCTTGCATGCGCAAGTTAAACTGTTCACGTAGCAAATTCACAAGCTCTGCATTAAGCTCTTCAACGCTTTTAGCGCGTAGATCTAGTGCATTCATCACATCACCGCCTTAATTACGAATGTTGTCTTGATTGGTAGCTTACGTGCAGCAAGATTAAATGCTTCACGAGCTAGTGCTTCAGGAACACCACCCATTTCGTATAGAACTTTACCTGGTTGAATTTGTGCAACCCAGTACTCCACACTACCCTTACCTTTACCTTGACGAACTTCAAGAGGCTTAGATGTGATTGGTTTGTCTGGGAATACACGAATCCAGATTTGGCCCTGACGTTTTACATGACGAGTCATAGCACGACGTGCAGCTTCGATCTGACGAGCAGTTAGTCGACCACGACCAACAGCTTTAAGACCAAATTGACCAAAGCTTACATCAGTACCGTTCGCTAAACCGCGGTTACGACCTTTAAAGGCCTTGCGGAATTTAGTGCGTTTAGGTTGCAGCATCAATAAACTCCTTATTTACGGCTTTTGCGCTGCTTCTTAGGCTTGTCAGCCTTTGGCTCTTCAACCGGCATGCCGCCTAGAACTTCACCTTTGAAGATCCAAACTTTAACGCCGATAACACCGTATTGGGTGTGAGCCGAAGAAGTTGCGTAATCAATGTCAGCACGAAGAGTGTGTAGAGGCACACGGCCTTCACGGTACCACTCAGTACGTGCGATTTCAGCACCGCCTAGACGGCCGCTTACTTCAACTTTGATACCCTTAGCGCCAAGACGCATAGCGTTTTGAACTGCACGCTTCATCGCGCGACGGAACATAACACGACGCTCTAGTTGAGACGAAATGCTGTCTGCTACTAGTTGACCATCTAGTTCTGGTTTACGTACTTCAGCGATGTTGATCTGAGCTGGAACGCCCGCGATCTTCGCAACTGCTGCACGTAGTTTCTCTACGTCTTCACCTTTCTTACCGATTACTACGCCTGGACGAGCAGTGTGAATAGTCACACGGATGCTCTTAGCAGGACGCTCGATAACGATGCGTGATAGAGATGCTTTTGCTAGTTCCTTAGTAAGGAACTGGCGTACCTTGAAATCGCCGTCTAGGTTGTCAGCGAATTCTTGGCTGTTAGCAAACCAAGTGGTATTCCAAGGCTTACAGATGCCTAAACGAATACCATTAGGATGTACTTTCTGACCCATTGCTTTCTCTCCTAGTCTCTTAGCGGTCTGCTACAACAACAGTGATGTGGCTAGAACGCTTCAAGATGCGATCGGCACGGCCTTTAGCACGAGGCATAATACGCTTCATGGTAGGACCTTCGTCAACGAAGATTTTAGCAACATTAAGATCATCAATGTCTGCGCCTTCGTTGTGTTCTGCGTTAGCGATAGCTGACTCTAGAACTTTCTTGATTAAATCAGCAGCTTTTTTGTTGCTGAAGTTAAGAATTTCTAGAGCTTGAGCAACTGGCTTACCGCGCAGTTGATCTGCAACCAAACGAGCTTTTTGCGGCGAGATGCGAGCAAAGCGATGTTTAGCGATAGCTTCCATTACCTACTCCTTAGCGCTTTTTAGCTTTCTTATCCGCAGCATGACCGCGGTAAGTACGTGTTGGTGCAAATTCGCCTAGCTTGTGACCGATCATTTCTTCAGAAACGAAAACAGGAACGTGCTGACGACCATTATGGACAGCGATGGTCAAACCGATCATCTGAGGGATGATCATTGAGCGACGGGACCAAGTCTTAACAGGCTTTTTGTCTCCGCTTTCCAACGCTTTCTCTACCTTCTTCAGCAAGTGTAGGTCAATGAATGGACCTTTCTTGAGAGAACGTGGCATGGCGTATCCTCTTTATAATTACTTATTACGACGACGTACGATGTACTTGTCGGTGCGCTTGTTGCTACGAGTCTTATAACCCTTAGTTGGAACGCCCCAAGGTGTTACTGGATGACGACCGCCTGATGTACGACCTTCACCACCACCGTGTGGGTGATCCACTGGGTTCATTACAACACCACGTACAGTTGGACGAACACCGCGCCAGCGTGAAGCACCAGCTTTACCTAGCTCACGTAGCATGTGTTCTGCGTTACCAACTTCACCTAGAGTCGCACGACCGTCAGCAAGAACTTTACGCATTTCACCAGAACGTAGACGTAGAGTCACATAAGTGCCTGCACGTGCAATGATCTGAGCGTATGCACCAGCTGAACGAGCCAGCTGTGCACCTTTACCAGGCTTAAGTTCAACACAGTGTACTGTTGAACCTACTGGGATGTTGCGCATTGGTAAAGTGTTACCAACTTTGATAGCAGCATCTTCGCCAGACTGGATCATATCACCAGCTTGGATACCTTTAGGTGCGATAATGTAGCGGCGCTCACCGTCTGCGTACAGAACTAGAGCAATGTTTGCGCTACGGTTTGGATCGTATTCTAGACGCTCAACTTTCGCTGGGATGCCATCTTTAGTACGTTTAAAGTCAATTAGACGGTAGTGTTGTTTGTTACCACCACCGATATGACGTACTGTGATACGACCGTTATTGTTACGACCACCTGACTTAGAGTTTTTCTCTAGTAGTGGTGCGTACGGCTTACCCTTATGCAGGTCAGAGTTAACCACTTTTACTACGTGGCGACGACCTGGGGAAGTCGGCTTACATTTTACAATAGCCATTCTTCTTTGCTCCTAGCCTTACTCTGCACTACCAGCGAAGTCGATGTCTTGACCTTCTTTCAAGATAACATACGCTTTCTTCACGTCTGAACGACGGCCTTGGCGCATACCTTGACGTTTGGTCTTACCCTTAGTGATAAGAGTATTTACAGACTTAACTTCAACCTCAAACAGTTTTTCAACTGCTGCTTTGATCTCTCTCTTTGTCGCAGTCATAGCAACTTTAAACACGATAGTATTCGCGTTTTCAGCAGCCATTGATGCTTTTTCAGAGATGTGCGGAGCACGTAGAACTTTTAAAATACGCTCTTCAGTGATCATGCTAGCATCTCCTCAATCGCTTTAACTGCAGCTGCAGTCATTACAATTTTATCGAAAGCGATCAAGCTAACTGGATCGATTGCCGCTGCATCACGTACGTCTACTTTGTATAGGTTACGTGCTGCAAGGAATAGATTCTCATCTAGTTCGCCAGTTACGATTAGTGCATCAGTTAGCTCAAGCTCTTTAAGCTTAGCAACTAGTGCTTTTGTCTTTGGTGCTTCTAGAGTGAAGTTTTCAACAACGATTAAACGCTCTTGACGAACTAACTCAGAAAGAATGCTCTTCATAGCACCGCGGTACATTTTCTTGTTTACTTTTTGGCTGTGATCCTGAGGACGAGCAGCGAAAGTAACACCACCAGAACGCCATAGCGGACTGCGGATTGTACCTGCACGAGCGCGACCAGTACCCTTCTGGCGCCATGGCTTAGCGCCACCACCAGAAACGTCTGAACGAGTCTTCTGAGCACGTGTACCCTGACGAGCACCTGCTGCAAACGCAACAACTACTTGGTGTACAAGCGCTTCATTGAAATCACGCCCAAAAGTAGTTTCGGAGACAGTTAGCGCGTTAGCGCCTTTGACTACCAATTCCATTACTAACTCCTCGACGTTACGCTTTAACAGCTGGTTTAACGATCACGTTACCGCCTGTAGCACCAGGGACTGCACCTTTAATAAGAAGCAGATTGCGCTCAGCGTCAACACGTACGATCTCTAGGTTTTGAGTCGTTACACGCTCAGCACCCATGTGACCAGCCATTTTCTTGCCTTTAAATACACGACCTGGAGTTTGACATTGGCCAATTGAACCCGGAGCGCGGTGAGACAAGGAGTTACCATGGGTCATATCTTGAGTACGGAAGTTCCAGCGCTTAATAGCACCTTGGAAGCCCTTACCTTTAGATGTACCAGTAACGTCTACTTTTTTAATTTCGTTAAAGATTTCAACACTTAGCTCAGCGCCAACTGCGAATTCTTCATTATTTTCTAGACGGAATTCCCAAAGACCGCGGCCAGCTTCTACACCTGCTTTCGCAAAGTGACCAGCTTCTGGCTTAGATACGCGGCTAGCTTTCTTAGTTCCAGCTGTTACTTGAATAGCGTTGTAACCGTCAGTTTCTACAGATTTAACCTGAGTAACGCGGTTGTTTTCAACTTCAACAACAGTAACTGGAATAGAAATGCCATCTTCGGTAAAGATGCGGGTCATGCCCACTTTACGACCGATTAGACCAATCATTCTCTTATCTCCCCTTAACCTAGGCTGATCTGAACGTCAACGCCAGCTGCTAGATCTAGACGCATCAGAGCATCAACAGTTTTATCTGTAGGCTCAACGATGTCGATAAGGCGCTTGTGTGTACGAATTTCGTACTGGTCACGTGCGTCCTTATTAACGTGTGGAGAAATAAGAACAGTGAAACGTTCTTTGCGAGTTGGTAGAGGGATTGGACCCTTAACCTGTGCGCCAGTACGTTTAGCTGTTTCAACGATTTCCGCAGTAGACTGGTCGATCAAACGGTGATCGAACGCCTTTAGGCGGATACGAATACGTTGGTTCTGCATTAGACAGAGCTCCAAATAAAAATTACACAAACAATATCGCCACTCACGTTCGTAAAGACGAAGGAATGTCGATTGATTTATGTGAACGTAGCATCCCTATCGGATGCATTGTCAGCCAATTTAATGACTGCGAACATAAGTCAGAGTGTACATTATGAAACATACTTGGCAAGCCAGTAGTAAGTTTCTCCTCAACGCTTATTGGTTCACAACAGCACTTACAAGACTTCGTCTCAGGCAGTGTCGAGCATTATACAGATCACACTTTTGAAATCAAGCCTTGATCGATAAATAAGCAACATTCAAATTGTTACTCTTTATTATCAATAGCTTAAACATCTACAATTGTAATGATTTGCTTGCCCTACCCGCTTAAGGCGTTATCCATGTAGTTATTCATATAAAAAAAGGGAGCCTAAGCTCCCTTTTTTGTACGTAAGTACTAAATGTTATTAAGCAACGATAGTTGCAACAACACCAGCACCAACTGTACGGCCACCTTCACGGATAGCAAAACGTAGACCTTCGTCCATCGCGATAGGTGCGATTAGAGTAACAGTCATAGAGATGTTATCACCAGGCA
>NZ_FYAK01000018.1 GCF_900185615.1 Photobacterium malacitanum
ATGCTTGTTACTGTTACACCGATTTAGTGCGCGCGTAGCTCAGCTGGATAGAGTACCTGGCTACGAACCAGGCGGTCGGAGGTTCGAATCCTCCCGCGCGCACCATTATTTAAAGTGATGAGCCTCATGCTTGTTGCTGTTACACCGATTTAGTGCGCGCGTAGCTCAGCTGGATAGAGTACCTGGCTACGAACCAGGCGGTCGGAGGTTCGAATCCTCCCGCGCGCACCATTATTTAAAGTGATAAGCCTCATGCTTGTTGCTGTTACACCGATTTAGTGCGCGCGTAGCTCAGCTGGATAGAGTACCTGGCTACGAACCAGGCGGTCGGAGGTTCGAATCCTCCCGCGCGCACCATTATTTAAAAGCTCAGCTTAGGCTGGGCTTTTTTTATACCCTCATTTTAGTCTCGATACTATTTCTGCGTTGTTTGATCATCATCCTGCTGTTTATCGCATCACTAAGCTGTAGTTAACTGCCTTGCGCCACTATTATCGGTGCTAATTAATGATTAAATAACAGACTATTAATAGGCATCGTATTATTATCAAAACCAAATAATTTGTACTGTTGTAGCTAAGGTTTCGAGCTGCATTATGTATTTAAAGCATCAACTTATGAGATAACAGCTTGATGACAGAATTAATCAATGGTGATCTTGGATTATGGGTACTGTTTGCGACTGGTTTTTTAAGCGCGACATTATTACCCGGTGGTTCAGAAGCTAATTTAATTGCCGCTTTAAAAATGGGGGATAACCCGGTTTGGCAAATTGTCGCGGTGGTGACAATCGGTAATACCCTTGGTGGGCTGACTAATTACTGGCTTGGTTTATTGTTGCCAAATAAAACGGCAGATAATAAGCACAGCAATAAAGCATTATTATGGCTAAAGAAATACGGTTACTGGAGCTTATTATTAAGCTGGATGCCAATTATTGGTGATCCATTATGCTTAGCGGCTGGGTGGTTACGCATGCGTTTTTGGTGGTGTGCGGTCACTATTTTTATTGGGAAAATGATACGCTATATTGCTCTAGCTGTGATTGTGCTAGGGCTATTTCCTGGATTATCAGTGTAAGGAATGTATTAACGTGCAAAAGTGGGTCTTAAGTGCTGCATTGCTATCATTAGCGGGTTGTAGTCAATGGAGTGAACATAGCTCTGTAAATGATAACTTACCGCAAGGGGTTAAGTTTATCGAGCAGGTAAAAGCGGTGCCTGGTAAAGCGGTAATACCTTACAGTAAATATCAATTAGCTAATGGATTAACGGTTATTTTGTCGCCGGATGATTCTGATCCGTTAGTGAATGTTGATGTCACTTATCATGTTGGTTCAGCACGCGAGCAGCAGGGAAAATCTGGCTTTGCCCATTTCTTTGAACATATGATGTTTCAAGGCTCAAAGCATGTAGGTGATCAGCAGCATTTCAAATTGATCACAGAAGCGGGCGGTAATTTAAATGGCAGTACTAACCGCGATCGCACCAATTATTATGAAACGGTCCCAGCTAATCAACTTCAAAAAGTATTGTGGTTAGAAGCTGATCGAATGGGGTTCTTATTGGATGCTGTATCACAGCGTAAATTTGAAATTCAGCGTTCAACGGTTAAAAATGAGCGTGCGCAAAATTTTGAAAATCGTCCTTATGGTATGATTTATGAGAAGATGGCTGAAGCGCTGTACCCACGTAGCCACCCATATTCATGGCAAACTATTGGTTATGTTGAAGATCTTGATCGCGTTGATGTTAACGATCTTAAAGCCTTTTTCCTGCGTTGGTATGGGCCTAATAATGCGACGTTAACCATTGGCGGTGATATCAATAAAGCCGAGACACTGGCATGGATCAATAAATACTTCGGAACGATTCCACGTGGTCCTGAAGTGAAAAATGCCCCTAAGCAGCCAGCTAAAATCAGCCATAATCGCTTTATTACTCTACAAGATAATATTCAGCAACCAATGCTAATGATGGCTTGGCCAACGGCTTATCTGGGGGCAAAAGATCAATCATCATTGGATATGCTTGGGCATATTCTTGGCAGCGGTACTAATAGCTTATTGTATCAAAAGTTGGTCAAAACTGGCGCAGCTGTCGATGCTGGGGCGTTTCAAGATTGTGCTGAATTAGCTTGTACTATGTATGTCTATGCGATGGCACCTAGTGGCAATCAGGGCAATTTAAAGCAGCTGCGCACTAAAGTGATGGCGGTGGTTAATGGTATTAAAACCCAAGGTATTAATCAGCAGCAATTAGATGAGATCAAAGGGTCAGCTGCAGCAAGTGCGATTTATGGTTTGCAAAGCGTAGCAGGTAAAGTTTCACAGCTTGCGGCTTATCAGACCTTTTTTGGTGATCCTAATTATTTACCTACTGAGCTAGCTAACGTTAATCGTGTCACGACCAATAGTGTGATGGCCGCTTACAATAAATATTTATATCAACAGCCAAGTGTGAGTTTAAGTGTGGTACCCAAAGGGGAGTTAAAGTTAGAAGCTGCACAGCCAAACTTTACGCCCGCGCCGCGTCATTTACCAGCTCACCACAAAATTGCTGAAAAAGATTTAGCTTATCGTAATATTACTGATAACTTTGATCGTAGTGTAATGCCAAAAGCGTCAACACCTGTGAAAGCGTTAATGCCAAGCTTATATGAATTTACGTTAGCTAATGGTATTAAAGTGATTGGTACAGAATACAAAGAAACACCAACCATTACTTTGCAGTTAAGTGTACCAGCTGGGCGTCGAGTTGAGCCTGAAGGCAAAGCGGGATTAGCACAACTTACTGCTGCGATGATGAATGAAGGTACTGCTAAATTAACTGCAGAGCAGATGGCATCTAAGTTAGATACTTTGGGGAGTCATATTACCGTCAATGCAGGACTGTATAACTCGACCATCTCATTAACGACGCTGACCAAAAATTTACCACAAACATTAGCATTATTTGAGCAGCGATTATTACAGCCTAAATTTACAGAGTCTGATTTCAAGCGTTTGAAAAAACAAATGTTAGAAGGCATTGTTTATGAACATCAAAGTGCAGAATGGTTAGCCAATCAAGCGACCCGTGATGTGTTGTTTAAAGGCACTGTATTTAGTCGTCCAGCAGAAGGTACTCAGGCGTCTATTAGCGCGATTACATTGCAAGATGTTAAGCGATTTTATCAGCGTTATTACACTCCAAATGGTGCAGATATTGTGGTGGTAGGTGATATTAAACAAGTTAACTTACACACGGATCTCGCGCCATTAGCTGCTTGGCAGGGAGCGCCTAAACCAGCATTAATTACACCGACATTGCCGACGTTATCACAACAAGCTATCTGGTTAGTCAATAAGCCTCATGCGCCGCAAACAGTGGTGCGCTTAGTACGTCAAGGGATGGCCTATGACGCAACAGGAGAATTATTTAAAACGCAACTTGCGAACTTTAATTTAGCGGGTAATTTTAATAGTCGTTTAAATTTAAACTTACGTGAAGATAAAGGCTATACCTATGGTGCGGGCGGTTATTTAACCGGAGGCCGTGAAATTGGCATGGCAAGTTTCTATGCGCAGGTACGCGCTAATGCTACTTTAGCTGCGATAAAAGAATTTATGGCTGAATTAAAGCGCATTAGCAAGAGTGGATTAACGGCTAAAGAAGTGAAATTTATGCGGTTAGCCGTCGGTCAGCAAGATGCGTTAAGCTATGAAACGCCATCTAAAAAAGCGGCGTTACTCGGTACTATTTTAAGCTATAACTTAGCGCCTAATTTTGTGGCTCAACGCAATCATATTGTGGCGACAATAACCAAAGCAGAAATGGATAATTTGGCGCAGAAGTGGTTTAACCCACAAGATTATCAAATCATTATTGTCGGTGATGCAAAGACATTATTACCGCAATTAAAAACCTTGGGGTTACCTGTTCATCAATTAGTACTGAATCAGTAAAGAATCAGTAAATACTTATCACAGTAACAGCTTTTATTAAGTAATGGCTGTTACTGTGTAGTAACTATGTTTCACAATTATTAATACTATAAAGCATGGTAATCGTGGTTAATAATGATTACCCTGTTTTCTTCAATTGGATAAAAATGAGTATGGCCTTCATGACTTTTTCCGAAAGGTTGCAACAGGTTGCTAATAACCCAGAAGCCTTAACACTGTTAGGGCGCGGTCTTGAGCGTGAGTCTTTGCGCATAACAGAAGATTTAAAAGTATCTTCATTACCACATCCAAGTGCTTTAGGTTCAGCGCTAACCAACAAGTGGATCACTACTGACTTTGCTGAATCATTGTTAGAGTTTATTACCCCAGTTTCACGTGATGTTGATGATCTACTTGCACAATTAGACGATATCCATAAGTTTTCTTTAAGCCATATGGCTGGCGAGCGCTTATGGCCGATGTCTATGCCATGTTTTGTTGGTGATCAGAACGATATTGAGTTAGCACAATATGGTAGCTCTAATACTGGTCGTATGAAAACCTTGTATCGTGAAGGACTAAAGCGTCGTTACGGTAGCGTGATGCAGATTATTTCTGGCGTACACTTTAACTTTTCATTTCCAGATGCATTTTGGAATGGCTTGTTTGGTGAGCAAACGGAGTTACAGCGCCAAGATTCAGTATCTGACGCCTATTTCGCATTAATTCGAAACTATTACCGTTTCGGATGGCTAATTCCATATTTGTTTGGTTCATCTCCAGCATTATGTGGGTCATTTATTCAAAACGAAGCCTTGAAAGATTCTTTTGAAAAAGTAGGTAAAGGAACTTACTTTTTAGAGAATGCAACAGCACTGCGATTGAGTGATTTAGGTTATACCAATAATGCGCAAAGCTCGCTAAAAATTGGGTTCAATAATATTGAGCAATACCTTACTGGGCTAAATAGCGCAATTCATACTCCATCAGCAGAGTTTGCGAAATTAGGTGTGATTGTTGATGGTAAACGTCAACAGCTTAATAGTAATGTGTTACAGATTGAAAACGAACTTTATGCACCAATAAGACCTAAACGTGTTGCTAAAAGTGGTGAAAAACCATCAGAAGCATTAAAACGTGCAGGAGTAGAATATATTGAGGTGCGCTCATTAGACGTTAATCCATTTAGCCCTATTGGTATCGATGAAGACCAAGTACGTTTTCTTGATTTGTTCTTAACTTGGGCGGTATTAACGCCATCACCTGAGATGACTGATTGTGAATTAGCGTGTTGGCGTGATAATTGGAATAAAGTGGTTGTTGATGGCCGTAATCCACAGTTGGAGCTAAAAATTGGCTGTGATGGTGAAGAGTTACTGCTAAAAACATGGGGTCAACGTGTGTTTGCAGAGCTTGAGCAGGTTGCCATCACCATGGATAAGCTTCATGGCGACAGTAAATATCAGCAAACCTGCCAGCGTTTACTAAGCTGGATCAACGATCCACAGTTGACGTTTTCAGCTAAATTGCTTGAACAAATTAAAGCCTACCAAGGAATTGGCGCTGTGGGTGATCATTATGCGACTGAGCATGCAAAACAATTGGCTCAGCAAGATTTCCGTTTTTATGATCAAGCAACGTTTGAGCAAGAAGTAGCAGCCTCAGTGATCAAGCAACGTCAAATAGAACAAAGTGATACATTATCATTTGATGATTTTCTCGCTGACTATTTTGCTGATGTTGATGTGGAGATTCCAACCCTCAGCTAATAAGTTATGGTATGAAGCTGGCGCTGTTAAGTGTCAGCTTTTTTTTTGATCTATATTCATTGTTATAAGACAGGAACAATAATGCGATTACGTGTACGGTTGTTGATGCTGACTGTTGTAACTGTGATTGTCAGTGGTTGTGCAACACCGCCACCAAGCAATCAATCAAATTTATGCAGCATATTTAGGCAATACCCAGATTGGTATGAAGATGCAGTTGCTATGCAGCAAAAATGGGGCACGCCGATAAATGTTGCGATGGCGATTATGAAGCAAGAGAGTAGTTTTCGTCACGATGCGCTACCACCGAAAGATTATATGTTGGGCTTTATTCCATGGGGACGAGTAAGTAGTGCTTATGGTTATGCACAGGCGCAAGATCCAGCATGGTCTGACTTTCAAAAGCATACCGGCCATGGTGGCTCACGCAGTGACTTTGGCGATGCGATGCAGTTTATTGGTTGGTATACCCATGAAACCCAGCGTCAATTAGGTATTTCTAAATGGAATGCCTATGCTCAATATCTAGCCTATCACGATGGACGTGGTGGTTATAAGCGCGGTACCTATCGTCGTAAACCGTGGCTGATGAAAGTAGCACGTAAGGTTGAGCAGCAATCGAAAAATTACGGCTGGCAGTTAAAGCAATGCCGAAAAGAGCTCGATGCCAATAACAGTTGGTGGTAGGTTAGTTTTAAGTAGCACTATAGAACGGAAGTGCTAGGTGTTATTTTTATTTAGACAAGGAGAAGTAAGCAATGCCATTACTTGATAGCTTTACTGTCGATCACACCAAAATGCATGCACCAGCAGTCAGGATCGCAAAGACCATGCAAACCCCTAGTGGTGACACAATTACCGTGTTTGATTTGCGCTTTTGTCGCCCTAATGCTGAAATTCTCAGCGAGCGTGGTATTCATACTTTAGAACATTTGTATGCTGGGTTTATGCGCCAGCATTTAAACTCTGACACGGTCGAAATTATTGATATTTCACCAATGGGCTGCCGTACTGGTTTCTATATGAGTTTAATTGGTTCACCGACAGAACAACAGGTTGCCAGCGCTTGGTTAGCGGCAATGACAGATGTATTAGCGGTTGAAACTCAAGCGCAGATCCCCGAACTTAATGAATATCAATGTGGCACTTATAATATGCACTCACTTGATGAAGCCAAAGCGATTGCCTCAGCGATTATTGCTGCAGGTATTGAGGTTAATAAAAATGATGCTCTGGCGCTGCCTGATACGATATTACAGCAATTACAGGTTAAATAAGCCGTTGCTTTAAGTGTAAAAAAAGCCACTCAGTGTAAAAATCACTGAGTGGCTTTTTTTATTGAGGCAGATCTTTGGTTAATGGGTGCTTGACGATTGAGGCGCTTGCTCGGTGTCAGTTTCAGCATCAACTTGAGTGGCACTGTGAGTGGGTAACACTTTGACCAACTTGATCATATTATCTGCAACATCAATGATTTCCATGTTGTGGCCATCAATATCGACTTTAACTTTTTCTTCTGGAATATATTCTAAGTGCTCAAGAATAAAACCGTTTAATGTGCGTGGGCCATCAGTGGGAAGCTGCCAATTCAAGCTCTTATTTAAATCACGAATATTGGCACTACCTTCAATCAATAAGCTACCGTCTTTTTGTTGAGTAATTTCTTCTGCCAGTGTTGGCGCAATAGAAGTGGTAAATTCACCCACGATCTCTTCTAGAATATCTTCAACAGTGATCAAACCTTGAATATCGCCGTACTCATCCACAATTAAGCCAATACGCTCTTTATTGCGTTGAAATTTTAATAGTTGAATATTTAATGGCGTGCCTTCTGGAATGAAATAAACTTCATCAGCAGCTCGAAGTAAATTTTCTTTACTAAAGTCATTTTTATCCATCATTAAACGGTAAGCTTCGCGTACACGTAGCATACCAACCACTTCATCAATGCTGTCGCGATATAGCACAATTCGTCCATGCGCTGAGTGACTTAACTGACGCACAATTGATTTCCAATCATCATTAACATTGATAGCCGCAATTTCATTACGTGGAATCATAAGATCTTCAACGGTGACATTTTCTAAATCAAGAATTGAGAGCAGCATATCTTGGTGACGACGAGGGATCAGTGAGCCTGCTTCATTAACAATAGTACGTAATTCTTCTGAGTTAATATTTGAGGCGCTGTCAGTGTCTTTTTTTACTCCAAGAATAAACAAGAAGCCATTTGTTATACCATTAACAAACCACACTAATGGATAGAGTAATTTCATTAAAATATTCAGTAATACGCTGCTAGCGTAAGAAATTTTTTCTGGATGCAGAGCGGCAACGGTTTTTGGTGTTACTTCTGCAAACACTAAAATAACAATCGTTAATACTGCGGTTGCAATAGCCACACCCGCATCACCATAGAGACGCATACCAATGATGGTCGCAATTGCAGATGCTACAATATTAACTAAGTTATTACCGATCAGAATTAAGCCTAATAAACGATCGGTGCGTGAAAGCAGTTTCTCAACCCGTTGCGCCCCTTTATGGCCTTGGCTGGCAAGGTGGCGTAACTTATAGCGATTGAGGGTCATCATTCCGGTTTCAGAGCTTGAGAAGTAAGCTGAAATGATGACCATAAGAGCGAGTAAAGCAAATAATAAGCCTGTGGAAATTTGGTCCAAAGGGGCAGTCCTTAACAGATTAAGCAAGTATTGTTAGTTATTGAATAACTAACAATAATGTATAAAACAGTAGTAATTATAAAAACAAGTGTAGCAATAAAATTCGTCGTTGCAGCTTAACTAGCTACCAATGATAATTTCTTTGACAAAACGGCTACCGAAATAGGCTAATGTCAGTAAAAATGCACCGGCTAAGCTAAACCAAACCACTTTACGCCCACGCCATCCTTGACGGTAATGACCCCATAGCAATACGCTGTAAATTATCCAAGCAAGCAAGGATAAGACCGCTTTATGGGTTTTGCCTTGAGCTATAATGTCACCAATAAAAAAGTAGCCGCTAATTAAAGTGACAGTTAATAAACCATAACCAACAATAATGATCTTGAAAAGTTGGCGCTCTACCATCATTAATGGTGGAATGTTAGGATTAATCTGTAAGCTTTTTTTGCGCTTTAATTTATGATCAAGCCAAGCCAGTTGTAACGCGTACAGCGTCGCTATCATTAAGGTTGAATATGAGAACAACGCCAGAGAAATATGGATTAATGCTTGCGGTTGTGCCTCTAAATGGGTAATAAAAGCACCCGGTAGCATAGTGGCGGCGAATAAGTTAATCGCAGCGAAACTATAAACAACGGGTAATAGAAACCAAATCCGCATTTTTAATATTGCAAACGTAGTTAAACAGGCAACAATAACGCTAATCAGTGATGCAACGTTAAGGATGCTAAGGTTTTGGCCTGATGCGCCAAAGATAAGATCCTTAAGTAATAGCAAGTGTAAGGCAATAGCAATAATGGCACAGATAAACACCGGTTGGGTTTTAATGCCGTTATTGCTGGTAAGCCCTGGGACAACAAGCAGTAATGCAATGATATAAAAGCATACTGCAGGAATGGCAATTAGCATGTCCATAGTCAACCAGATAGCTCCTTTAGTAACGAATAGCTATTTTTAATATTTAGAAGCAGCAATTATACCCTGCTCAAACCTTCGTCGCCAATGTAATCCCAAAAAGAGCTGTGGGTTTACATGAAAGACCAAGCTTTTTTGCGGTATACTTGTAGCAATTTTAATAATTTTGCAATTTTTGATTGAGTTGCGTAACGAGCGAGTAGCACCACATGTTCGAAAATTTAACCGAGCGTTTATCGCGAACGCTAAAAAATGTCAGCGGCCGTGGTCGTCTTACGGATGACAATATAAAGGATACTTTGCGTGAAGTTCGGATGGCATTACTCGAAGCCGACGTTGCGTTACCTGTAGTTCGTGAATTTGTTAAGCGCGTCAAAGAGCGAGCTGTTGGTACTGAAGTATCAAAAAGCCTTACCCCTGGCCAAGAGTTTATTAAAATCGTTCAAGCTGAGCTTGAAGCTGTTATGGGTGAAGGTAATGAAGCGCTTGATTTAAGTTGCCAACCACCGGCAGTGATCTTAATGGCCGGCCTTCAAGGTGCGGGTAAAACGACCAGTGTTGGTAAGCTAGGTAAGCTATTAAAAGAGCGTGATAAAAAGAAAGTATTGGTTGTTTCTGCCGACGTTTACCGTCCTGCAGCAATCAAGCAGCTAGAAACGCTAGCTGCTGATGTCGGTGTGGATTTCTTTCCATCAACGGTTGAACAAAAACCATTAACTATTGTAAAAGCAGCCTTAGAACACGGTAAAACTAAGTTCTATGATGTTGTGATTGTCGATACTGCAGGTCGTTTGCATGTCGATGAAGAAATGATGGATGAAATTAAAGACGTCCATCAAGCATTAAATCCAGTCGAAACGCTGTTCGTGGTTGATGCCATGACAGGTCAAGATGCGGCAAATACAGCCAAAGCATTTAATGATGCCTTACCACTGACCGGTGTTATCTTAACTAAGGTTGATGGTGATGCGCGTGGTGGTGCAGCGTTATCTGTACGCCACATTACTGGTAAACCAATTAAATTTTTAGGTATTGGTGAAAAAACCGATGCCCTAGAACCATTCCACCCAGATCGTGTTGCTTCGCGTATTTTAGGTATGGGCGACGTTTTATCGTTGATCGAAGATCTAGAACGTAACGTTGATAAAAAAGAAGCAGAGAAACTGGCCAAGAAATTTAAAGATAAAAAAGGTTTTGATCTTGAAGATTTCCGCAGCCAGCTGCAGCAAATGAAAAACATGGGTGGCATGATGGGTATGCTTGATAAGCTGCCAGGGATGTCGCAATTACCCGGTGATATGAAAGATAAAGTTGATGATAAAATCTTCGTTCAAATGGAAGCTATCATTAACTCAATGACCAAGGGTGAACGTGCTCGACCAGAGCTTATAAAGGGCTCACGTAAGAAGCGTATTGCTGCCGGTTCGGGGACTCAAGTACAAGATGTTAATCGTCTATTGAAGCAATTTACCCAGATGCAAAAGATGATGAAAAAGATGCAAAAGGGCGGAATGAAGAATATGATGCGCCAAATGAAAGGCATGATGCCTGGCGGCGGTATGTTCCCAGGGCGCTAATGGTCTGATTTTTAATGGTTTTAAAGCTTTTATTCTACTTAAACGGTGAAAAAGTAACTAAAGCAGTTGCATTCGCCGCTCCAAAGGGTAAAATTCCGAGGCTTTATTTTGGCACGGACCTCGTTATTATAGCGAGGTCATTTATTTTACAGTAATGCAAAGAGGACGATATGGTAACCATTCGTTTGGCACGTCACGGCGCTAAGAAGCGTCCATTCTATCAAATCGTTGTTGCTGACTCACGTGCTCCACGTGACGGCGCAAACATCGAGCAAATCGGTTTCTTCAACCCACTAGCTAAGGGTCAAGAAGAGCGTTTACGTTTAGATCTAGATCGCGTAAACCACTGGTTAGGTCAAGGCGCATCTACGACTGACCGTGTAGCTAAACTAATCAAAGACGCAGCTAAAACTGCAGCTTAATTAGTGCTAATTAGGTACAGAGAAAAACGATGAGTATAAAAGACCAAGACCACATTATTGTCGGTAAACTGGGTGCCACCTACGGTATCAAGGGTTGGCTCAAAGTTTTTTCCTACACCGAACAATCTGAAAGTATCTTTTCCTACACTCCTTGGATGATTAAAATCAAAGGTGAGTGGAAAGAAATCCGTGTTGAATCATGGAAACGCCACGGCCAAGGTCTTGTTGCTAAGTTAGAAGGCATGGATATCCGCGAGGATGCTCAAGTTTTCACAAATGCTGAAGTAGCAGTTTTGGCTGATCAACTACCCGCTCTGTCAGATGAAGAATTTTACTGGCGTGAGTTGTTTGGTATGTCAGTTGTCACCACCGAAGGTTACGACCTAGGTAAAGTCACTGATATCCTGGAAACAGGTTCAAACGATGTGTTAGTTGTGAAGGCGAATCTTAAAGATGCTTTCGGGCAGAAGGAACGTTTAATTCCGTTCCTCGATGAGCAGGTCATCAAGTTGATTGATCGCACTGCTCAGCGGATCGAAGTTGACTGGGATCCTGACTTTTAACCTCTAGGTAAATTAAGCGAGTGGACATATGTGGGTTGGAGTAATCAGTCTTTTTCCTGACATGTTCTCTTCCATTACCAATTTTGGGGTAACAGGCCAGGCGGTAAAAAAAGGCCTTTTGACTGTTGATACGTGGAATCCTCGTGATTTTACGCATGATAAACATCGTACGGTGGATGATCGACCGTATGGTGGTGGACCGGGCATGTTAATGATGGTGCAGCCTTTGCGCGATGCCATTCATACTGCTAAAAAGTCTGCAAAAGGTTCGGCTAAAGTAATCTACCTTTCACCTCAAGGCCGTAAGCTGGATCAAGCTGGTGTTGAGGAGTTGGCTCAAAATGAGAATCTAATTCTTATTTGTGGTCGCTATGAAGGGGTTGATGAGCGCATTATCCAACAAGAGGTAGACGAAGAATGGTCTATCGGTGATTTTGTGTTAACGGGTGGCGAATTGCCAGCTATGACGTTAATTGATGCAGTGGTTCGGTTTGTACCGGGGGTACTGGGTGATTTTGCGTCAGCAGAAGAAGATTCTTTTGCAAATGGTTGGTTAGATTGTCCTCATTACACCAGACCTGAATTGTTGGACGGACAAGAAGTACCTGCGGTATTAATGTCTGGCAATCATAAAGAGATTAGTCGCTGGCGATTAAAGCAATCGCTGGGCCGTACATGGCTGAGAAGACCAGAGCTCCTGGAAAACCTAGCTCTGACTGACGATCAGGAATTCTTGCTCGCGGAATTTATTCGCGAATATAAAGCAAGCATTTAATTAAATTAGTATCAGTTTATTCTAGGGTATATACCAAATGAGTAACATCATTAAAGCTCTTGAGCAAGAGCAGCTAAAAACAGACCTACCAACTTTCGCACCAGGTGACACTGTTGTTGTTCAAGTTAAGGTAAAAGAAGGTGATCGTGAGCGTCTACAGGCTTTTGAAGGCGTTGTAATCGCAATCCGTAACCGTGGTCTACATTCAGCATTTACTGTTCGTAAAATCTCGAACGGTGAAGGCGTTGAGCGTGCGTTCCAAACTCACTCTCCAGTAGTTGACAGCATTACTGTTAAACGTCGTGGTGCAGTACGTCGTGCCAAGTTGTACTACCTACGTGAGCGTTCTGGTAAATCAGCACGTATCCGCGAGAAGCTTACTAAGAAATAATAAGCGTCTGACGTTTATCAAAAAGCCCACCTTCATGGTGGGCTTTTTTTTGGCTGTAAATCAGAGATTAGCGATAAATTAAGCTAATAAAAAACCAGTGACGAGCACTGGTTTTGTTGAGGCACTTATTCTGTATATTCGCTCTGAATATCAGCTTTTTGATGATAAGGGGGTGCTGGTTGGCTCAATTTCATCAGCATCAATATCAATCACGCCTTTACCTTGTGATTTTTTGATGATCATCACCGTGATAACGCTGGTTGCAATCATGGCGATAACCGTTGAGACCGTCATCGATAAGCCAAATCCGAGTTGATCATTATTAAGAATAAAACAGATACAAACCGTGGTCATAAACATTGCCGGAAGGGTGGCTACCCAATGTAATTTATCAAGACGCAATAAATAAGCTGATGCTGTCCATAACATCATTACGGCTGTAGTTTGGTTAGCAAAGCCAAAGTAACGCCAAATAATGGCAAAATCGACTTGAGTTAAAATTGCGCCTAATACAAACAGTGGCATTGCCATTAATAAGCGATTACGTAATGGCTTTTGATCCATATTGAAATATTCAGCCAAAATTAAACGGCTTGAACGGAAAGCGGTATCGCCTGAAGTAATCGGTAGAATGACCACCCCAAGGAACGCAATAATGCCACCAAAGACGCCTAATAGTCCAAATGACGAACTATAAACTACATTACCAGGACCACCATTGGCTACCGCTGCAGATAAGGCTTCAATAGAGCCAAAGAATGATAATGCTAGCGCACACCAGATAAGAGCGATGATACCTTCACCAATCATGGCACCATAAAAGATAAAACGGCCATTTTTCTCATTCTCAATACAACGTGCCATTAACGGTGATTGAGTGGCGTGAAAGCCTGAAATCGCGCCACAAGCAATAGTAATAAACAGTGCAGGCCATAACGGTAAGTCATTAGGATTCATGTTAGTGAACATGTGACTGATTTCAAAACCACCTAATAATTGGTGTTCATCTGAAATACCAATCGCGGTAATAAGGCCGACAGACATAAAAATCAGTAGCGCGCCAAAGAAAGGATAAAAACGCCCAATAATTTTATCTACAGGCACGATCGTCGCTAAAATATAGTAACCAAAAATAATCACGACCATGGTCGTCATTGAGACATTGAGGCTGGTTTGATCATTGATGAGATTAGTGATCATTCCTGCCGGTGCTGATACGAATACCACTCCAACAAGTAGTAACAGTACGATAGCAAAGATATTCATAAAGTGTTTTGCACCGTTACCCAAGTAGCGGCCAGTGAGTGTCGGTACTGAAGCGCCACCGTTACGAACAGAGAGCATGCCCGAGAAGTAATCATGGACAGCACCTGCAAAAATACAGCCTAATACAATCCATAACATTGCTGCAGGGCCGTATAGCGCGCCCATAATCGGACCAAAGATCGGTCCAACGCCAGCAATATTTAATAGTTGTACCAAGTAGACTTTATTGTTAGACATGGGAACATAATCAACACCATCTTGTTTAGTATAGGCAGGGGTTTGGCGGTTGGTATTAACACCAAATACCTTTTCAATAAAGCTACCATAAATAAAATAGCCGCCAATTAGGGCTGCAACACAGAGTAAAAACCACGCCATATATATCCTCGCTATCTAAAGTAGTGACTTAATAAAAATCGCATAACTGCAGTTGGCGGCTAGTGTAGTGGTTTCATTTTTTTGCTTCTTAAGATAATGTAATGAATGTGATATGCATTAACATTCATTAAAGATACTTTACTAGAACTGTTAACATAGGCACATTTTTTATGTGGTATAGGTGCTGAGGTATGTTGCTCTTCCTGTGGGCTACGATAAGCCAGTTATTATTAGCCTTAGTGTTGTGATTGTCGTTACTGTAAATAAATATTTACTTATGGAATTTTATGTTTACAAGTTGTTGCAATGATGGTGCTGCAATTGTTATGTTGGTGGAAGAATATCTATTACTTACAGGGATGACTCATGGAAAAAGATGGCTTAAATAATATTCATATTGCGGAAGAATCAGTACTTATTACTCCCGCTCAATTGAAAAAAAAGATGGCAGCCTCTAACGAAGCACTGGCCTTTATTGAACAATCTCGTCAAACCATTGCCAATATTATTCATCAACGTGATCATCGCTTATTAGTTGTATGTGGACCGTGCTCAATTCATGATGTTGAACAGGCAAAAGTCTATGCCGAAAAATTAAAACGACTTGCAGCTGAGCTTGATGATCAACTTTATATTGTGATGCGGGTGTATTTTGAAAAGCCACGTACCACAGTGGGTTGGAAAGGATTAATCAATGATCCTTATCTTGATGGCTCATTTGAAGTTGAAGAAGGGTTACATATTGGACGCCAGTTATTAATTGACTTGGTTGAAGCGGGGATTCCGGTTGCAACGGAAGCACTGGATCCGATTAGTCCGCAATATTTAGGTGATTTATTCAGTTGGGCTGCGATTGGGGCACGAACCACGGAGTCACAAACGCACCGTGAAATGGCAAGTGGCTTATCAGTTCCTGTCGGTTTTAAAAATGGTACTGATGGCAGTTTAGCGACCGCGATTAATGCAATGCAAGCGGCGGCCTCTGGACATAAATTCATGGGGATTAACCCTGATGGTCAAGTGGCTTTATTAGCGACTCAAGGTAACCCTGATGGCCATGTTATTTTACGGGGTGGTAAACAGACGAATTATGATTCTGTTTCTGTCGCTGAGTGTGAAAACGAAATGACAGCAGCAGGTCTTATGCCTTCGTTAATGATAGACTGCAGTCATGCTAACTCTTTGAAAGATTATCGTCGGCAGCCATTAGTGGCAACCGATGCTATTCATCAAATTCGTGAAGGTAATCGTTCTATTATTGGTTTAATGATTGAAAGTCACCTTAATGAGGGCAACCAAAGTGCCGATTTGCCATTAAAAGATATGGCTTATGGGGTGTCGATTACGGATGCATGTATTAGTTGGGATACCACGGAACAGCTATTACGCCAAGCACATCAAGAGTTAGTGCCTTTTTTACAAAATAGAATTAAATAGCTCTTTGCACTATAGTTGCAACGGGATAAATACGGATGTCAAAAGTCATGGTTGCTGAGTTAAGCCTATTAAGAGATCAAATAGACGAAGTTGATCGTCAAATGGTGGAGTTATTAGCTCGCCGTTTAGCATTAGTTGAACAAGTTGGGGTGGTTAAAAGCCAGCATGGATTACCTATTTATGCCCCTGATCGTGAAGCGGCAATGTTGGCATCTCGTCGTCAAGAAGCGGAATCAAAAGGGGTTCCAGCCGATCTTATTGAGGATGTGTTACGGCGAACCATGCGTGAGTCATATTCAAGTGAGAATGACTCAGGCTTTAAATGCCTTAACCCGCAATTGCGTCCGATTGTGATTGTTGGTGGTCATGGCCAATTAGGACAATTATTTCAACGGATGTTTGAGTTATCTGGTTATCAGGTGCGTATTTTAGGCCGTGATGATTGGCATCGTGCTGATGAAATCTTACATGATGCTGGAATGGTGGTTGTTTCTGTCCCAATTCATATGACGGAAGCCATTATTGCTAAGTTAGGTCAACTACCTGAGGACTGTATCCTTACCGATCTGACGTCAGTCAAAAGTGGCCCTTTGCAAGCAATGTTAGAAGTGCATTCTGGGCCTGTTGTTGGTTTACATCCAATGTTTGGCCCTGATATTCCAAGTTTAGCTAAGCAAGTGGTTGTTTACTGTGATGGGCGTAACCCTGAAAGCTACCAATGGTTGCTAGAGCAGATTCAGATTTGGGGCGCATCATTAAATCGTATTAGTGCGATTGAACATGATCAGGGAATGACATTAATTCAAGCGTTGCGCCATTTTACGTCATTTGTTTATGGGGTTCATCTGGCTGAAGAAGATCCTAAAATAGACCAACTGATGTCGCTCAGTTCGCCTATTTACCGATTAGAATTAGCGATGGTCGGACGCTTGTTTGCTCAAGACGCGCAGTTATATGCAGATATTATTATGTCGGCACCTCAAAACTTAGCGATGATTAAACGTTTCCATCAACGTTTTGGGGAAGCAATTGAGATGTTAGATCATCAAGATAAAACAGCGTTTAAGCAGGCGTTTAGTCAGGTTGAGCATTGGTTTGGTGATTATGCTCAACATTTTTTAGTCGAGAGCCAGGGACTACTTAGACAGGCGAACGATTCGACTCGACGCAAATAAACATCATACTGTTTAGTACAATAGATGTTAATAAGCCCGCGAATAGGCAATGTTCGCGGGCTTTTTTTTATCCAGTAAAACGATGTTGAATAAGTCTTAGCCGATGAAATCAACCTCAGTTGGGGTGACATTTTCACTTGGGTAACAGCCTAATACTTTAATAAAGCGGGTTAAACGAGTGAGATCATCTAATACTTGCTGCATCAGTGGATCTTTTAAATTAATTTCTACATCAACATAAAACATCTCTTCCCATGGGTTACCGATAACTGGGCGAGATTCAAGTTTGGTCATATTAATTTTAGCGTTGCGTAGTACCAGTAAACATTCAACTAATGAACCTGCCGTTTGTGCGGTTGACATAATCAGGGTCGTTTTAGCTGGAATAAGTGAAGTCACGCTTACGGGTTTGCGAGCAACCACAATAAAACGGGTAAAATTTTGTTGTTGATTGGCGATATTGGTTTTTATCGGAGTTAAGCCATAGATCTCGCCACTTGATGCATTACCAATGGCGGCAACATTGGGTTGTTTAAGCTCTGCGACGGTGAGCATAGCATCAGCTGTACTTGAACAATATTGCTGATTAATTTTCCCCATGCCATGTAAGAACTCACTGCATTGTTGGTGAGGTTGTGGGTGGGAGTAAAGAGTATCAATCTGTTCGACTTGGGTATCAACTGCAGTTAATAAGCAGTGTTCTATCGGTTGAGTAATCTCACCTACAATCGATAAACTGGTGTGTTGCAGTAAGTCATAGACTTCATTGATAGAGCCTGAGCTGGTGTTTTCTATCGGTAATACGCCGTAATCAGCATGGCCAGTCTCGACTTCATTGATAATATCTCGAAAAGAGCTACAACTTATTTCAACTAATTGGGTTTGCTTACGACTGAAATAATTACGACTAGCAAGGTGAGAGTATGATCCCTTAGCACCAAGAAACGAGACTCGTGCGGTGGGCAAGGCATTTTCGGGATTTACCAAGCGTTGCAAATAGGCTTGTTGATATAGAACCGAGTCTTCAATGATGGTATGAAAAAGTTGAGTAACGTATTGTGGATCGAGTTGATGCTCTTTACCGGTATCAATAAGGCGTAATAACAATGCTTGTTCTCGAACCTGATCGCGCACCGGTTTAGCGGTACTTATTTTACTTTTAGCAACTTCAAGGCTTAATGTGCGACGTTCAGCTAAAAGAGCCAGGAGTGTATTGTCAATACGAGTGACATTGCGGCGAATATCATCCAATGAATCATGTGTGTTAACGGTCATAGCGATCCCTATTATGATCGGCTCTCTTGAGCATGAAAGCGGCATATTATTATGTTGGCATTGAAATCCACATTAGGCAGGGGAGATTTTATTGTCAAGTACAAAGCAAACAGCCCTGCATTTAGCAGGGCTGTTCTAAATCCTCTTAATCGTTAACGATTATGCTTCATCAAACTCTACTTCATCATCATATTCAGTGGTATCTTCAGCTTGTACTGGTTTCTCACTATGACTAGCACGGCGTGAATTTGGTTTGTGAGCTTGTTTCTTCAGTTGGCGATCAAGCTTTTGGTAAAGTTCAGTGATCGCACCAAACAAGTCTTCATGTTCTGCTGAGGCGACAAGTTGACCGCCGGCAATGCTAACAGAAGCTTCGATTTTAAATAGCTTGCTTGGTTCTTTACTAATCATAATATGTTTTTTGATTAGTGGTACTTGAAGTTTTTCTAACTTATTGAATTTAAATTCAAAACGCTCACGGATAGCCGGGGTGATATCGATGTTCTTACCAGTGATTTCTAATGTCATATTTATCTTCCTCGTTTGCTACCCTTCGTTGGGTTAAGTTCAGATTACTAAAAATACCAACTTATAATGTGATTTGAATCACACAATTATCGTTAATCATTTTTGAGCAAAAAAAATGTGACCGGAGTGGGTTTGTTGCAAAAAAGTTTCTAAAAAATGCTTGAGGTTTACTGATAAGTTAGGGCAGTATGGATAATATTGATTGCTGGTGGCTAGTGCTAACTAGGGAATTAATTCGTTTTATTTCAAATTGTTGAGTGTTTTTTGTTCACAAGTGTTTTTTTGTCACTAAGCAATGACTCGCTAAAATTAACGCTGATTGTTAACAGAATTTAAAAAAATGGCAGCTCATTGAGCTGCCATTTTTTATTACTGTTTTTTTAGGGGTTATTTTACTGGATTAAGTTTAATCATAGCTTCAGTACGTGAAACTTCTTTATCCAATTTCAATTTTTGATAAGCCGTTTTTTCAAGTAGTAACGATTTACGCGCAGCACTGGTGTCTGGGTATAGGCGTTGTACTTGTTGGCAACGATTGATCGCTGCAATCCATGCTTCACGGCGAATGTAAAAATCAGCAACAGCAAGATCATATTCAGCTAATTGATTTTTCAAAAATACCATACGTGCTTTTGCATCTGCGTCATACTGACTATCAGGGAAGCGTTCTAGTAAGTATTTAAAATCGCTAAATGCTTGGCGTGAAGGGGTAGGATCACGATCAAAACGATCAACATTGAACATGTCATGCATAAAGCTACGATCTTGTGCCATATGCGTTAAGCCACGCATATAGATAACCCAATCCGCTTGTGGATGAGTTGGATTTAAGCGTAAAAAGCGTGCAATCGTTGCTTGTGCTAACGCTAAATCATCATTTTTGTAGTAGGCATAGATCAAATCGAGTTGTACTTGATCTGAGTAAGCGCCAAATGGATAACGAGAGTCCATTGCTTCTAAGCGCTCGATGGCATTATTCCAATTACCGCTCTGCAATGCTTGCTGGGCAGTAGAATATAGGTCTGATGGTGGAACATCAGGAATGACTTTCTCAGTACTGGAACAGCCTGAAAGCAAGGCTACAGCAAGTAAAGTCGGTATTGTCAGGCGTTTCATTACGGCGTCAGTTTCCTTGATAAAAATTTTATTTTGCTCGATCCATTACGGACTGAGCCGTTAACAGATACAATGACATTATATTAGTTTACATCAAGCATCGTTTTATTAAGCTTGGTACATTTTACGCAGCGTATGGCAATTAGTCTCACGCTTTTTAAAAAAGTTCGTTAT
Organism: Photobacterium malacitanum; assembly: GCF_900185615.1. Taxonomy (GTDB): domain Bacteria; phylum Pseudomonadota; class Gammaproteobacteria; order Enterobacterales; family Vibrionaceae; genus Photobacterium; species Photobacterium malacitanum. The sequence goes on from NZ_FYAK01000018.1 coordinate 20,371, forward strand.
GGCACAGCAAATAGAATTAACAAATACAGTTAGCGAAAGCCAACTAGGCAAGCGCCTTGATCAGGTTATTGCTGAATTATATCCCGATTACTCCCGCTCTCGCATCAAAGAGTGGATCCTTAAAGACATGGTTTCAGTTAACGGTAAAATTGACAATAAACCTCGTTCAAAAATGATGGGCGGTGAAGAACTGTTCATTCAAGCTGAAATTGAAGATGAAGTTCGCTGGATAGCACAAGATCTGCCATTGGATATTGTTTATGACGATGATGATATTTTAGTTATTAACAAACCCCGTGATTTTGTTGTACACCCAGGTGCGGGTACGCCAGATGGTACTGTGCTAAATGCATTATTACACCATTACCCTGCATTGGCGGAAGTGCCACGTGCAGGTATCGTACACCGTCTGGATAAAGATACGACTGGCTTAATGGTAGTCGCTAAAACTATTCAAGCACAAACACGTTTAGTGCGAGCACTACAAAAACGTAAAATCACCCGTGAATATGAAGCGCTTGCAATCGGTCAAATGACGGGTGGCGGTACGATTGAAAAACCTATTGGTCGTCACGCAACTAAGCGTATTTGTATGGCGGTGCATGAATTAGGTAAAGATGCGATCACCCATTATCGTGTCGCGGAACGTTTCCGTGAACATACACGAATTGTATTGCGTCTAGAAACCGGTCGTACTCACCAAATCCGTGTGCATATGTCATACATGAGCCATCCATTGATTGGTGATGTGATTTACGGTGGTCGTCCGCGTCCGCCACGTAATGCCTCTCCTGAATTTATTCACGCATTACGTTCATTTGATCGTCAAGCATTGCACGCACGTATGTTACGTCTATCACATCCAATTACCGGTGAGTTAATGGAATGGCATGCACCGTTACCTAACGATATGGTAGCGATGATTGATATTTTACGTAAAGACAACGTTGAAAATAACGAAGATATGTATTAATGCAGACCATTATTCCTAACTGGCCAGCTCCAGACAATGTATTAACGGTCAGTACAACGCGCTTTGGCGGTGTTAGTTCAGCACCCTATGATGCACTTAATTTGGGGTTGCACGTTGGGGATGATGTCAGTTCAGTGCTAACAAATCGCCAGTTGTTGAAACACCACTGTTGGTTAACGACAGAGCCTGCATGGTTAAATCAAATTCACAGTCCAATTGTGATTGATTTAACGGCGCCGTTAACTGAGGTAGTTGATGCTGATGGCAGTTTTACCCGTGTGCCTGGCTTAGCCTGTGCCATCATGACGGCTGACTGTTTGCCAGTTCTCTTGTGTAATAAGCAAGGTACTGAAGTGGCAGCTGTTCATGCTGGGTGGCGGGGACTTGCTGCAGGAGTTATTGATAACGCGATTGCTAAGTTTACCTGTCCTGCCGCTGATATAATGGCATGGATGGGACCGGCAATTGGCCCAACAGCTTTTGAAGTTGGTACTGAAGTGCGTGAGCAGTTTATTGATGTAAATGCTAAAGCAGCAGATGCATTTGTTGCTCATGGTGATAAGTGGTTAGCTAATCTATACCTTTTAGCGCGGCAGCGATTACAACAGCATGGTATCGACGCGATTTACGGTGGTGAATACTGTACCTTTAATAATGATCAGTTATTTTATTCTTATCGTCGTCAAGCCGTCACTGGACGCCAAGCTTCATTGATTTGGTTGCGTTAATTTTACAGTGAATATGATAAATAATGAGCGGGTATATTGGTGAACAATATACCCGCTTTTTTTGCAGCATTATTTTGCGATTTAAGAGCCTTGAAAAACACCCATTAACTACCATATAACTAGTAACAGGTTATTAAATTTATTATTGGGGGACCTATGCGTCTTGACCGATTTACTAGCAAATTCCAAGCTGCAATTTCTGATGCACAGTCATTGGCACTAGGACGTGATCATCAATATATTGAGCCTGCTCATTTAATGGTGGCGTTATTAAACCAAGAAGGCAGTACAGTACGCCCTTTACTAACCCTTTTGAATGTAGATTCTACTCAGTTGCGTTCACGCTTGGGTGAGATATTAGAGCGTATTCCAAAAGTGACAGGTATTGGTGGTGAGGTTCAGCTATCAAATAGCATGGGCTCGTTACTGAATATGTGCGATAAGTTGGCACAAAAACGTAATGACAAATTCATATCCTCAGAATTATTTATTCTAGCCGCTGTTGATAACGATAAAGGTCCGCTAGGTGATTTGTTACGTGAACTTGGCTTAAAAGCTGATCAGATCGGTAAAGCGATAGATCAAATTCGTGGTGGCCAGAAAGTTGATGACCAAAACGCAGAAGAAAATCGTCAAGCATTAAGCAAGTACACCATTGATTTAACCGAGCGTGCAGAGCAAGGTCGATTAGATCCTGTGATTGGTCGTGATGATGAGATTCGCCGTACCATTCAAGTATTGCAGCGCCGTACTAAAAACAACCCAGTGATCATTGGTGAACCCGGTGTCGGTAAAACAGCGATTGTTGAAGGTTTAGCACAGCGTATTGTTAATGGCGAAGTGCCAGAAGGTTTACGTGATAAACGCGTACTGTCATTAGATATGGGATCATTGATCGCTGGTGCTAAATTCCGCGGTGAATTTGAAGAACGTCTAAAAGCGGTGTTAAACGAACTATCTCAAGAAGATGGTCGTGTCATTTTATTTATTGATGAAATCCATACCATGGTCGGCGCTGGTAAAGGCGAAGGCTCAATGGATGCTGGCAACATGTTAAAGCCTGCACTTGCTCGTGGTGAACTGCACTGCGTTGGTGCGACAACCTTAAATGAATATCGCGAATATTTAGAAAAAGATGCCGCATTAGAACGTCGTTTCCAAAAAGTGCTGGTGGATGAGCCAAGTGTTGAAGATACCATTGCTATTTTACGTGGTTTAAAAGAGCGTTATGAGCTTCACCATCATGTAGAGATCACTGATCCTGCGATTGTTGCTGCTGCGACATTATCACATCGTTATATTTCAGATCGTCAACTGCCCGATAAAGCGATTGATTTGATCGATGAGGCCGCTTCAAGTATTCGCATGCAGATTGACTCTAAACCAGAGTCAATGGATCGTTTAGAGCGTCGTATTATTCAATTAAAGATTGAACAGCAAGCATTAGAAAAAGAAAGTGATGATGCTAGTCAAAAACGTCTAAGCAACTTGCTTGAAGAGCTAGATATTAAAGAGCGTGAATATTCTGAACTTGAAGAGGTTTGGAATGCAGAAAAGGCTTCATTGTCAGGCACGCAGCATATTAAAGCCGAGCTTGAGCAAGCGCGTACAGATGTTGAAATCGCGCGTCGTGCGGGTGATTTAAATCGGATGTCAGAATTGCAGTACGGTCGTATTCCGGAACTTGAAAAGCAACTTGATTTAGCCGCTCAAGCTGAAATGCAAGATATGACGTTGCTTAAAAATAAAGTAACAGATGTCGAAATTGCCGATGTGCTTTCTAAAGCGACAGGTATTCCGGTTGCGAAAATGCTTGAAGGTGAGCGTGATAAATTATTGCGCATGGAAGACGAATTACATAACCGTGTTATTGGTCAAGAAGAAGCTGTTGAAGCGGTAGCTAATGCTATTCGTCGTAGTCGTGCCGGTTTATCTGATCCACAACGTCCAATTGGTTCATTCCTATTCTTAGGCCCAACTGGTGTGGGTAAAACTGAATTGTGTAAGTCACTAGCGAATTTTATGTTTGATAGTGAAGATGCAATGGTACGTATCGATATGTCTGAGTTTATGGAAAAACACTCAGTGGCACGTTTGGTCGGTGCGCCTCCAGGTTATGTAGGTTATGAAGAGGGTGGCTATCTAACCGAGGCGGTTCGTCGTCGTCCATATTCAGTTATTTTACTTGATGAAGTAGAAAAAGCGCATCCTGATGTATTTAATATCCTATTGCAGGTATTGGATGATGGACGTCTAACTGATGGCCAAGGTCGTACGGTTGATTTCCGTAATACCGTGATCATTATGACCTCGAACCTAGGCTCTGATCGTATTCAAGAGCACTTCGGTAATTTGGACTACGAAGGTATTAAAGCATTAGTAATGGAAGTTGTCGGTCAACATTTCCGACCTGAGTTTATTAACCGTGTTGATGAAACAGTCGTGTTCCACCCATTGGGTAAAGAGAACATTAAGCACATTGCTTCAATTCAGATTGCACGCTTAGAAAAACGTTTAGCAGAAAAAGATTTCCAGCTCGATGTTCAGGAGAGTGCGTTAGAATTAATTTCAGAAGCAGGTTTTGATCCTGTGTTTGGTGCGCGTCCATTAAAACGTGCAATACAGCAGTACATTGAGAATCCGTTAGCGCAAGATTTGTTATCTGGTAAGTTTATGCCTGGTAAACCAATCGTATTATCAGTTGTTGACGATAAGATTGTTACTCAGCAAGATTAATTATCACTAGCATTTGAAATAACCTATGCATCGTTAATAAACGCCTTAGCAGTAATAAGCTAAGGCGTTTTTTTATGGGTTAAATTCGGCTTAACTCACCATTATTAATAATGAAAGCTGTTTTATTTGTCACAAAATGAAGTTATGGGTTAATGATTGAGCGAACGATAAAAAATGATAAAAATAAGGTTGTCAGCCAATAAAATCTCCCTATAATGCGACCTCACTGACACGGACAACGGCGCAAGCAGTTACCGAAAGTCAGGATGTTCTTTAACAATTTGACCATGCAATCTGTGTGGGCACTCGTTGAATAGTTAAGTCGAAAGATTTATCAATGATACTAGTGACCAATACAAATAACTCCTCTCTTTATAGAGAAGGATTATTTGGCACAGTCAATTCAAATATCATTACTAGCTTCTAGTAATCGATATTTTAACAGTATTCATTGAGCCGTTTCGAAAGAAACAACAAAACTTTAATTGAAGAGTTTGATCATGGCTCAGATTGAACGCTGGCGGCAGGCCTAACACATGCAAGTCGAGCGGTAACAGATTGATAGCTTG
>NZ_FYAK01000013.1 GCF_900185615.1 Photobacterium malacitanum
GGCCTTCTATTTCAGCAGATTGAGGATATTCATCTTTATCGATCATGTTCTTATCAATGGAAAGATCCATCAATTTATGAACTTCATCTTCTTCCCATGTTTGACAAAAAGTAGCAAGGTTTTGGCGAGCATTACCATCAAGGTAAAGTTCGTCACGGATCATTTGATAGATCACATTTGGTGCTTGTTCTTGCTGTGGTAGCTTGGTAGTTGCCGCAACGTTATTAATCGCTTCTGAACCAAAGATTGGATCATTTTCAGATTGACGGTTTACTTCATGAAGAGCCATAATTTTCTTCCTACCTTAATGTTGCTTACTACTAAATAAGTTCCAAGCCATTGCTTGAGTTACATGTTTGATCATTTGTTGACCACGAACACTGTTGCCAAATTGATCTAGTCGTGGTGAGAATGCAGCCAGTGCGCCAATGTTTGGAATAACCGTTAATAAACCACCGCCAACACCACTTTTACCCGGTAGACCAACATCATAAGCCCAGTCACCCGAGGTGTCGTAAAGCCCTTCCATTGCCATCTCTGCAAGAATATGGGGTATGTTTTCGGCTTGAATCACTTGTTTACCTGAGCATGGGTTTTTACCGCCATTGGCGAGTGTTGCGCCAACAGTTGCTAGTTCAACCGCATTAAAGAGGGTTGAACATTGACGAGTATAAACATCACAAGCTTCAAGTGGCTCTGAATACATACGCCCCGATGACTCTAATAACAAGGCGATAGCACGGTTATGGGTATTGGTGGTTTGCTCTGACTGATTGACTTCATCAGAGAGCGCAATCTTGCTATTTGCGAGCAAAGATTGAAAGTTTAAAATCTGCTGCCAGCGTTGCTCTTTATCTGTTGCTGTAACTAAACTCACCGTTGCCATTGCACCTGCATTGACGAGGGGAGTTAGGGGTTTACCTTGATGTAATTCAAGCGCCAAAACAGAATTGAATGGCATTCCCGTTGGCTCTGCACCGACTTTGCTGTGGAGTGCATCAGCACCTGACTGTTCAAGTACTAATCCAAGCGTCATAATTTTTGAAATTGATTCAATGGCAAATTTATAATCAGCATCTTGTAATTGAATAATCTCGCCAGTGACAGACACAAAGGCTAAGCCTGTAAGTTCTGATGGCACAGATGCAAGAAACGGAATATAGGAGGCATTTTCGCCATTCATATTTGTTTTTGCTTCATTCAGCGCTTGCTGCATAATGACTGCAAGCTTTTCATTTTGTGGTGACATTTGGCGCATCCTTAACTCTTATTGATTCAATGTATGAGTTACTTTGTCTGATGGATTAATAATACCTGGATGAACTTTTTCAATTTCCCAAGTAAATGGCGCAAAGTCAGTGACTGCTGGATCTTTCCAGTGCGGTTGACGGGCTTTGTAAATAAATAATGGCACTGATACGAATATCACTGTTAGTACCACTAAGAAGCCAACATATTCTTCAGGGCTACCTACCGCAATTTGACTTGGCGGAATGAAAGAGAAGATAAACGCTAATAGTGAGCCAGAAAAACCGACACCAGCGATGATCCACATTCCCATATCACCACCAGGGATTTTGTACGGACGCGGACGATTAGGTTGGCTGTAACGTAAGTGAATCGCTGCAGCAAACATCAATAAGTACATGATGAGGTAAAGTACAACCGTTAATTGACTTAGAATTTGATAAGCGGCTTGAACCGAAGGTAATACCACAAATACCACTGAAATAATGGTCACTAAAAACGCTTGTGCCATCATGATATGGGTTGCCATACCATTTTTGTTGGTGTACTGCCAAAAGCGCGGTAAATATCCCCCTTTAGCAACCACAAGTAATGCCGATGAAGGACCTGCAACCCAGCCAACAACCCCTGCAAGTACACCCAGTGCTAAACAAGCAGCCATAATTGGTGCTGCCCAACTGATGCCTGCCCAAGCAAACATATCATCATAAGCCACTAATAAACTTTGGGTTAAATTGATATCTTTTTGAGGAATAACAAAAGCGATAGCTAGTGTGCCAAGTACGAAGACACATACCGTACCAATCGCAGCAATCGCAATTGCAATGGGGTAGTTACGTGGCGCGTCATCAACTTCTTTAACGTGAATCGCGTTCATTTCCATGCCGGCATAGAACAAGAAGATACTTGCTGCTAAAACAACGTTATTAAAGTTAGAAAAGTCAGGAATAATATCGTGCCAAGAAAGTTGAATTTGCGGTGGACGACCAGAGAAGAATAGGTAGGAGAAACCTAAAACAATTAATACGATACCAGGAATAACTGTACCAATTAAACCGCCCCATTTAGCCACTTTAGAAAAGGCTGCGGTACCACGTAGTGCGATGAAAGTTGCAAGCCAATAAATGGCTAATACTATTCCCAGTACAAAGAATTTATTTTGGGATAGTGCTTGGTCCCATGATTGATGAGGCCCCATAAATGCAAGAGAAACAGAGCCAAAAGTCAATGCGGTTGGAAACCAAACCGTCACCTCAATCCATAACATAAAAATAGCAACTAATGCTAAACGAGGCCCAAAAGCTTCACCGACCCAGCGGAAGACACCGCCTTTTTCAGACCAACCCGTCGCAAGTTCAGCGGCTACCAGTGATACTGGAACTAGAAATACGATAGCAGCAAAAATATAATAGAAAATGGAACTCAATCCGTATTCTGCTTCTGCTGGAAGCCCCCGCAAACTCACGACTGCAACAATATTTAACATTGCGAGTGCGAAAATGCTAATTCCCTTTTTTTTCGCTTGAGTGTTATTTGTACTATTCATCGTTAACCAACTTAATCATGAAATAGGTTTAAAATTATTGCTTTTATATTGGTGGTTGAATAACAGAACAATTTGTACTGTTTTAGTAAATAAGTTTTATAAAAATAGCACCAAGAGGTTGGTTGTTACATTCATAAAAAGCATTGCTTAAGTTGCATATATGCTTGTTGTAGTGGGTGTTTTTTTATGCTTTTAATTTGAATATTTAATCGTTGTGATAAATATTTTTCATGATTATCATCAGGAGATAGCGAGCGCGGAGATTGAGAATATTATTACGTTGAAAATTATGTAAAAATGAAATTCAACAGATTGATTTTTAGGGAACAACCAGTGAAATTTTTTTTCCAGCGTAATGAAACGGATTCAGAGATAAGAATCGAATTAAAAACGACGTCGTTTTATTTATTAGTGGCGATGATCGCAGGTTGGGTGGCAATCAGTTTTATTTTGCAATCAAATGAAGCTGGGTCAGTATTTTTGCCAGTATTAATTGGTTTTATAATGTTGCGTTTCTTTGCTTTAGTTAAAGTGCAAAAAGAAGTGTTAGTGGCTATGCGTGATAAGAGATTAACTACTCAGGGCAGTAAATTCTCATTTAATAATCCTTTTATTTATATTATTAAGAAAAAGGTACCGTCTGAGCCAGAAGCATAATTAAAAACGGCCGTGATGTTAGTGGTTAAATAGTACCATCACGGCCAGTTACGATTATTGAGTAGCGCTAATATTAGTTATTGCTATGCAGTTCGCTATTTAATTCAATCGCTGTTTTATTGGTTAAACATTCAATTTGTCCTGTCATTGAGTTGCGACGGAACAATAAATCAGCTTTGCCAGCAAGATCGCGTGCTTTTGCGGTCTCAACAGCTTTACCATCAGCATCTAACATTTGTACTTTTGAACCTGCAGTTACATATAAACCTGATTCGATAGTACAACGATCACCTAATGGGAAACCAAGGCCAGCGTTAGCACCTAAGAGGCTGTTTTCACCAATTGATACTACCACTTTACCGCCGCCAGATAATGTACCCATGATCGACGCACCGCCGCCAATATCAGAACCATTACCGACAACAACACCCGCAGAAATACGACCTTCAACCATGCTTACGCCTGTCGTGCCGGCATTAAAGTTAATGAAACCTTCATGCATAACTGTGGTGCCTTCACCAACATGCGCACCTAAACGAACACGTGAGGTATCAGCAATACGCACCCCTGTTGGTACAACGTAATCTACCATTTTAGGGAACTTGTCAACGCAATCAACGGTGATAGTTTCGCCATTAAGACGCGCATCCATTTGGCGCTCAGCAAGCTCTGGTAAGTCGATAGGGCCCTGATTCGTCCATGCTATGTTGTGCAATAGACCAAAGATACCATCAAGAACTAAGCCATGAGGCTTAACTAAACGGTGTGAAATAAGTTGTAGCTTTAAGAAGCCTTCAGCAACTGATACTGGTGAGATATCTGTTTTTAGCATAACCATAACCAGCGGCTGTGAAGACAATGTCGCTTTGGCTGCAAATTGTGCACTTGTTTCATCGTTGGCATCTTCAAATGCTGATGCAATAGCTGCACATTGTTCAGGTGTTACTTCAATAGCTTGGTTACCACCACGGTAATCAACAATAGTGGCGATGTCTTTTACAAGTTGTTCTGATGGATGTAGCGTTGGGGTTGGAAAAAACGCTTCAATAATTTTTCCATCACGATTTTTAGTCGCAGTACCTAGGGCAAGTGCAAAGCTAGACATGATTACCTGTTCTCCATTCAAATAAATATGATGCGATAATTAAAATAATGACTTTACCAATAACATCAGACGAGTATTACGTCTTGAGCTAACAGGTGATTTACCGCCAATTAAAACCATCATAAAGACAGTTATAAAAATATAGAAGAGCTGAACCAATAATCAGCACAAAATGATGGTTTATTAACTAAAAATGGCGTTCATTAACGATATGAAGCCAGTTCATTTATAGATAAATAGATAAGGAAGGACCGCTATATGATGGTGTTATAGAAACTAAGATAAAAAAAACCTCCATTAGGAGGCTTTCGACGACAAACTCAATAATATTAAAATTATGCAGCGTCTTGCTGCTGCTCATCGGCAACAACTTCAGGCTTTACAGCTTTTGCTTTTGGTGCAGGCTTGGCTTTTTTAGCGCCAAGAGCAACTAAGACTTGTTCACGCTTTTGCGCCAAGAACATTGATAGCTCTTCTTGCTTCGCTTCGTCTTCGAATAAATCACTTTCACTTAATAAAGCAAACATCTCATCTGCCATATCAAGCATTTTGTCATATGCATCGGCTTCGGATTTAGAGGTAAAAGTCATCTTTTCTTCCCCGTTGCGCTCTACTACATATTTGACGATAACAGCCATAGTCATCCTCTCCTAAAATTTATTTACTGGTCGCTTATACAGTAGTATGGTGAGTGAGTCTAGTGCTAAGCGTGTGAATGTGATGACTCGAGAAAAATTTAACCAGATTTATCATCGTGCTGTTGAAAGAAAGGGCGGTGAATCAAATTTAGAAAAATTACTCACAACCCCACTGAATAAAGAGCAATTGCGGTTAATTGCAGATCATCGGTGGTTAGCTGAATTTACTCAAAAAGTGTTTCAATGTGGTATTCGATGGCAAGTTGTGCGTAATAAATGGCCGGCATTTGAAACTGCATTTTTTGAGTTTGATATTGAAAAAATGGGCTTGATGCCAACTGAAATGTGGGAACGAAAAGCGCAAGATCCAACGATTATTCGTGACTTGAAAAAGGTGATGACGATCCCTGAAAATGCCAATATGATCCATCGTGCTGCATTGGAGTATGGTTCATTTGCGGCAATGGTCGCAGACTGGCCTGAACAAGATATTGTAGGACTATGGTTATACCTTAAAAAGCACGGTTGCCGTTTAGGTGGTAAAACAGGCGCTTATAGTTTACGTGGGTTAGGTAAAGATACCTTTTTGTTTACTCAGGATGTAGAAGCTTATTTACGTCATACCGATGTTATTGATGGTGGTCGTGATACGCTAAAATCATTACGAGCAGCACAGAGTGCATTTAATGATTGGCAGCAACAATCTGGCCGATCGTTAGCTCAGATCAGCCAAATTATTGCATTCAGTGTTGGCGATAACCGCGTTTAATCACATTGCCATTGTTGGCAAAATTCCAAGAATAACTTTAATAATGGACTTTGATATTTTTCTTGGTGATACAACAACCAATACTGGCGATTCATATCAAGTGGTAATGTTAGTATTGCAACTCGTTGCTCTTCAACTGCATGGGTAATTGCTCGTTGAGATATGCAAGTGATGCCTAAGTCAGCACTAACGCAATTAATGATCGCCTCAGTGGTATTTAATTCAAATGAGGTGGTCCACTTATCTAATCGTGGTGAGATTCGATTAAGAAAAAACTCACGCGTTCCTGATCCTATTTCTCTTAATACCCATTCTGAATTTTCGAGATCCGATAGCTGTAAATTTTCAATTTTGGTTAACGGGTGCTGCGGATGACACGCGATCACCATTTGATCGCATAGCCATGGTTGGACAACCAAATCTGAGTGCTGAACTTTGCCTTCAACTAAACCTATATCTAATTCAAATTCCATTAATTTATGGCAGATTTGAGCCGTATTTGAGATAAATAATGTTTGGTCTCGATGCTGGGATTGAAGTCGAAAATCACGTAATAAGAAGGGAGTAACTTGATTTCCTACCGTGTCACTTGAACCGACTTTTAATTTTCCCGTAAGGGGACCGGCTTGATCAAATAAATTTTCAATGGCATTAGAACGGGCTAAAAGTTCATCGGCTAGCGGCAGTAGGCGCTTACCTTGTTCATTAATAATTAAACGATTATTGTTGCGATCAAACAACTTATGATCAAGTTGCTTTTCTAATTCAGATAACGCCATGCTCACTGCAGGTTTTGAGAGAAATAATTTTTCAGCGGCAGCTGTAATGGTTTTTTCCTGTGCCACAGTAACAAAAACTTTAAGTTGTTTTAGTGCGATATTCATTATTACCTCATTAAAAGCACATGGTAAACCATGGCTCACACCAATCGTTAAGTTAATATTAACATCTATTTAAATATATTCAATTATCATAAATAAAGGTCGAGCGTTATACTGCAGTTAATGAGAATAATTCGCTATTGCTATCTAATGCGGAGAGAGAAATATGATTGCAACAACCAAAAGAAAATTGGCGGGCGCACCAACACCTATGGCTGGTTTAGCATTAGGTATTGGTAGTATTTTATGGTGCTGGGAGAATGGTGCTCAACTTCATGGTTATGGGCAAATAATTGGCGCAGCTATCGCAGCATTGATGTTACTCATTTTAATTGCTAAATTTTTAGTGCATCCAAAGTTGTTATGGGGCGATTTATCACATCACGTAGTGGGCAGTGTGGTACCCACATTTGCGATGGCACTGATGGTGGTATCAAAAGCGGTCAGTGTTTATGCTTCTATTACTATTGGCGTATATATTTGGTTATTTGCGGTTGGATTACATGTTATTTTCTTAAGTTTATTTTTATTCCACCGTGCGCGTGATTTTCATTTACATCATATGGTTCCAAGTTGGTTTGTACCTCCTATTGGTATTATTGTCGCTGATGTTTCATTTCCAGGTGTTGCGGCATTACATCCACTTGCTTATGTATTACTGATGTTCGGTATGTTTGCTTATGCGATCATGTTACCGATGATGATTTATCGGTTTATGTTCCGTAATGAAGTACCTGATGCTGCTAAACCAACCATTGCGATTATGGCAGCGCCTGCAAGTTTATCATTAGCTGGTTATTTAACGATTACAGCAACGCCATCACCGGTGATTGTGGCTATTTTAGGTGGTATTGCAGTATTAATGACAGCGATTATTTATTTAGCATTTTTCCGTTTATTACGTTTGGATTTTAGTCCTGGTTATGCGGCATTTACCTTTCCAATGGCGATTGGTGCAACGGCACTATTTAAAACCGCCGCTTGGATGAAAAGTTATGGTTTTGATGCTCAATATGTCGCTCAAGTTCATGGTTTAGCTACAATTGAATTATATGTTGCCTCGGTCATTATTGGGTATGTAGCGCTTCGATATTTAGCTTTTTATCGTCCTGTGAGTCGATTGTTTCAACGCAGTGAAGTCTGCCCACAAAACATTTGATAGCGATGGTGCCATAATTTCACGAGTGGATTGTGGTACTAATAAATGTTCCGTGTGTTGCCCAGCCAAATTGGTTGGGCTTTTTTGTGGCTGTCTACATATTGCGACGTTTAATGAATATTTTTAAGCTGTATTTATTTACAGTATCTCAGTGATGGTAGACAATTTAAGTCTCTATTTCTTTGCTGTGGAATATCTGCGTGTTCACTGTCTATCATTCAAATCAACTTGATCTGCTGAAATCATTATTAGTGGAATTGATCCGTTTACAGCCATTAGCGAATCCGTTTGAAAAAGAGCAAATTCTGGTGCAGAGTCCAGGCATGTCGCAATGGCTAAAAATGGAATTAGCGACCTCGTTTGGTGTGGCTGCAAATATTGATTTTCCATTACCTGCGACCTTTATTTGGAAAATGTTTACTCAAGTTTTAGCAGATGTGCCAGAGCGAAGTGCATTTAATAAAGAGGCGATGACGTGGAAGTTAATGCAGGTATTACCGCAGCAATTTGATCTGCCTGAATTTGAACCGTTAAAACGTTATTTAGACAACGATAGTGATTTACTTAAGTGTTACCAGCTTTCCGAAAAAATTGCCGATATTTTTGACCAATATTTAGTGTATCGTCCTGAATGGATTCAACAATGGGAAGCGGGTGAAACGGTTGCAGAATTGAATGATGAGCATCCATGGCAACCGCTCTTATGGCAAGCTCTTTATGATCAAACGCTGGCGTTAGGGCAGTCGCCTTACCATCGTGCAAATTTGTATGATCACTTTATTGAAACCCTTAATAACTATTCGGGCAGTGAAGGCAAAGCGGCGTTGCTGGCAGCAGGTTTACCACAACGGTTGTTTGTATTTGGTATTTCTTCATTACCACCACGTTATTTAGATGCGCTTGCGGCGATTGGTGAGCACATTGATGTCCATTTAATGTTTACTAACCCATGTAAATATTATTGGGGGGATATTCGTGATCGTAAACATTTAGCTCGTTTAGCTGCTCGTCAGCGAGTGCAATTACAACATATCACCACTGATGATGAACTAAATGAATACCTGTCAGTACTTAAAGATAGCGATCAAACTAACTATGACGATGACATGCACAATGATGTGGTTGGCAATAGTTTATTAGCCTCAATGGGTAAACTTGGTCGGGATAATATGTATTTGTTATCGGCGATGGAAGTCAATGAAGTCGATGCCGGCTTTGTAGATATTGAGCCTGATACTTTATTACACGCTATTCAAGCAGATATCTTAAATTTGCAAGATCGCCAAGATGACACTCAACTCGATTCAAGCCTACATAAATTCCCTATAGATGCCGATGATCATTCGATCACTATTCATGCCTGTCATAGCCCGATGCGCGAAGTTGAAGTGTTGCATGATAAATTACTGGCAATGTTTGAAGCTGATTCAGATCTTAAACCACGCGATGTGATTGTGATGGTGGCTGATATCAATGCCTATAGCCCTGCAATTCAAGCGGTGTTTGGTAATGCCCCTGGTAATCGTTATATTCCATTTTCTATTTCGGATCGTACAGCTGAGCAAGAAAACCCAATTCTATTAGCGTTTTTACGGTTACTGACTTTACCTGAAAGCCGTTGTCATGCATCTGAATTATTAGAATTATTAGAAGTGCCAGCGGTAATGGAGAAGTTTGGTTTTGATAGCATTAGCTTTGAAAAAATCAAAAAATGGATTGAAGAAGTGGGTATTCGCTGGGGACTTGATCAACACACCTCAAGCCAGTTTGATTTACCTGAGCAACTGCAAAACACCTGGTTATTTGGTATTCAACGCATGTTACTAGGTTATGCGATGCCGCATGATACGGGGCTATTTGCAGGCATTTCAGCGTATGAACAAGTACAAGGCTTAGATGCTGAATTAGCGGGTCAATTAGCTGGGTTTATTGATAGCTTAATTGAATATCGTAGCGCATTAGCACAGCCGCAAACAGTCAATCAATGGGCTGAGTTATTACATCAATTATTGGATGATTTCTTTGCGGTCGAATTAGAAGGTGAGTTAATTTTAAAATCGATTCGCGATAACTTGCAGCGCTTACATCAACAGTTACAAGATGCGGGGTATCAAGCTCAGATCACACCAGCGGTATTAACCCAATACCTACAAGATAAACTTTCTGGTGAACGCGTGAGTCAGCGCTTTTTAGCCGGACAAGTGAATTTCTGTACATTAATGCCCATGCGTTCGATTCCGTTTAATGTGGTGTGCTTGCTAGGAATGAATGATGGCGCTTATCCGCGCAATATCGCTCCAGAAGGGTTTGATTTAATGAATGGTCGCACTAAAGCGGGCGATCGTTCGCGTCGTGATGATGACCGTTACTTATTTTTAGAAGCCTTGTTATCTGCTCAGCAAAGTTTGTATATCAGTTATGTTGGCCGTTCGATTCAAGATAATGCTCAAAAAGTACCATCAGTACTCGTCAGTGAGTTGATTGAATACTGTCAGCAGGGTTATTGCTGCAACGGTGATCAATCGTTAGCGGTTGATGTTTCTGCTGACAATATTAAGCACCAGTTAGTTCAGCATCACCCACTCGTACCGTTTAGCCCAAGTGCATTTGTTGGTGACGAGTCTAGTTTTGCGATTGAGTGGTTACCTGCGGCTAATCGTGAGGGGCAGGCAAGTGCACCGTTTCAGCTGGATGCGTTAGCGGCAGAGCCGATGGCTGATGAACAAGCGTTAATTTTAGAATTAGCCGAATTACAACGGTTTTGGCGCTTACCGGTAAAGTACTTTTTTAATCGTCGCTTAAAAGTCTATTTTGAGCCGCCATTAGGGTTATTAGAAGATGATGAGCCGTTTGTGATCAATGGCCTTGAAAGCTACTTTATTCGTGATCAATTACTGGAATTGTTGTTAGATGCCAAGCTCAAAAATGCCGATCCTGATACGATTTATCATCAGTTTGCCGCCGAGCAACGGGCTGCGGGTAATTTACCTGTTGCCGCATTTGGCGATCTTGATTTAGCGGCGAGTCGACTAGCGGTGGCAAATTTAACCGATGTGATTGAACCGTTAATTCATGCTCCATTAGCTGATCAAGAAGTAGCAATCACGCTGATGGTAGCTGAGCATAAAGTGTTATTACAAGGCTGGATCAAGAAACGTTATCAGTCAGGATTATTACGTTACCGAACCGGTAAAATTCGTCCACAAGATCTGTTAACGGCGTGGTTTGATCATCTCTGTTTAGCGATATCAGTACCAGAAATGGCACAAGTTACCCATGTTATCGGCACCGATAAGCATCTTCAATTGCAAGCGATTGAACCGCAGCAAGCACTGGCGTATTTACAACAATTAATTGCGTTGTATTACCAAGGATTAAACCAGCCTTTAGCATATTTTCCTAAAACAGCGATGGCTGCAATACAGGCGCATATAGGTCGTGATGGTAGTTGGAAAGACGATGCTGACACTGAGCAAAAAGCACTGGCGAAGATGGCGGAATGTTTTAATGATGGCTACTTATTTAGCGGTGAAGGCAGTGATGAATATATCAATCGTGTATGGCCTAAATGGAATGATGATTTGGCACAAGAGGCTAATCAATTAACAGCGTTGGTGCTGCAAGCGGCGGTGGTAAACGCGAAAGAAATTAAGCCGGAATAAACTGTTTTAAGTAGCAGTGAAGTAGTGTGGCCGCCAGCAAATCATTGTTAGTTGTAGGGTGTTCGCTGTACGGCCACAGGTCCAGAGGTGACCAAGTTTCTGGCGCTGATACTAACTAACCACCGTAGTACAAACCGTGAGTAAGTTCTCACATTATAGGAATACAACAGAATTTTGAATGCCAATATTTGCTTATAAGTGTTGGATCACATAATAACCAGCCAGATTGTTAATGTTGATAAATTTTAGGCTGGCGCTGTTGTTACATAGAGCAACCATGGGATGAGTGACATAATGGCGACTGACGTACTAACCACTGACGTTCAAACAAATATTTTGCAACCAATGACGTTTCCATTGCACGGTACACGTTTAATCGAAGCATCGGCGGGTACAGGTAAAACCTTTACCATTGCGAGTTTGTATTTACGGTTATTGTTAGGTCATGGCGATGCGAGTAGTCGCCATCAACAGCAGCTAACAGTCGACCAAATTTTGGTGGTAACTTTTACTGAAGCGGCCACGGCGGAATTACGTGATCGTATTCGTGCCCGTATTCATGATGCGCGATTAGCGTTTAGTCGTGGTATCAGTCACGATCCAGTGATTAAACCACTGTTAAATGAATATCAAGATCATAAATTAGCCGCGACGATTTTATTGCAAGCCGAACGCCAAATGGATGAGGCGGCTATTTATACCATTCATGGCTTCTGCCAGCGCATGCTGACCCAAAATGCGTTTGAGTCAGGAAGCCGATTTAATAATGAATTTGTCACCGATGAAAGCCAATTAAAAAAGCGGGTGGTTGCAGATTATTGGCGCAGTAGTTTTTATCATTTAGCGCCAGCACTTGTTCATGAGGTCCGTGAAATTTGGTCATCACCAAGCGCATTATTAAAAGAAATTGGTAATAGTTTAACAGGTGCGCCAGTGCGATTGTCGGTGGCAGCAATGACAGCGTCGTTAGCACAATTACACCAGCAAAATATTGTTCGAATTGATGAGGTCAAAGCGCTGTGGCGTGAGCATCAACATGATCTCGAAGCCGTCATTGCAAATTCAGGGGTGAATAAACGCAGTTACACAAAAAAAAGCTTACCTAATTGGATTGAGCAAGTGAGCGCATGGGCAGCTCAAGCGACGGTAGGGTATGCGTTACCGGATCATTTAATTCGCTTCCATCAGCAAACCTTAATTGAAAAAACCGCTAAAGGTGATGCCCCCGAGCATGCGGTATTTAATGCTATTGCTGAACTAATCGATAATCCTGCCAATTTACGAGAACCATTATTAGCTCATGCGATAGAGCATTGTCGTCAGTTATTGGCTGACGCTAAAGCGCGTAAAGGATGGTTGTCATTTGATGACTTGCTGACGCAGTTAGGAGCTGCGATTGATAATGATGTTGATGAATTGCTCGCGAGTAAGATTCGCGCGCAATATCCAGTAGCAATGATTGATGAATTCCAAGACACCGATCCACTTCAATATGGTATTTTTAGTGATGTTTACCGTCATCATCCTGAATGTGGTTTGTTTATGATTGGTGATCCTAAACAAGCAATTTATGCCTTTCGTGGGGCCGATATTTTTACTTATATTCAAGCCCGCCGCCAAGTGACTGATCACTATACATTAGCCACTAATTGGCGTTCAACTGCGACTATGATTGCGGCGGTTAATAGCGTGTTTCAGCAACCAGATAGCCCATTTATTTACGATCAAGACATTGAATTTTTAGCGGTTGATCATAGTCCTAAAGCGACTCAACGCAGCTGGTGGTTAGCGGGTGAAGCTCAACATGCATTAACCTTTTGGTTGCAAGACAGTCCTGATAGTAAGCCAATCACTAAAGGTAGTTACCAAGCGACAATGGCGGCAGCAACAGCAGCACAGATTCAACATATTTTGACTCAATCACAGCAAGACCAAGCCTATTTTTTAGATGGTGAGCAACGGCATGCGATCGCTGCTGGTGATATAGCAGTCTTGGTACGTACCGGTACTGAAGGGCGATTAGTGCGTGAAGCATTATCAAAACAAGGCATTGCCAGTGTCTATTTATCTAACCGTGATAGCGTGTTTTCAACCGCAGAAGCGGCAGATATTCAGCGGTTATTGCAAGCGGTATTAACCCCTGAAGATGATCGTATTTTACGTGCGGCATTAGCGTCAGGGCTGTTTGCCCGTTCTGCGATTGAACTCGATCAGCTTAATAATGATGAGAATGAGTGGGAAATTGCGGTTAATAGCTTTAAGCAATATCGTCAGCAATGGCTAAAACGTGGTGTGATGCCAATGTTACGCAGTGTAATGGCAAAAAATCAAATTGCAGAGCGGTTATTGGCCGAAGATGGCGGTGAACGAAAACTAACAGATTTATTGCATATTGGGGAACTGCTGCAACAGGCCAGTCAAACATTAGATAGTGATTATGCGTTATTGCGTTGGTTAGCTGAGCATGTGGCTGAGCCAAATGGTAATGCAGATGATCAAGTGATGCGGCTTGAGTCAGAACGTAATCTGGTGCAGATTGTCACTATTCATAAATCAAAGGGCTTGGAATATGATTTAGTATTTATGCCGTTTGTGTGCAGTTACCGTGAAGTCGATAGTAAAGGTGAAGTCAAATACCACGATGAGGTCGATAACATCACGGTGCTTGATATTGCCAAGCAAGCGTCAGCAATTGAAAAAGCGGATCAAGAACGTTTAGCGGAAGATTTACGCTTGATGTATGTGGCATTAACTCGCGCAGTTTATGGGTGTTATGTTGGCATGGCGCCGATTCGTAATGGCCGTAGCACCAAAGAGCCGACAGGGTTACATCGTTCTGCAATGGGGCATTTAGTACAAAATGGTGAGGCGAGTGGTGTGGCAGCCCTTGAATTAGCCTTAGCTAAATTGAGTGACGTTCAAGCAGCCATCACCGTCACTGAGCCGCCTCAATTGACGGATAACCAATGGCAACCACAAGATGAAGTCAGTGACGCGTTAGTTAAGCGATCTTTTTCGACGCCATTAGAGCGCAATTGGTGGATGACCAGCTATTCGAATTTGGTCAAACAAGGCCATCAAACCGCCCATGACAGCAGCTTAGATTTACCCGGATTTGATATTGATTCGGTACAAAATGCCACGCCAGAGACAGATGATGGTGAGTTAGAATTAGAGCCGCAATATTCTATTTATACGTTTCCTCGTGGTGCCCGTCCGGGAACATTTTTGCATACCGTGTTTGAAGAAATTGATTTTACCGCCGCGGTTGATAGCCCTGAAACGGTAGTTAAATTAACTGAACTGCTGCAATTAGAAAATTATGAATTAGCGTGGTTGCCGGTATTGCAGCAATTAATTCAAGATGTATTAACGTGTGCACTTGATGGTGATGCACTGCGGTTAGCAGATAAAACGGCTTCACAACGCTTAACAGAAATGGAATTTTTATTACCGATTGAGATATTACAAGCGGTGGCATTAAATAAAGTGATTGCTAAGCATGATCCATTGTCGGCCAAAGCGGGTGAATTAGGCTTTGCGACTGTTAGTGGCATGTTAAAAGGCTTTATTGATTTAGTGTTTGAGCATCAAGGTAAGTATTACGTTTTAGACTGGAAATCGAATTATCTTGGTGATGATCCACAACTGTACCGTGGTGAGCAACTGCAAACCGCGATGCGCGAACACCGTTATGACTTACAGTATCAAATTTATGCGTTGGCATTGCAGCGTTTTCTACGCAGTCGTATTCCAAATTACGATTATGAAACCCATTTTGGTGGCGTGTATTATCTATTTTTACGTGGTATTCAGGCGGGAAGTGACAGTGGCATTTTTTATGCGCGCCCAAGTGAATTATTACTCGATGAATTGGATTTAGTGATGAATGGAGCACTGCCACATGCTTAAGCGATTACAAAAGCTCACTCAACAAGGTGGATTACGTCAGCTTGATTATCAGTTTGCTAAATTTGTGGCGTTGCATAGTCCACAATCGCAGCAAGATTTAGCCGCATTAATGGCGGCGTTAGTGAGTTATGAGTTGGGTAGAGGCCATGTCTGTGTGCGTTTTGAACAACTACAACCTCAGCATTTATTTGGTTTATCAAGTCGATTGTCGGTGGCATTAATTGACGGCTTACCCGATCCAAGCCAATGGCCACAGTTATTAAATCAATATGATGTGGTGGCAAATGCTCAGGCGAACACTATGCAAGCATGTCCATTGGTGGTAGACCATGGACGCTTGTATCTCAATCGCTATTGGCAGTTTGAACAAACAGTGGCTAAACGGATTGTCGATATGGCGACCAATCAAGGTCAAGTTGGCAATGATACTCAATGGCAAGGGCAGCAATTAACCTTGATGCACCAAGCATTAAATGATTTATTTCAGCCAAGTTATGGTCATTTATTCCACGCGCTGCAAGGCGTGAGTGACAGTTTGCAACGCCAACAAATAACTTGTGATTTTTTGAATATAGTAAAACCGCAGCAACTTGATTGGGCTGCGATTGATAAGCTATTACAACAAGCCACCCAAATTACTGATTTACAACCATTAGACGTATTGGTGCCAGCAAGTGTTTGTTTGAATTGGCAAAAAGTAGCAGCAGCAATGGCGTTAACGCGTCAGTTTGCAGTGATCTCTGGTGGTCCTGGTACTGGTAAAACTACCACGGTGGCGAAGTTGTTGGCTGCGTTGGTGATGCAAGCGAATGGCGAGCATAAGCCTAATATTATGCTGGTGGCGCCAACGGGTAAGGCGGCGGCACGTCTAACTGAATCAATAGGTTCAGCGATTAAATCATTAGCAGTACCGCAACAAATTAAAGATTTAATTCCTACTCAATCAAGTACATTACATCGTTTATTGGGGTCGATACCGAATCGAGTCGAATTCCGCCACCATAAAGATAATCCACTTCACCTTGATGTGTTGGTGGTTGATGAAGCGTCAATGGTTGATTTGCCGATGATGGCGCGGTTATTAGATGCGATGCCGCAAGGAGCTAAATTAATTCTGTTGGGTGACAGAGACCAATTAGCCTCGGTTGAGGCGGGCGCTGTGCTGGGCGATATTTGTTCTTTTTCTAATCAAGGTTATAGCGCCGAGCAAGGGCAACGATTAAGTCAGTTAACTGGGTTTGATTTACACTCAAATAATATCGGTTTAAGTGTGGTGACCGATTGTTTATGTATGCTGCAAAAAAGCTACCGTTTCCATGCTTTATCGGGTATTGGTCAGTTAGCTAAAGCGATTAACCAAGGCAAACCAGCCCTGGTGAATAAAGTATGGCAGCAGGGCTTTAAAGATATTCACCATTATTCGCTTAGTGCTGAAAGCTATGCGTCGATGATCAATCAAGTGGTGACGTTTTATCTTGATTATCTCGATGCAATAAAAGCGGATCAAACCCCAGCAGAAGTACTAAGGGCATTTGCAAATGTGCGCTTATTATGTGCGTTGCGTGAGGGGGATTTTGGCGTTGTCGGCTTAAATCAACGCATTGAAAAAGAGTTGACTCACCGTGGGCGAATTTCACCTAATGATGAAACATGGTATGTTGGTCGCCCAATAATGATCACTCGCAATGACCATGCGTTGGGATTATTTAATGGTGATATTGGCATGACGATGCTAGAGCCAGAGGTTGACGCTGATAGTGGACGGCGCCGATTACGAGTGTATTTTGAAATGCCAGATGGCACTATTCGCGGTATTTTGCCGAGCCGTATTCCTGAGCATGAAGTGGTATATGCGATGACGATTCATAAATCTCAAGGATCGGAATTTGCAGATACGGTGATAGTGTTACCTGCTGACTATACACCGATTTTAACCCGTGAATTAATTTATACCGGTATTACCCGTGCTAAATCTCGGCTGTATTTGTATGCGCCACTGGATATTATTAGTAAGAGTGTGCAAGTACGTACTGAGCGAGCCAGTGGTTTAGCTCAACTGCTGGTGTGATTGTATTGTAACTAATAGCAACCTCGATGCCAGCATTCGTGCTGGCATTGTGCTATCTATTGGTTATTTTTTAAATTGATCAAATAACCAATAGCTATGGGGATCGGCAGGGGTCACATGTGGTCCGGTCATAATAAATGTTGAGACAATATTGATGATCACTACCGCGACAGCAAGATAGCAAGCGATATTACCAATGCTTTTCATATGGTAATTGTTGGTGGTTTTTGTTGGTTGGCGCCATAAGCTTAGTAATACAGCAACTCCAACGATGGTCATCACAAAAATAACAAAAGCCCAAGTATAATAATGCATACCAAGTAAGGGGCTACCATAGCCTGGATCATCAGGTAATAAGTGTAGTGCGACTTGACGTAATGCTGCTGTTGCTCCAAATAAAGCGCCAAATAAAATAATACCGTAATGAGGTTGTTGTGGGCCATAGCGGACATTGAGCATAAAGCCAAACATTACCATCATAAATCCTACCCGTTGTAATAGGCATAATGGGCAAGGTAATTCCTTAAATACCAGTTGAATGACAGATCCGGTTGCCAATATGGCTGTGATACCAAGTAAGCCTAAGATATTGAGTCGATTAATAAGTTGATTGTTCATAGCGTACTTAAATTGAGATTGGCAGGGTATATACAATGTGGTGTTTGAGCAAAATAGCTCCGGCAATAAAAGTTAATGCAAACATGGCATAACTAAGATTTTTCTTACCTTTAAGCGCCGTTAACATCGTTATAAGCATGAGACAAAAAACAAAAATACATAGCATCAGTAGCAATCAACCTTTTTCAGAAACAGTATAATCCGCATAGTATACCCTAAAGGAATTTATTGTTAATTGTTTTATCTTTAAATGTTGACATATTGACACAAAAAACGCCAGTAATAATACTGGCGTTACTGTATTGCGATGATTATGTTTAATTAAATAACCAATAAGTAATTGGATTATCAGGGCATTGGTAAGGACCGCACTCAATAAAAGTCGATATCACGTTTACTGCCACAGCAAAAATAGCTAATAGGCATACAAATTTACCAAAACGGTTTATTTTGTAATCATTATTATTCCAGTCTTTATTCCATAATAGTTGTAATACCGCCACACCGACAATCGTTAGGCTAAATAGAATAAAGGCCCAAGTATAATAATGGAGACCAAATACCGGACTACCAAACCCTGGTGTACCAGGAATAACGTGTAGTGATACTTGACGTAATGCTGTTGCTGCGCCAAAGAGAGCGCCGATAATTAGAATACCGTAATGGCGTTGTTGTGGCCCATAAACAACATTAAGCATAAAACCAAACATCACTAGCATAAAGCCTAAGCGTTGCAGTAAACATAATGGGCAAGGTAACTCATTTAACACAACCTGAAGGACTGATGCCATCAATAATACGAAGGTGATACCTAATAGACCCAAGGCATTTAGGAGTGCTACATTTTTATTATTCATACTTTCTCCCTAGAGTAAAATAGATAGAGAATCTGTTGCATGGTGATGGAACCAATACAGGCCCAAAGCAACAGTGATGGTAAAAACAATATAACTCGCAGCTTTTTTTCCAGTAAATGCGCAGAGCATTGCAACAAATACCAGTAGAAATAGTAAACTCATCATAAGCGATTATTTAACCTTTCTTTTGTATGTATGTTATTTATAGTTATTAAAATTATTATATTAAAGTGACTAACTTTAGGTTTTAGCATACATTATAAAGATATAAATTAACACTTTGTTACATTTCTGTTCTAGTTTTAACTGGTTGGCGTTATAAGTATTTTAGAGCGACGTTGGTAGTTATAGAGGTCTTTTTTCACCAAAGGTAATTGTTCTATATCGCATTCATAGAACCCTTGTTCACGAAACCAATGCAGACTACGGGTAGTGAGAACAAAGATGTTATCAAGGTCTGATTCTCGCGCTTGCTGGCATAACTTATTGAGTAATAACACGCCGCGATCCCCATCTCTAAAATCTGGATGGATAGCAACACAAGCCATTTCTGCCATTTTTTCTTCTGGATACGGGTAAAGTGCAGCACAGCCAATAATCAAATTATCAAGCTCAATCACGGTAAAGAGAGTAATTTCTCGTTCAAGTTGTTCACGAGAACGGCGCACTAAAATTCCTTCGGCTTCTAAAGGCTGTATTAGATCAAGAATACCTCCAATATCATTAATATTAGCGCGACGGATCTTTTCGGCACTCGACATAACAATTTGAGTGCCGATACCATCTAATGAAAACAGTTCTTGGATCAATGCTCCATCTTGTTTATAACTCAATAAATGACTACGAGGTATACCTGCTCGACAAGCAGCAATAGCGCCACGTAGAAAACGGCCGGTGCCACTTTGTTGCTCATCGTTATCAATAAGTTGTTGCAATGATAGTTCTGCTTCATGGGGTAACAATTCAGAGATAATATCGTTATTGCTATCAACAACCCCTTGCTCAGAACAAAATCCAATCAGTTTATCGGCACCTAATCGTATTGCGACCTGAGTCGCTATTTCTTCTGAGGTGAGATTAAAACATTCACCAGTCACTGAACTGGCAATTGGGCCAAGTAATACAATCGAACCTTGCTCTAGCTGGCTGGTTATCGCTGTACTATTGATACGCCGAATTTTTCCGCTGTGGCAAAAATCGATACCTTCATCAATGCCTAGCGGTTGAGCAATAATAAAGTTACCGCTAATCACATTAATTTGTGAACCCGCCATTGGAGTATTATTGAGCCCCATTGAAAAGCGAGCAGTAATATCAAGCTGTAATTGTCCTGCGGCTTGTTTGGCTATTTCTAAACTATGTTCATCAGTGATTCTAATTCCCTTATGGTAAGGGCTGGTATAATGCTGCTGCTGTAATAAGGCACTTATTTGTGGGCGAGCACCATACACCATCACAATATGAATGCCTAAGCTATGCAGTAAAGCAATATCACTGACAATGTTAGCAAAATTTGGATCTGCAATGGCTTCGCCACCGACCATGATCACCATAGTTTTACCTACATGGGCATTAAGATAAGGGGCAGATTGACGAAATCCTTTTACCAGTGGGGTCTTACGTGTATTCACAAGCGATATCCATATCTGTATTTATGTGTGATTTATAGCCAATAAATTAAAGCAATTATTTGCTTTGTGCAGCATTTAAATGACATTAAGGTTAAATCGTTAATTATCACCGTGATTGATTAAGTATTGATCGTCAAAGCCGCTATATAGTTATAAATATAATCATGTATTGATAGGGCAAACCAGCGAATGAAATTACAGCGTGTTTGGAGGGAATGGGGGCAATATGGACGCTGGATAATTATCGTCGTTATGACGGTGATTGTGTTTGCTATCGGAGCGCTTAAATTGCAGACGACTATCGATCAGCATCAACAGGTAATGCAACAAGTAATTGGTGAGTGGCAAGAGCAAGGGGTTGCTCCTGGTAAGATGGAAACGTTTGAAGTTCGCCAGCAAGGTATCTATCGCCAAGGACGATTATTAACCTCGAATTATTCTTGGAATGGTGCCCAATTACGTTACCAATTTGGCGATCAGCTTTATCGTTATCGCTATCAAGACAATACACTTATTCGATATCAATCAGCACACTATAACGCGGTGTTTAAACGCCAATAATCTATTTGATGTTGTGATTGAACTTTAGTGGTTGCGAATTAGTCTTAAATACTTAGATGATGTTATGTCAGTTATTTGTTGATTGTTTGAAATAGTTACTTCTTTTTAGAAACTGTTTGTTAGTATTGTCATCTGCTGACTGCTTTGACAAAAGTAAACAAGCTGGCATATCCAAATTTTTGTAAAACTTTTATAGGCTTATCTATCGTGTTACGTAAAGCAACCGTTGCAATTATTCTTTTTAGTTTAGTGGGATGTTCATCTCCTGAAGGTACGACAACAGAAAAACCAAGTTTAGCTGCAGTTGGTAACCCATTAGCACACCAATACCTAGGCCGAGACTTTAAGCATGTTTTAAATAAAGTAGCGCAGGTTGAATCAAATAAATCGCGTGATTACAGCACTTTTGCACCGCAGGCTAAAATGGTCACCTCGCGTTCACCATCAATGGCACGTAAATTTGAACCGTTATATAACCAAGTTGAAAATTGGGCTAAACACAGTGGCGATCCAAGCACATTAGCGAAATATGGGATTCAAGCGGCGCAAATGGGGGGAGCTAATGGTGAAGGCAATGTGATGTTTACTGGTTATTATTCACCAGTGATCGAGCTACGTCATAAACCAACCAATGTATTCCGTTATCCAATTTATGCGATGCCAACCTGTAAAGGTCGCTGTCCTTCACGTAAACAAATTTATGATGGTGCGTTAGCAGGTCAAGGTTTAGTGTTGGGTTACAGTAAATCCATGCTTGATGTGTTTATGATGGAAGTGCAAGGCAGTGGCTTTGTGCATTTTGAAGATAATAACCAACTGCAATATTTTGGTTATGCGGGTAAAAATGGTCATCGTTATGTCAGTATTGGCCGTATATTGATTGATCGTGGTGAAGTGCCTAAAGAGAAGATGTCACTGCAAGCGATTCAAAACTGGGTTGCTCATCACAGTGAAGCAGAAGTACGTGAATTATTGGAGCAAAATCCATCATTTGTATTTTTCTCACCCCGCAAAACATTAGATGTTAAAGGTAGCGCAGGCATTCCATTATTGGCTAATGCTGCAGTAGCTGCAGATCGAAAATACATTCCAATGGGATCGGTATTATTAGCAGAAGTGCCACAACTTGATGCTAAAGGTAACTGGACTGGTAAGCATGTATTGCGTTTATTATTAGCCTTAGATACTGGTGGCGCCGTTAAGCGTAATCACCTCGATTTGTATCATGGTATGGGTAAACAAGCGGGTACAGATGCTGGCCACTACAAACATTTTGGGCGAGTGTGGCGTTTAGGTCTTAAAGGCTCTGCTACTCAAGATCCATGGTTGATGCCAAAATAAGCCAATTAACGCATCTATCGCTGCCATGGTTATTGTGGCAGCGACTAGACAATTGCTATTAGAGTGCGTATAAAAACGCACTCTTTGTTTATCCACCTCAAGCAGTGTAGAACCAGTATGCGTGAATTAGATACCCCAGCATCCGATAGTTATAACCAGCGTTTTGGCGGCACTCGTCGTTTATATGGCAATAGTGAAGTTGAAATTCTTCGCGCTGCGCACGTGTGTGTGATTGGTATTGGCGGCGTAGGCTCATGGGCCGCTGAAGCATTAGCCCGTTCAGGTGTAGGTGAATTGACGTTGATCGACATGGATGATGTCTGTGTAACTAATATTAATCGTCAAATTCATGCCATGACAGGCACTATCGGTCAAAGCAAAATTGAAGTGATGGCTGCACGTATTCAATTAATTAACCCTGAGTGTAAAGTTAATTTAATTGATGATTTTATCGGCCCCGATAATCAAGCGCAGTATTTATCGACTCAGTATGATTATGTGATTGATGCGATTGATAGCCTCAAAGCAAAAGCCTCATTACTTGCATATTGTAAAAGTAATAAAATCAAAGTGATCACAATTGGCGGTGCTGGTGGACAAACTGATCCGACTCAGATTCAAGTGGCTGATTTAACTAAAACGATTCAAGATCCATTGGCGAGAAAATTACGTGAAACCTTGCGTCGCCAGCATAATTTTACTAAAAATCCAAAGCGTAAATTTGGCATTGATTGCGTCTATTCCACTGAACATTTGAAATACCCGCAAGCTGATGGTTCAGCATGTGCGATCAAAGCCACAGCAGAAGGGCCAAAGCGGATGGATTGTGCTAGTGGTTTTGGCGCAGCAACAGTGGTAACTGCCAGCTTTGGTTTTGTGGCTGTCGCTCATGTGATTAAAAAATTAATTGAAAAGTATCATCAATAAGTTAATCGCATTGTTCGATAAGTAATAGCAAAAAGCGGATGGTTTAGCATCCGCTTTTTTGTGCGTGTTTGGCAGAGGTGTGGTGTTAGTTTGTTGCTATATTAGGCTGCAAGTTGCTTTATTTGCTCAACAATCGCTTTTAAGCCATTACCACGGGAAGGACTTAAATGCGCAATCAGCCCTAAACTGTCAAAGTAAGCATCGATATCAAAATGGTTAATTTCAGCTGCTGTTTTGCCATGATAAGCGGCAAGTACGAGGCTTATTAAGCCGCGCACAATACGTGCATCTGAATCGGCAATGAAGTAATAACGGTCATCACTTATTTGATGATGTAGCCAAACCTGTGATTCACAGCCACTAATTTTAAGTTGATCTTGTTTGTAAGTGTCATCTAACTGTGGCAGTTTTTTACCTAACTGAATCACGTTACGATAGCGATCTTCCCATCCTGTTGCTGCTTGCATTTGGGCGATGATATCGCTGGTGGTGATCTCAGTCCCAAAGGGGTGCAGAGGTAGCGTTTTAGTGGTGGTCATCTTTTTTCCTTGGCTGCTATTACAATAAATCGCAGGCTTTATGTAGCGCTGTAATAAAACGCGCGACATCTTGTTGATCATTATAAAGTGCTAATGATACCCGTAATGTTCCTGTTAATCCTAGCGCATCCAGCATCGGATGGGCGCAATGGTGGCCAGCTCGTAGTGCAATATGCTGTTGATCAAGCAAGGTCGCAATGTCTTGATGATGAACACCATCAACCACAAAAGAAAATAGGCTCGCATTTGGCTGCAGGCCGATAATACGCAATCCATCAATATCTTTAATGCCATCTAAGGCTTGTTGACGTAACTTAGCAATATGTTGTTCTGCGCCTTGACGGTCGATATTCTGTAACCATTCAATCGCTGCTGCAAGGGCTAAACTGCCTGCCACATTAGGTGTTCCAGCCTCAAATTTACTCGGTAAGCCAGCATAATCTGTACCTGAAAAAGAGACTTTTTCGACCATCTTGCCGCCGCCGTGCCATGGTGGCATCGCTTCTAGCAGTGCTTGTTTGCCATAAAGCACTCCAATACCTGCAGGTGCATAAATTTTATGGCCTGAAAAGACATAAAAATCAGCGTCAAGCGCTTGCACATCAATTTGTTCGTGAGCAATGCCTTGCGCGCCATCAACCACGACCACTGCGCCATAGTGGTGAGCAGCAGCTATCATTGATTCAATCGGATTGCGGGTACCTGTGACATTGGTGATATGAGCAACAGCGACGATTTTGGTTTTATTTGATAATAAACGCTGATAAGCATCGATATCCAAGCTGCAATCTTGATGCATCGGAATTTTAACGACTTTAGCGCCAGTTTGTTCCGCGACCATTTGCCAAGGCACAATATTGGCATGGTGTTCCATTTCACTGACTAAAATTTCATCACCAGCTTGTAGGTGACGACGAGCATAGGTTTGTGCGATCAAGTTTAATGCTTCAGTAGCACCACGAGTCCAAATAATTTCTTTAGGGCTCGCTGCCCCAATAAATTGTTGAACGGTTGTTCGAGCTTGTTCAAAAGCGAAGGTCGCGTTAGTCGTTAAACTATGGCTACCTCGATGCACATTGGCATTATAGCCGCTGTAATAGTGACGTAGGGTATCGATAACAATCGCAGGTTTTTGAGCTGTTGCTGCGCTGTCTAAATAAACCGCCCGTGGTGCATCATCTGAATGTTGCAGTGCAGGAAATTGGGTTTGAATTTGCTTGATATCGAATGGTATGGTCATAGCGGGTCACATTACAGAAATTTGAATTATCGATGATGCTAATAAATGCCAGGAAGAGCAAGTGTTGCGATGATTTTTGAGTAATAAAAAAATAGCACTGCGTTGGGGCGCAGTGCTAACAATTACTTTGACACAGAAGTCAAAATACAGGAAGTAAAGAGGTAGATAACTACCTATCCGGCAGGATCCGGACAATATGCAAACACAACATCGCAATGTTGATTGAGCGGTTAGCCAGAGGGCAAAACACAAAATGTTAATCAACATTGCGGAACGAATAATAGGGTTTATATAGCACTTAAACAATGGACAATTTATAATGTTTGAGATGAAAAAAACTAATGCATTAGAGAGCATCGAAAAGTATGTCTAGACGTTTACCTCCGCTTAACTCATTGAAGGTGTTTGAAGCTGCTGCAAGGCA
The DNA here is from genome assembly GCF_900185615.1 of Photobacterium malacitanum. Classification (GTDB taxonomy): domain Bacteria; phylum Pseudomonadota; class Gammaproteobacteria; order Enterobacterales; family Vibrionaceae; genus Photobacterium; species Photobacterium malacitanum. Next base: position 25,784 of record NZ_FYAK01000013.1, read on the forward strand.
TTTAAGTTTTACTCGAGCAGCTGAAGAATTGTTTGTTACTCAAGCCGCAGTTAGCCATCAAATTAAAGCCTTAGAGGAATTTTTGGGGTTAAAGTTATTCCGTCGCCGTAATCGTTCGTTACTATTAACAGAGGAAGGGCAAAGCTACTTTCTTGATATTAAAGATATCTTTTCATCGATTTCAGATGCGACAGATAAGGTACTAGAAAGGGGGGCAAAAGGTGCATTAACCATTAGTTTACCTCCTAGTTTCGCGATCCAGTGGCTAGTGCCAAGACTGACGGATTTTAATGAGCAGCACCCTGAAATTGACGTGCGTATTAAAGCGGTTGATCTTGATGAAGGATCACTGACAGATGATGTTGATGTTGCGATTTATTATGGTCGTGGTAATTGGTCGGGTTTACGTGCTGATAAGCTATATCAAGAATTTATGATGCCAGTGTGTTCACCAATGTTATTAGTTGGCACTAAACCATTACGTACTATCGAAGATTTAAAACTACATACTTTATTGCATGATACTTCACGCAAAGAGTGGAAGAACTATGTTCGCCATTATGATGTAAAGGGGGTCAATGTTAATCAAGGCCCTATCTTTAGCCATTCAACCATGGTGTTACAAGCTGCTGCTCACGGCCAAGGCATTGCATTAGGAAATAATGTTCTGGCGCAACCTGAATTAGAAGCGGGAAGATTGGTGTGTCCATTTGATGAAATTCTGGTAAGTAAAAATGCGTTTTATTTTGTATGTCAGGAAAAACAAGCGGATACCGGACGCATTCAAATTTTCCGTGATTGGATTTTAAATAAAGCCCGTAAAGAGCAAGAGGATATGCCTGATGTCATTGAAGAAGTGTGAGTATTTGATTGATGGCCCTGATGCTAAAGATGCGATAGCGACGTTTTTATTTGCGCATGGTGCTGGTGCCGGAATGGATCATGCTTTTATGACCACGGTTGCGCAGGGGTTAGCAGCACACAATATTCAGGTAGTACGGTTTAATTTCCCGTATATGATCAAACGTGCTGAAGATGGTAAAAAACGTCCGCCCGATCGCCAACCTAAATTATTACTCGATTTTCAAACCCATATTGAACAGTTTGATAATGGCAAGTTAGTCATTGGTGGTAAATCAATGGGTGGTCGAATGGCGAGTTTAATGGTGACTGATATTGCCGCCCAAACAGCGCTAGTGAATAACTGTGCGGCAAAAGTTCGTGGTGTTGCTTGCCTTGGTTTTCCGTTTCATCCGCCAGCAAAGCCAGAAAATTATCGTGGCGATCATTTGGCAACTATCAGTGTACCAACGCTTATTTTGCAAGGTGAACGTGATACCTTTGGCGTGCGCAGTGAAGTTGAACAATGGCCATTTTCAGCTCAGGTGGATTATCAGTTTTTAGCCGATGGTGATCATGGTTTTAAGCCACGTAAAGCATCAGGTCATACTGAAGCTGAAAATATTGCTATCGCCATTGAATCATTAGCGGCCTTTATTAAAAAGTGTGTTGCTAGTTAAGTAGCACAGAGGTGTATTTATAATGGTTGAATTAACCGCTAAACAACGTCAACAATCACGATTGATGCTGATGTTTGCTGCATGCAGTGGCGTGGTGATGGTGGCATTAGGGGCATTTGCAGCACATGGTTTAACGCATACGCTAGCCCCTTATTTACTCGATGTGTTTAAAGTCGGGGTTCAATATCAGGCATGGCATACATTAGCATTATTAGCTTGTGGAATATTGTCACGCTTTTTGCCATCAAAAGCGTTATCATACGCGGCGCTGTTTTTTGGCCTCGGTATAATTTGCTTTAGTGGCAGTTTATATGCGCTGGCTTTAACCGGCATTAAATGGTTTGGTCCTATCACACCGATGGGCGGAATATGTTTTATTATTGGCTGGGTAATGCTCGCAATAGCAGCCTGGCGTTCAGCTTGAGGGTTCCAACGTGAATCAAGTTTTATTGTACTGTCGTCCTGGCTTTGAAAAAGAATGTGCCGGAGAGGTTCAAGACAAAGCAAATACGCTGGAATTGTTTGGTTTCCCTCGGGTGAAAAACAATTCAGGCTATGTGTTATTTGAATTCTATCAAGCAGGTGATGCTGATAAATTCATTAAATTACAGCCATTTTCACAGTTGATTTTTGCACGCCAAATGTTTGCTACATCAGCAATGTTAAGCGGTTTACCTGCAGAAGATCGTATTTCACCTATTTTAGAAACCATTGGTGAAAACTTTCCTATTTGTGGTGATTTACGCATTGAAACACCAGATACCAATGAAGCGAAAGAGCTATTGAAGTTCTGCCGTAAATTTACAGTGCCATTACGCCAAGCAATGCGTAAACGTAATGTTTTATACGTTAAAGATAACCATAAAAAACCGGTTTTACACGTGTGCTTTATTGCTCCTGGTTGCTGTTTTGTTGGTTATTCTTACCCGCAAAATAACTCCCAATTTTTTATGGGTATTCCACGTCTTAAATTCCCAGCTGATGCGCCAAGTCGTTCAACGCTGAAGTTAGAAGAAGCATTTCACGTATTTATTCCTCGTGAAGAGTGGGATGAGCGTTTAGCTCCTGGTATGTGGAGTGTTGATTTAGGGGCGTGCCCAGGTGGTTGGACATATCAACTGGTGAAGCGTTCGATGTTCGTTCACGCGATTGATAATGGTACGATGGCACAAAGCTTAATGGATACAGGCCAAGTTAAATATCATGCCGTTGATGGTTTTAAATATGAACCAGCCCGTAAAAATATTACTTGGATTGTATGTGACATGATTGAAAAGCCAGCACGTGTAGCGCACCTAATGGGTGAGTGGCTAATAAAAGCATGGGCAAAAGAGGCGATTTTCAACCTTAAGTTACCAATGAAAGGCCGTTATGATGAAGTACTGCAAGATATTGAAAATCTAAAAGTATTGCTGATTAAAAATGGCGTTAAGTTTAAGCTACAAGCAAAACACTTGTACCATGACCGTGAAGAAATTACGGTGCATATTCAACGCTTAGATAATCGTTCAGCGTATTAATTTGCGGGCCAGTTAGTGGATTTCTTAACGCCACCTTTTGAGGGTGGCGTTTTTTTATGTAAATTATTTATATTAGAGCTAGATCAACCCTGATGTGACTCATGATAACGAATATCTTGCAAATTAAAGCCTAATGTTAAATCGGTTTTTAAACGTGCGACAGCTTTGGATGCGCGAGCTGTTTCTTCATTGCCAGTGATTTTTTTTTGCCATTTAGGGGCAAGATCGGTCGCTGTAAGAATCGCTTCAAGGTTAGGGTAAAGACTTAATAATTCAACTGCCGCTTTAGGACCAATACCGGCAACGCCCGGGATTTTACTGGAACTGATGCCTGCTAATCCCCAGTAGTCAGTTAATAATTGCGGCTTAACACCATATTCTTTTTCAATAAACGGGCTATCAAGCCAGCGCTGTTGAAAGTAATCCCGAATACGTAAGGTGGGTTGTAACAACTGACAATAGCCTTTGTCGGTCGAAACAATAGTCACTTGTTCATTACGCGAGGCGACTTTTAAGGCTAAGGTTGCCACTAGATCATCGGCTTCATCACCCTCTGATAATAGTGAATCAATACCGATCGCCATAAATGCATCTTGAATCGTGTCCATGCCTGCTAATAACTCTGGCGGCATTGGTTTTCGGCCTTCTTTATAATGCGGCAGTAACTCTGCTCGCCAGCCGCGATCATCACTATTATGGTCAAATACCGCCACAATATGGCTGGGCTGGGTGCTACTAATGATTTTCTGTAATGCCTGACAACATACTCTGGCAGTGTTGTCGACATCGGGTTGCCCCGGTTGCGCCGCATGTACGCGACGAATAAGATTTAATGCATCAATAACAACGAGGTGAATAGCCATAAATAAATTCTGTTTAGATGAATAAAAGGAGCGCTTAGGCTCCTTATTGTACGCAAAACTGTTACCAAATAACGAACTTATTTCGGTTGCTGGTGCGAGTTGACGATTTCATAACAAGGCTCGTATTTACTTCCTGGTAATTTCATTCGTTGTTGGTCGACAAAGTTCTTCAGCAGTTTATCCATGCGTTGCATCAGTACTTTATCACCATCGATTTTAAACCGACCATATTGCTCAATTTCATGAATACCTTCTTCTTTGACATTACCTGCGACAATACCTGAAAATGCACGGCGCAGATTAGCTGCCAGTTTTTCTTTCGGCTGATCCATATGTAAATCTAAGCTCGCCATTGCTTTATGGGTCGGTGAGAAGGGCATTTGAAAATCTTCAGGGATCGTCAGTGACCAGTTAAAACAATAAGCATCACCCGTCGCTAAACGATGTTCTTTCACGCGCGCCATCGATGCTTTCATCACTTGGGCAACTTCGGCAGGATCACCGATAATAATTTGATAATGCTGCGTTGCTGCTTCACCTAAAGTATCACGAATAAAATCATCTAAAGTGCGAAAGTAAGCTTCACTCTCTTTAGGGCCGGTGAGGATTAATGGCAGCGGTTGTTCTGCGTTATCAGGATGCATTAAGATCCCTAAAATATACAGCAGCTCTTCCGCAGTACCTGCGCCACCAGGGAAAATAATGATCCCATGACCAACTCGAACAAAGGCTTCTAGGCGTTTTTCGATATCAGGTAAAATAACTAATTCATTGACGATAGGATTAGGTGGCTCTGCAGCAATAATTGAGGGTTCAGTTAACCCAATAAAGCGGCTGCCAGAATAACGTTGTTTGGCATGACCAATGGCAGCTCCCTTCATTGGGCCTTCCATTGCGCCTGGGCCGCAGCCTGTACAAATATTAAGTTCACGCAAACCTAATTCATTGCCGACTTCGCGAGTATATTGATACTCAATCGGGTTAATGGAGTGGCCGCCCCAGCACACAATAATATTAGGATCTTCGCCAGCATGTAGCGTGCGGGCGTTACGTAATAGGCTAAACACAAAATCAGTAATATGAGGCGCGCTGGCAAGATCGATATCGTTACGACGGGCAATATGCATATCTACATAAATAATGTCGCGTAATACGGAAAACATGTGTTCTTGAATGCCGCGAATAATACGCCCATCAACGAAAGCATGCTCAGGTGGGTTGACCAGCTCGATTTTAATCCCACGTTCACGACGTAATAAGTTAATTGCAAAATCGAGATGTTTTTCAAGTAACTCTTTGGAATTATCAGTATGGCTACCTGAATTTAAAACCGCCAGTGAGCAGTTGCGATAAAGGCGATATAAATCACTGGATGCAGTTGCTTTTAAGCTGTCGGCTTCTATTTGTGATAATAGGTTCATAGCGCCGATAGGGCTGATATGCGTTATCATAATAACCTCCCTGGTAATGATGAAACAGCATGTTCATTTATTGATATAGGCTGTGGCGCAAGGCGTAGTCACCAACGGACTGGTGTTAAAATCAAATAAAGAACAAGACGTTGACGATAAGATAATTTGTTGCTCTGTAGTTACCATACACAGGGATTATATTTTTGACCAGTAAATGATAATAATAATATAACGCAGTCGATAAAGGCGAATGTGGCTGTGATTGACGTTTAAATTTGGTCAATAATGATATTACTGCATGGATGTTGAGCATGGAGTAATGCTATTTCAAGCCGTTCGATAACTTGTTTGGGCGTGTCGTTGGCAGCAAAAAAACCGCTGCTGATAGAAACCGACATTGCCACACTCTGACCTTTGAAGTGTAACGGTAATTGACTCACCGCGGCACGAATATTTTGTAGCGTTTGATGGCGTTGTTGGTCATTACAATCGGTAATGATTAACATAAACGCATCATCATTAAATCGCGCAATAAAATCGGTAGGATTCAGTTGTTGGCTAATCGTTTTTGCAATGATTTTAAGTGCTTTATCACCCGCATGATGACCATAATTTTTATTAAGCTGACTCAGCTCATCGATATCAATTAGCATTAATAATAATGGCGTTTGGTAACGTAACCAGCGCTGATATTCATGTTCAAGTCGATCATCAAACGCACTACGGTTATAGGTTAAGGTCAATTTATCTCGAAAGATATTTTGTTCCTGTTGGCTTAAACGTTGATGGTAACTGTAGGTGTGCTGTTGTACTTGATGGACTTTATTGTCATTGTGGTTTAATTGTTCTATTAGTGCTTGTTCACGCTGCTCTAGCTGACTATTACGCTGAGCAAGTTGCTGTAATTCGTTGGCAATAGTGACTAATAATGGTGTTGCGTCAGGTGTTTTTTTAAGGTTTAGTTGTTGATTAATCGTTGTTGCTATTGAAGCAATATTGGTATTGAAGTCACAGCGATGCTGGTGCAACACAGCAAAAGAACTTGCTGCTTTAGCCGTATTTTTTTGTAATGAGGCTAAATCACTATTGAGTGTATTTAAAAACTGTTGTGAGGCATGGCGTTCAGCATGGGTGCCAGTAACAATAAGACGTAACACTTGCAATAACAGTGTTTGTAATCTTGTTTGATTTACCCCTTGGGTTAATTGTTCTCGAATCTCAAACAGTTGTTCGCCTTGCTCATTGGTAAAATCGATCTCAGAGATGACAGCGAGTAATTCCGCTGCTAACTCAACCTCAAAATTTGGCTGCAGCTCAGTGAGGCTGGTACCGTTATTGCTGGCTGAAATTAACTTTATACTGCGTTCATACAGTTCAAGTAAGCGTAAGATACGCTGATGATTGTCCAACAGTGTTGCTGATGGTTGATTAAAAATACTATGTAGATCACGCCGTAGTGATAGCGGTAACCCTTGGTAATGCGAGAGGGTACGGCCGCGTTGATTTATATGGTGTTGTAAGCGTTTATTTTGGTGTTGAATCACATCGGCTTGTTGAATGACTAACCGTTCAATCATCGATAATCGTGGAATAAGTCGGCTGATCTCTAGTGGCTGCTCAAGATCAACGCTAATGGCTTGTAGCCTTGTATCGAGTTCATTATCAATGCCTCGACACGCAACGACTAATCGAGTGATTAGCCGTTTTAAGATTACAATTTCACGCCGCGATTTCAGGTTAGAATCACGGTAAGAAAGTTGAGCGAGGTCTAAGCGTTGTTTTAGAACGCTGACTTCGTTAACAATCGCGCTAATATCTGTCATTGGTTATGCATCTGCATTAATACAGTTAAAATCCATTTAATTCATAATGTTACTGATATTAAAAGATATGCTACCAAAAATGAAACGTGATAGTTAGTGCTATTTATCAGACTGTTGTGATCGTTGTATATTTAATTGATATCGTTGTTAATATTGTGATCATAGTTCCAGATTATTTCATTATTAGTTGAGCTACGTACTTTTACTAATCCTTTATCAATACCTTCAACACAAGCACGACGAATATTATCGCCGACAAAACTAGCAGCAGGCGCAGCATCAATAGCACAAATGTGAACCCAGTGACTGCCAGGTTGTTTATCATTGAGACTAATACCTGCATCAACGGTCATGAGTAATATATCGATCAGCTCTTGATCGTTAATCGCGGTATAGGCACGAGGTAAAAATGGGTACTCGGCCATGCCAATTTGTAATGTATTATTAATATTGAGTGGCAAAGTATAGTTATCAATTAATAGCTGCATTGATTCTGCCAATTGCTTTGGATCACAACTTAAACGTGCATTAGGCTCAATATATAAGAACATCGCATCAGAAAAGTGATAAATACGCGCTGGTTCTAATACTTGCTGCTGCAAATAATTACCAAACTCTTTTTCTGCGGCCAGGCCTTGTTGGTAGCCTTTTTCGAGATAAATTCGTTTTAAGAATGACACTTCAAATAACGCAAATCGTAATCGATCACTTAAAGGTTCATTTATTATTTCACCAAGATGCCATTGTTCAAAGTTAGCACTGCTCTGTTGGAGAGAGTTTGCTAGACGTGCATTTAGCATTCGTAGGTTACGCAATCCGCTACGAGGGTGGGTATAGTAATCGGTAGTGAGTTTCGTTAGTTGTTGTTTTAATTGTTTATTAATATGTTGTCGACGCCATAATAATAATAACAAAATCACTAACCCCCCAATGAGAGTTAAAGAAATTTTCTGTTGTTTATACAATGCATTTTGATTGATGAATTGCTCACGTTCCATATCTTCAAGTTTCAGTGAACGTTCCATCATCTTTTGTTGCTGTTTAAATACTTCAGTGTTGCTTTTGGTCGCATTTTTTTGTTTGCCAGCATACAGTTGCTCATAGCGGCGTTGACTCAATAATGCATTATAATAGTCATTCTGTTTTTCAAATGCTTCAGATAAAATCGATTCGCCCATTAATTGTAAATTGGTGGCGCCAATACGACTTGCTGAGATTAAACCGGCTTGCAACGATGTTATCGCATCATCTAATTCACCTTTTTCGAGTTCTAATTGCCCTTGTAGAATCTGGCTTTCAGCGACAATATTTTCATTACCACTTTGCAGGGCAAGATTACGAGCCTGAACAATGTATTGTTCTGTTTTAGAGTAATTACAAAGGTGTAAGTAAATTCGCGCAATATTAAGCCGTAGACTTGCAGAGCGAAGATCATGTTTGAGCTGATTCTCTTGATCGAGCGCATTAAAATAATGCACTAGAGCAAGGTTATAGCGCCCTTGTTGCTCATAAATAGAAGCAATGAGAGCTAAGGTTTTTGCTAATTCTTGAGTACGTTTATAACGCTCAAAAAACTCGCCAGCTTGTGTGGCATGTTCCAGCGCTTTATCAAGTACGTGTCGCTCTTCAAATAACTGCGCTAATTCATAGTTAGCGCGTGCAATTTGTGGTTGGTCATCATTTTCAACCGCTAACCAGTAACCACTTAATAAGCGATCAAGTGCCATATCATAATGATTGTGACGTAAATAATGTTGGCCGAGTGTGAGCTGATAATTAATGGTTTCGTCTTTATCGTCAAATGTGACTAAATAACCTTTAGCTTTAATAAACAATTTTTCGGCGGCGGCGTCTTTACCAATACTTGATTCAATCAGCGCGCGTAGCATCAATGCTTTATATTTTAATTCTTGCAGTTGGCGGCTTAAATTTATTGGCTGTGCCTGCTTCATGTCAATATTGAGGGTATTGAGCATTTTTAGCGCAGTTGCACTGTTACTTAAATTAACCCAGTAAAATTGGGCCAGTAAAATACGACTTTCAAAGACGCTGAACATTAAATTATTATCAAGTGCTGTTTTTTCCGCTTTTTTGATAACAGCAATGGCTTTTTCAGGCCGTTGCAATAGTGATAAAGCTTGGGCTTGGATTTGCAATGCATTGACGGTATTGAGTGGGGTGCGGGTTGAATGATCGGCTTCACTATTAAGGTGCACTCGTGATGGATCTTGTGGCTGGCTCAGACGACGCTGTTCGAGGTAGCTTTTAGTGATTGTGAGTGTTCTTTCTGGTTGGCTTACCAGTAAAGTCTGTGCTTCGGTGAGGATCGGCGAGCTATAAATTTTCGCTTGAAGATCAAATGAGGTTGTTAGTAATACTAACCCAGAAATTAATAGGCCACGAAAAATCATATAGTCTCAAAACAGCACAATAACACACAAGATGGTGTTGATTTTACGGGGTTAATGCATCAAGTCCAGCAAAGTAAAGGTTTTTACCGGACTTAATGTTGAATTCGTCGTTAGGATCTACTTACTGACGGGCAAGGCGGAAGTTATCACTTGGTGTTTTACCCATGTTAGTACGATATGGATTTATATCTAAACCACCGCGACGGGTATAACGTGCATAAACAGTCAGTAATTCTGGCTGACAAAAGCGCATAATGTCATTAAATATACGCTCAACGCATTGCTCATGGAACTCATTGTGATTACGGAATGACACGATATAACGTAGTAATTGTTCACGGTCGATACGATGACCTTTATACGCAATACGTACGCTACCCCAATCAGGTTGGTTGGTAATTAAGCAATTTGACTTTAACAGGTGGCTATGAACAATTTCTTCAACGATATCGTCATTATCTGCAGCACCTTCAAGGTATTCAGGCTTGAAACTGTAGTCATTAATTTCAATATCTTGATCGTCAATACACTCGCCAAAGAAATTAACAATCGGTTGATCATTAAAATCGGTTAGTGGCTGAATGGTTACGTCAACATCTTCACCTGCACAACGTGATAAATCAATTTGCAAAGTATCAGCAATGGTTTGCCAGTCATCAAAACGAGTTTGATTGAAGCTATTTAAGTACAGTTTAAAGGATTTTGACTCAATAAGGTTAGGGCTTGATGCAGGTAAGCGCACTTCACCAATAGCGACTTGAGGTAAGCCTTTTTTATTGAGCCAAGATAATTCGTATAATGTCCAAATATCATAGCCAGTGAATGGCAGTGCATCATCGCTGATATTAATATCGGTACGGTTTAAACTTCTTGGTACGGGTTGCAGTAGCGATGGATCGTACTGATCTTTATACTCTGTCTTTTGGCCAAGGGTTAAACCGGCTAATTCTTTAGCGTCTTTATATTTACTCATACTGTCTATGACACTCTTGGATTAGAATAAATGTCCGTCGAAACGGTTTAAACCTAAAGTTTACTGAATCTTTTATGAGGTTGCGAATGAATCATCCTGTTACCTGCGCTTTATCTGATTTTTCTGCGCGTTATTTGCAAGCGTGGTGTGATGCAGATCGCGGTTTTCCTGTAAGTGAGCATTTAGTTGGGCTTATTTCACCATGTGTCGTTAATGATAATGGCAGCAATGTGACGTGGAAACCGATTGAGCGTCAGCCAATGATTGCTTTAGAGGGAGTAGAGAAAGGCATGGATTTAGCTCTCCATAGTGATATCAATGCTTTTTATGGATCGCAATTTAGTGGTGATATGAGTGCGATGTTTGGTGAGTTATCACTTGATTTATTGCAAGCTTTTAATGATGACGATATTGAGCGTTTACAACAAAATATTTTAGGCCATCTAGTAACACAACGCCGTATGAAGCTTAAACCGACAGTATTTATTGCTGTGGTTGATGATGAATCACAAGTTATTGCTATTTGTAATTTAACTGGCCAAGTGGTGTTAGAAACCTTAGGTAAGGATACTCGCCAAGTATTAGCCAATGATATTGTGACTTTCTTAGAGCAATTACAACCAGTAGTGGCAGAGGACTAAGGCGTGTTTGTTGTTGAGTTACAATTTGAATGTTTTGATAATACTACCTTATCGCAGGTCGATAGTGCGATAAATGGCTTAATGGATGCACTGCGTTATAATGGTCAAGTGCTGGGACGGGAGTTTCCAGTAGTGATTGACGAGGGGATCTTTCGCGTTCGAGTTGTATGCCCAGAGAAAGAGAGCCTTCACCCGCGTTACAACAGCCCTCAAGTGAATGTGTGTTATGAGCAATTAACACTATCGTGCTTATTAACTCCTAAAATAAAACTATTAGGGGTTGATCTTAACTCTGATTCTGTTGCTGAAAGTTTTTCGCCATCATGGCAAGTGCTTTATACCACTTATGTTCATAGCTGCTCACCATTGCGTAGTGGTGATACATTATTGCCCATCCCATTGTATCAAACAGGGGCCGTCACTGACGGTGATTATAAAGCGATCATTAAATGGCAGACTGAGTGGCAAGCCTTTGATGAAATTCAAATGGCGATTAAAAGCCCAACCGCAGTAAGCATGGCACTGACTGAGATTGGTGATGTAGACAGTGAATTGTTTATACGTGGACGTAATTTATGTCGCCATATTGAAACCACCACCGAAGTTCCGACTTATTATTATCAGTATCGTGTTGGTGGTGAAAACGAAGCAACTGAATTAGCACGAAAGTGCCCAAGTTGTGGTGGGGAATGGCATCAACCTGAAGCAATACATGGTTTATTCCACTTTAAGTGCGATCGTTGCCGGATCGTATCAAATATGTCGTGGAACTTTCAGTAAACATAAAAAAGCACCTATCAACAAAGGTGCTTTTTTATTATTAGCGTTCAGCTTCTAAGCGCGCCAAGCGTGTTGATAGTGCTAGCAGTTGTTGCTCTAGTTGCTCTATACGTTGCTCGGTGGTTAACACCCGTTGCTGTTGTTCTATATGTGGTACTTTGGCATTTTTTTGCCATGCTTGCAGCACTTTAATGATCACCGGAATAGGCAATGATGTTGTTAACCGAGCTTTAATTAATGCTACTGATGGTTGTTTTTTCTCAATAATTAGTTGATTAATAACATTTTCTATTTCTTTGGTGATAGTTGACATTGTTATTCCTAATCTAGCGTAGTTACTATTTTCTAAGTAAGGCATCTAATTGATCGATGACTTCACACCAATCTGCGTCTTGCTGCTGTGATTCAATAATAAATTGTTGTTGAGCTGCAATTAAAAAAGGCGCTTCAGATAATTTTTGTTGTTGCTCTAGTTGATGAGTTTGTAAAAAATGCTCAATAGATTCAGCTGAATTATCTAATCCTAATTGACTGAATAAATTAGCTAAGTCGTGATTGAAGGCTTCCATATTGACCCCTTACTTTGCACTATTTTCCTTTGACTGAGTATAGTGGATATCGACTTAAAGGGTTATTTGAGCCAAATTGCCAATCCGGTTGTAAGAGATCTCTTACAAGAGTGTAAGAGATTAAGCTGTTTAGTCGTGAATATGACGATTTGTTTTTATTTAACCCATTAATTTTATTCTATTTTTGTTTTTGGTGTGGATGTGAGATGAAAAAAAATGTCAGAAAGTGTTTAAATCTATATTGTGGATAATAATCAAAAGCGTAATCTTAATGGTGTCGAAAGGATACGACATAACGGAACAGGAAAGTGCCACGGATAGAGGCAGTCTCAGGATGAGATACTGGTAAACTAGGATGGTTTATCGGATATGGAATGTGAAGGGAATATCGTAGGATGCGATAATAAGTAAACAGGATGTTTACTGGTCAGGAAGACACTAGGACACACTTCAGGATGAAGTTAAGGAACACCTCTAGGATTGAGGCATAAAGGAACACTTCAGGACGAAGTAAAGGACACCTCCAGGAAGGAGATGAGAGTCAGAACAGGATGTGATGACGGGTTAGGATAGCCATAGGAACAACTTCAGGATGAAGTACAAAGGACAATGCTGACGGAACACAGCAGTCAAAGGAAGGATGCAGGGAGCAACATAGTAGCGGGATAGCTGCAAGTAAGACCTCAGGGCGCGACGAAAGTCGCGCCCGCTCTTTTTTGTGGGAAAGAAAAATAATTTCATTCGTTGTCGTGATAGATTTGTTTTGACTCTTGAAGGGCGACTTGTTTTTATTCGCACCTCGCACCTCGCACCTCGCACCTCGCACCTCGCACCTCGCACCTCGCACCTCGCACCTCGCACCTCGCACCTCGCACCTCGCACCTCGTATCTATCTGTCTGGTAACGATATTTTGCTGTGTATGAAGGAATGTGATAATTCGTGAATGGCTTTTGACTACTTGCTGTGTGCGAGATCTCTTACAAACTTGTGGGAGATAAGCATTACAATTGTGACTATATATCTATGCTTTTTGCGTAACTATATGTTTAATAATGTTTTAGTTATATATGGTCATAAACTTTCATAAAAACAAAAAAAACACATTTTGCAAGATATAGGATTTAGGCGATAACTCGCATAATATTAATGGTGTCGAAAGGATACGACATAACGGAACAGGAAAGTGCCACGGATAGAGGCAGTCTCAGGATGAGATACTGGTAAACTAGGATGGTTTATCGGATATGGAATGTGAAGGGAATATCGTAGGATGCGATAATAAGTAAACAGGATGTTTACTGGTCAGGAAGACACTAGGACACACTTCAGGATGAAGTTAAGGAACACCTCTAGGATTGAGGCATAAAGGAACACTTCAGGACGAAGTAAAGGACACCTCCAGGAAGGAGATGAGAGTCAGAACAGGATGTGATGACGGGTTAGGATGGCCATAGGAACAACTTCAGGATGAAGTACAAAGGACAATGCTGACGGAATACAGCAGTCAAAGGAAGGATGCAGGGAGCAACATAGTAGCGGGATAGCTGCAAGTAAGACCTCAGGGCGCGACGAAAGTCGCGCCCGCTCTTTTTTGTGGGAAAGAAAAATAATCTCATCAGTTGTCGTGATAGATTTGTTTTGACTCTTGAAGGGCGACTTGTTTTTATTCGCATCTCGCATCTCGCATCTCGCATCTCGCATCTCGCATCTCGCATCTCGCATCTCGCATCTCGCATCTCGCACCTCGAATATTGTTACAAAAATGGCGTTATTCTACTTACCGTGTAAGAGATCTCTTACAAAAATGTGGGATTATTTCGCTACTAATAACTATTTATCGTGATGTTGAAATAGTTATTTCTTATTTATCATATAGTTATGATTGAAGCTCTCAATGTTAATACTTGTTAAAAGTATTTAATGGAATATTTCACATTGCGTCATTTTTGTCGTGAGGTAATATGTTGTCATCAGCTGGAGCTGACAAGGATTAAGGAATAGCCATGGAACTGGCCGCTTAGGAAGAGCATATTGATGATGGGGACTATCATCAAGCAGGATGCAAGGATCTTCTGGGATGGAAGGCCATAGATGGGATGTCTATTAGTCAGGATGACAGTATTCTAGGATGGAATAGTAATACTTCAAAACGAAGTCAGGAACAACTTCTAATGAAGTCAAGGACACCTCCTTTGCGGAGAGAGAGTCAGCGTTGGATATGCTGATGGGTCAGGGATTACCGAAGAATGACTTCTAGGATGAAGTTAAGATTTACCAGGGGACTTACGCATATCAAGGATTGATGGCAAGGAGCACAATAGTAGCGGGATAGCTGCAAGTAATATCTAAGGGCGTGACAATTATTATTGTCACGCCCATTCTTTTTAAGGGAATAACCAATCAGTAATCACTGCTTTCTGGAATACGATGTGGTGGCAAATAAAAATAGCTTGCTCGCAGACGTTTCATTTCAAGATAGCCTTGATATACATCGACACCATCAGCAGAAAATTCAAATACGAATACTGTTCGCCAGCCCCATTCGCCATGATGATCTTTAAGTTTTTGCTCACCGCGAGCAAAACTGATCATTTGTAGCCCCATATTTTTACAACGTTGTTCAATATAATACTGTGCTAGTTCAGTTTGACGCCGTTGCTGCCAAAATAGAAAGCCGATAGTAGCAATAATTAAAATGCCGAACAGATTACTCATATAAAAAGCCCTTATAGACTATAAATGCAATCAGTGATTTTTCGCATGTTGCTGTAGTTTTTGAATTGCAGTAACCAGGGCGGGATCTGCTTGTCCATGCAGTATTTGTAGCATGATTCCACGTAATAATGGCTGCATTACGAGATCTGTAAATAATTGGTTAAACAATGTTTGATCTTGGGTTTCAGCTAAACGTAATAAGAACAGTGAAGCAATATTTACATCGCTAAAACCGCTCCAACAGCGGCCTGCAATCGCAATTAATACTTCACGATGACACAGTGCAGGCTGATGTAATAATGTGATTAATGTTTGTTGTAATTGTTGTGGGGCACTACCAGCTAACGCGCGTACTAATGCAGCAATTAAAAATAAGTCGGGTTGAGCTTGCTGGCATTCAAGGGTTAAACGTTCACTGATACGTTGCGTAAGAGGATCTGGTATCGTGCAATGCTCAAGGCAGCCTAATAACGCATACAATGGGGTCATTGGTAGATGATTGAGAGCTTTACGTAATAATGTCGCATTATTGTGTTGTGAAATGCGCGCACAGATATCTGCTAATCCTTGTAATCCGATATGTTGCCATTGCTGCCAATCTTGTTGACCCGATAAATAGGCTTGTGCATCAGCATAATATTGACTGGGTGGTAACGATAGCAATACCCGTAGTTGCGCATTAAAAATCGCCATTTTGTCGTCATTAGGCTTAAATGTGTAAGGATTATTAGCCAGTTTCTGTTGCTCATCTTCTGTTGGCGTACTATTGAGACTTGCCCCCATCGCTTCAATTACATATTTAATAAAGTCACCGACAGCGGCTTGTTTTAATAGCCCGCGTTCATCAAGAGGTAAACGTAAAAACCATACCCAAGGCGGTTGCTGGTGTTGCCAAAATGAGATTGCAATGTGCGCATGTTGTTGTAGTGGCCATGGGTAAGGCTGGCGATTTTCTTCAACTGCTTTAAATTGGTTGATCTCAATTTCATTAACACGCCGGCCTAAATCGAAAATATTATAACGACAACCTGCGTTATCAAGTAGTTGAGTTAAAGTATGAAACGTTTCCATGGACATGATAAATAAAGCTCCTTTAATCAGCTTGTCAGTATAATTACTAGCGTTGATTCAGCATACCTGTGAATAGATTGCTAATCATCATAATATAGTTGGGGCATGACTGCTGAAATGCTATCCTGCGCCGTTTTTATTATCAACCAAGAGGGGCTGAGGTGGATAAATATCATCAAAGTCAGCAATTACTCGCTCAGTTAGAAAATAGATTACAGCACCATCAGTACTGGGAAACGATCGCCCCTGAACCTCAATCTTTGGCGAGTATTGAGCCATTTGCGATTGATACTTTGGCTTGTCATCAATGGTTGCAATGGATTTTTATTCCTAAACTACGTTATTTAATCACGCATAATTTACCGTTACCGACTCAGTTTGCGATTGCTCCTTATGTTGAAGAAGCAATGAAAAATCAACCTGGAATGGTCGATATTGTGGTGACTGTACGTGAAATTGATCAATTGTTTAAAGATTAAGTGAGCATAATGGAACTGGAAATTTTATACCGCGATGATGCGTTAATTGCCGTCAATAAACCTGCTGGTATGTTAGTACATCGTTCTTGGTTAGATAGCCATGAAACGGTATTTGTGATGCAAACGTTACGTGATCAAATTGGTCAGCATGTGTTTCCATTACACCGTTTAGATAGACCGACATCTGGAGTTCTGCTATTTGCACTTTCAAGTGAAATTGCAGCCATGATGATGCCGTTATTTGCGGGGCGAGATATACATAAAACTTACCACGCCATTGTCAGAGGCTGGGTTAAAGAAGCAGCGGTGCTCGATTATCCATTGAAAGTGATGTTAGATAAAATTGCCGATAAAAAAGCCTCTGAAGACAAAGAGCCTCAAGAAGCAATTACCGCTTATGCGCCATTAGCAACGGTTGAAACAAATATTGCAGTAGGCCCTTATGCGACTAGTCGTTATAGTTTAGTTGAGATGAAGCCTGAGACCGGTCGTAAACATCAACTACGCCGTCATATGCACCATTTAAATCATCACATGATTGGTGATGTTAATTATGGTGATGGTAAACATAATCGTATGTTCCGCGAACATCTAGACTGTCATCGATTGATGTTACATGCGTCACGATTACAGTTTACGCATCCATTAACAGGGGCGGCGGTGGATATTCGAGCCAATGTTGATGAGGTCTGGCAACAGGTAATGACAACATTTAGCTGGTCGCCAACATTGTTGTTAGATACTCCAAATACAATCACAGCAACAATAATGAATGCGTTGTAGTGCAAATTTCTTAGGTTAAATTTACATCAGTACTTGCTTTTCTTTGGTGTAATAGCCAGATTGGTAAGAGTCCCTTATTGAGGACATCTTATAGCAAAGGAGAGCGAATGAATAAGTTAGGCATATTTGTAGGCTCTGTATATGGTGGAGCAGAAGAGTTAGCAGAAACATTAGCTGCCAAATTAACATCAGTACCGGTTGAGATTTTCTTTGATTCAACCTTAGATGATTTTATGGCCTATGATGCTGACACCGTGTTAGTGATAACCTCGACCACAGGTCAAGGTGAGATTCCAGAAAACCTTCTACCGCTATATGTTGCTTTAAAGGATCAATTTCCACTATTGCCCAAGCAACGTTATGGTGTGATTGCCTTAGGTGATTCAAGTTATGGTGAAGATCGTTTTTGTGGGGCAGGGCGTCAATTTGATGCGTTATTAAGTGAGCTTAACTCACAATCAGTCCAACCACGATTAGATATTGACGCTGGCGTTCATTTTGAACCGTTAGAGGTTGCTGAGGGATGGTTTACTCAATTTGTAACAACGGCTGAGCAAGCGGCTGCATAATTAAATGGTTGAGATAACTGTCGCGCGAGTAAATTAATGGTTACCCCGTTATTATTCACGGGGTAACCATTATTAGATAAGTTTATTTGTTGATTGAGAACAATTGTACGATTAAACGATAGCACCTAGTGAGACTAATAACCCTGCAATTGTTCCGCTCATTAAATTGGCCAGAATAGCAGCAATCAGTGTTCGACCACCAATTTGTGATAATTCTTTTCCTCTTGTCGGTGCCATAGCACGTAGGCCACCAATGACCAATGCTAACGAACCAATATTGGCAAACCCACACAGTGCAAATACTACAATTGCTTGCGTTTTTTCAGACAGCTGATCGGCAACTTCAATAAAACTCACGTAAGCAATAAATTCATTAACAATGATTTTCTGACCAATGAAAGAAGCAGCAAGTGGTGCTTCAGACCACGGTACACCAAGTAAGAAAGCCAGTGGTGCTAATAGGTAGCCAAGCAGTAATTGAATCGTCACACCATCAAAACCTAGCATGGCTGCGATACCACCAATAATACCATTAACCATCGCCATTAAAGCCACGATTGCAATTAATAGTGCGGTTACACAACCGACTTGATGTAAGCCAACCATCGCACCTTGAGTGATGGCGTCTAATAGAGTTTCTGGTTTATCTTCAGTTTGTTCAATGATTTGATCAAGATCTTGACGCGGTATTTCTGTTTCCGGGCACATAAGTTTGGCAAATAATAGTCCGGCAGGAGCTGTCATGAAACAAGCGGTCAGAATGTACTTTACGTCGATGCCAAGATTGATGTAACCAATCATAGTACCGCCAGCCACAGAGGCCAAACCCCCCGTCATAATGGCAAACAATTCAGAGCGAGTCATGGTGGCAATAAAAGGACGTAAGGTTGTTGGTGCTTCGATTGGGCCGACAAAAATATTCGCCGTCGCTGACATCGATTCAGAATAACTGATCCCTAAAGGGCGTTTAAGTCCCTTACCTAATAAACCCACAATTTTTTGCATGATTTTAAGGTAATACAGTACTGAAATAAGGGCTGAAATAAAGATTACGACACACAGCACATTAATTAAAAAGATAAACCCAAGTTTATATTGAGCTAAATCACCAAAAGCAAAGCTCAAGCCATCATTGGCATAGCTGATGACATTATTAACACCAGTCGCAATCCCTTGCAGTAACATTTGTCCAGCTGGGATATACATTACAAATGCGCCAAAACCGATTTGAATCATAAGTGCACCAAACACGGTTCTAAAACGAATTTTTTTACGGTTTTCTGATAATAATACTGCAATAGCGATCAAAACAATCATGCCAATAATACTGGTGATAATGCTCATAACGGTAATGTCTCAATAGATTCAAAGGGGCTGTTTAGCGTCAGTGTTAACAGCGACCGATGCGTTTTATCTATTGTGGAATCAAAAAAAAAGGACATAAGTCCCTTTTTACGAAAACGTTTGCGCAATGAGTCAATAAAGCAGCATTTTGCTAGCGCTGAATAAGATTGAGCTCCTGTACTAAGCTGTCAGCGGCTAATAGACGATAATGTTTATGTTGTTTTTCTAATGTGGCTGCAGTTAATAAATCTTTAATCACTCGTCGTAAAGCACGCGGGGTTGCGCCGAGCTCACCAGCATGCTGTTCAATATTAAATTCAAACCAACCTTGAGCGCTTGCGTGTGATTTTTTAATTAATAATCGAATCGTGTTAAAGCGTAAACTATGCAGAATATTATCGAGGGTATGGCCAATTGATTCTTCATAACGATGAGAAATTAATTGCAAAAAAGCTAGCCCTAACTCGGCGTTACTTAGTACCGCTTCTATAAGTTTATGACGTGGAATTTGATAACCAATACCATCGGTTAATGCCGCCACACTGAACACGCTGGTACCTTGGTCTCGAAATATTTCCATTTCACCTAAAATACCTGAAAACCCTTGTTGAGCATTAACAATATAACGTTTGCCAACTGGACTGAGGTAAGACACTAAAAAAGCACAATCTTGCACTAAATAGAGGCTATCACTCGATTCTCCCTGAGCGATAAATATTTGGTTGGCTGTTAATTTAACCGGACGACAGCAGGGCAATTGTAATAAACGTTGATACAGCGATAAGTGTAGTTGCTGAGGCATAAGCTAATTTCATTATAATCGAGTAAGTGACTAAGATTGATACTGAAGATGGACAAGTGTCCTTTTCAAGCGCGGAGCTTATCTTTACAGTGCGAGTATCTCAACCTCTTTTTTATTTGGAATTGATACTTCGATGGCGACTCCACACATTAATGCTCAAGCGGGTGACTTTGCTGATACTATTTTAATGCCAGGCGATCCGCAGCGGGCTAAATATATAGCAGAAAACTTCTTAGAAAATGCACAAGAAGTGACCAATGTTCGCGGTATGCTTGGCTTTACTGGATTCTATAAAGGTCAGCGATTATCTGTGATGGGACATGGCATGGGTGCACCCTCTGCGTCTATTTATGTTCAAGAGTTAATTACTCACTATAACGTCAAAAACTTTATTCGCATTGGTAGCTGTGGTGCTATCCATGATGATGTACAACTGATGGATTTGATCGTTGCGATGGGAGCAAGTACGGATTCTAAAATGAACCGTACTCGACTGCGTGATCATGATTTCGCAGCATTAGCTAATTACGATATGTTGCGTACTGCTGTTGATCTGGCAAAAGAAAAACAGTTATCAGTAAAAGTCGGTAATGTATTTTCATCTGATCTATTCTACCGCCCAGACGAAGACTTTTATCAACAACTGGCACAATACGGTATCTATGGTGTTGAAATGGAAGTGTCAGCATTTTATACCCTTGCTGCTCAGTTTGGCGTCAAAGCATTAGCTATTTGTACCGTAACCGATCATATATTACGTCATGAAGGCCTAAATGCAGAAGATCGTGTAACGACACTAAATGACATGATTAATTTAGCGCTAGAGACAGCAATGACATTGTAATCTCTAAATAAATAACAACACCGTATTTAACTACGGTGTTGTTATGGTTGTTATTTAGGCATGTTTATTAATTGTTAGGATCAGCGTTTGGCGTAATAATTGTTGCTGCTCGGTGGTTAAACGACCACCAGTTTCATTGACAATAATAAAAAAGTCTTCTGCACGCTCGCCAATAGTGGTGATCTTTGCTGCTTGTAAACTAATATTCAGTTCTGCAAATACCGCACCTATCTTTGCCAGTAAACCGGGCATATCCAGCGCAACTAATTCCATCATTGTTTTTCGGCCAGTTTTGGTTGATAAAAACTCAACTTTGGTCGGTACATTAAAATGAAGTAGCTTACGCGGTGCACGGCGAATCTTACGTTCAGATTTCATTGCCGTTAGCGCTTTAGTAAGGTTTCTTATAATACCGACATGGCGATTTTCATTGATCGCTTTACCATTAGGATCCAGTACCATAAACGTATCAAGGGTGTAGCCATCTTTACTGTTCATGATCTGCGCGTCATGAATACTGAGATTTTTCTTATCTAGCTCTGAGACCACAATCGCAAATAGCTTGGCTTTATCTTTACTGTAAATAAATACTTCAGTGCCACCACGGGTCGCTTTCTTACTCATCAAGATAATCGGCTTATCGCCACTGTGTTGTAGGAGTGCTTGTGCGTGCCATGCCAGCTGTTTATGGGTGTGGCGTAAGAAATAATCAGCTTTAAATCGTCGCCATAGCACTTCAATATCACGAGGGATAAAGCCTTTACTGCGTAAGATTGCTGATGCTAGTTGTTGGTTATGACGAATACGATCGCGCATATCTGGGGTTTTTTCCAGTCCACGGCGTAATGCCTTTTGAGTTGAGTAGTAAAGCTCTGCTAGTAAAGTACGCTTCCAGCTATTCCATAAGTCTTGATTAGTGGCACAAATATCGGCAACGGTTAAACAGACTAAATAATCTAAATGCTCTTCATCACCCACTTGTTTGGCAAATTCAGCCACCACTTCAGGATCATAAATATCACGTCGCTGTGCAGTAACCGACATTAATAAATGTTTTTGCACTAACCATGAGACTGTTTCAGCATCCGAGTGCGACAGTCCGTGTTCGACACAAAAATCATAGGCATCGACAGCACCTAATTCGGAATGATCACCGCCGCGTCCTTTAGCGATATCATGAAATATTGCCGCTAGAATCAAGATCTCTTTTTTGATTAAACGTGGGTAAACTTCACAACAAATAGGATGCTGCGAGTGATGTTCAGGATCGTTGAACTTATGGAGATTTTTAATCACTCGAATGCTGTGTTCATCGACGGTATATACATGAAATAAATCAAATTGCATTTGACCGACAATATGGCTCCATTGCGGCAGGTAAGCAGCAATAACGCCATGACGATGCATCAATCGAAATGCTTTTTGAAGTGCGTTGGGTTGGCGAACCAACTCCATGAATTTTTCACGCGCGGCTGGAATTTCAATTAAAAAACGGTTTAAGCGTCGGCGAGCGGTGCGTAATTGGCGCAGAGTGGGCGCAGCAATGCCTTCGATATCAGAATTTTGAGCAATATGAAGAAACATATCGAGGATGGTTTCAGGTCGTGCTTGAAATAATGCCGGCTTAGTTGCTTCAATCAACTTACCCCGTAATTGAAAATCATCATTCAAGACAATTGGAGCTAAACGTGCATCAGGCTTAATAATGGCTTCATCAAACAGCTGTAATAGCATTTTATTGAGCTCAGCCACACGGCGTAGAATACGATAAAACGCCTTCATCATCATTTCAACGGCTTGGTTACCTTCACCATGATAATCAAGGTGTGCTGCGACTGAGGGTTGATGATCAAAGGTGAGGCGATTGTCATAGCGGCGCAGTTCAATATGGAGCGCAAATCTAATTCGCCATAACGCGTTTTGGCATTCAACTAATTCACGGTATTCAGCGTCAGTTAAAAAGCCATGATGACTCATTTCTAATAAGCTGGTGGCGCCAAAATGACGCCGTGCAACCCAGCTAAGAGTATGAATATCTCGTAAGCCACCAGGGCTAGATTTAATATCTGGCTCTAGATTATAGGTGGTGTCATGGTAGCGAGCATGGCGCACTCGCTGCTCTTCAAGTTTAGCTTGAAAAAATGTCTCACTGGGCCAAAATTGTGGCGAATTAATGGCGACAGTTAATTGGTGAAAAGTTTGTTGATTACCACATAAAAAGCGTGATTCAGTTAAATTAGTCGCAACTGTCAGATCATCTTTGCCAACCGCAATACACTCCTCGACGGTACGTACACTTTGGCCAACCTCTAATCGTAAATCCCATAAAAGAGTAATAAGCGCGCTAACATTATTTGCCACATCTTCTTCTAATGGATGCTGGCTTAATATTAATAAATCGACATCTGATAATGGGTGCAATTCTCCACGACCATAGCCACCAACGGCAATTAATGCCAGATCTGGTTGTTGTTCAAAACCATAAAAACGCCACAGCCGAATTAAAAGCTGATCGATAAATTGGCTGCGTTCTGTGACTAAATTAATAATGGACTTTTGCTGCTTAAATTGATGCTTTTGCTCTTCAGTAAAATGGTTAAGGGCACTGCGTAGGCTGTCGAGCGTAATGGCATCATCGAGGTAATCAGAAAGTTGCGTCGCTGAAATGTCAGTCATTGCTATCCGTGCGGTAAAGTTATCTTAGGATCACTATAACCATTTCAAGCGCTGAACTGTATCGCTAGATATAAAAAAACCGACATAACAAGTCGGTTTCTTGGATTTCCACAGTGCTGTGATAGCAACTGCAAAATTATGCGTTGTGCATTAGGCGTGGCAATGTTTCTTCTTTACGCAAGGTTAAGATTTCACAGCCATCTTTAGTCACGAGTAAAGTGTGCTCCCACTGTGCTGATTTTTTACCATCAACAGTGTACACCGTCCAACCATCTTGCTCATCTGATTCACAGCCAAACTTACCAGCATTAATCATTGGCTCAATAGTAAAGCACATGCCTTCTTTCATGACTGTGCGATCGCTATTTTTATAGTGAACCACTTGTGGTTCTTCATGGAACTCATTACCAATACCATGACCACAGTAGTCTTTCACGATAGAAAAACGGCTGCTACCCGCTTTGATGAACTTCTGAATAGCGGTACCAAGATCACCAATTTTAGCGCCCGGTTTTACTTTTTTGATTGCCAGATAAAGGCTTTCTTGAGCAACGCGGCAAAGGCGTTTGTCTTCAAGAGATACTTCACCTACTTCAAACATCTTTGAAGTATCACCATGGTAACCGTCTTTAATCACTGTCACATCAATATTAATGATGTCGCCATCTTTTAATACTGCTGGCTTGTTATATTTACCACCCGCTTCTACAACAATTTCATCTTTAGTTGCAGGAATACCATGGCAAACAACGTGGTTAATTGAGGTACACACAGATTTAGGAAAGCCGTGGTAGTTCAACGGAGCAGGAATCGCTTGTTGAACTTGTGTGATGTAGTCATGACAAATTTTGTCTAACTCTTCTGTGGTCACACCTGCCTTTACATGCGGTTCGATCATTTCTAATACGTCTGCTGCCAAACGGCCAGCAACACGCATTTTTTCAATTTCTTCAGCCGTTTTGATCTTAATGCTCATAAAATCGTCTCAATCTGTATGTTTCTGTGTGGTTGTTATATTACCAGCCGCAAGGGGTTAAAGGGAAGATAAGATTAGTTCTCATATCCAATTTTGACTGGATTTTATTGGTCGTTCTATGGTATAAAGCGCGCCGTAAACAGTGATTTTGTTTCTGTTATTCGCGAAAATTTACCCTTAGCTGGCTAAGTTAGCGTGTATTAATGGTACAACTTGATTGGATTACACATACTTTTATTTATTATTCACACATATCGACACATCTGCCGGGGTGCTCAGTTACTTATGTTAAGTAACAATAGCGATTATGCTGTTATCGAGTCGGTTTTAAGATGGGATATGTGGACGCCTAACCCCATAGAGGATTATTCAATGGCAACTGTATCAATGCGCGACATGCTTCAGGCTGGTGTACACTTTGGTCACCAAACTCGTTACTGGAACCCAAAAATGAAGCCATTCATTTTCGGCGCTCGTAACCGTGTACACATCATCAACCTAGAAAAAACTGTACCAATGTTCAATGCAGCACTAGCTGAAATTGAAAAAATTGCTGCTCGTAAGGGTAAAGTTCTTTTTGTTGGTACTAAGCGCGCAGCTAGCGAATCAATCAAAGAAGCAGCAATCAGCTGTGACCAGTTCTACGTAAACAACCGTTGGTTGGGTGGTATGTTGACTAACTGGAAAACTGTTCGTCAATCAATCAAGCGTCTTAAAGAACTTGAAGCTCAATCTATTGATGGTACTTTCGAAAAGCTAACCAAGAAAGAAGCGCTTATGCGTACTCGTGAAATGGAAAAGCTTGAGAAATCACTAGGTGGTATTAAGAACATGGGCGGCCTACCAGACGCAATGTTCGTAATCGGCGCTGACTGTGAGCACATCGCAATCAAAGAAGCTAACAACCTAGGTATCCCAGTATTTGCTGTTGTTGATACTAACTCTGATCCAGACGGCGTTGATTTCGTTATCCCAGGTAACGATGACGCAATCCGCGCGATTCAGCTTTACACTGGTTCTGTAGCTCAAACTGTTAAAGAAGCTCGTAACCAAGATATCGCTGTTCAAGCAGAAGAAGACGGTTTCGTAGCTGAAGCTTAATAGCCTGCTGCTTTACATAAGCATCTTAAGTTACCTTGCGTAAACTAAGAATGGTTACCAGGGGCCGATAATGGCCCCTGATTTTTACTCAACGAATTCAAATCTGAGGATTATCACATGGCAACAGTTACAGCTGCCCTAGTTAAAGAACTGCGTGAACGTACTGGCGCAGGTATGATGGATTGTAAGAAAGCACTAGTAGAAGCTAACGCTGATATCGAGCTAGCAATCGAAAACATGCGTAAGAGCGGTGCTGCTAAGGCTGCTAAAAAAGCAGGTAACGTAGCAGCTGAAGGTACTATCATCATCAAAGATGCTGACGGTAAAGCAGCACTTGTTGAAGTAAACTGCCAGACTGACTTCGTTGCTAAAGACGGTAGCTTCCTTGCATTCGCTAACTCTGTTGCTGATGCAGCACTTGCTAGCCACGCTACAGTTGAAGAGCTTCAAGCACAATTTGAAGAAGCACGTATCGAGCTAGTAGCTAAGATCGGTGAGAACATCTCTATCCGTCGCGTAGCTTACATTGCTGGTGACAAAGTTTCTGCTTACACTCACGGTGCTCGCATCGCAGTAGTTGTTGCTGGTAACGGCGACGAAGAAACTCTTAAGCACATCGCTATGCACGTAGCTGCATCTAAGCCTGAGTACGTTAACCCATCAGACGTACCTGCTGAAGTTGTTGCTAAAGAGCGTGAAGTTCAAGTTGAAATCGCAATGAACGAAGGCAAGCCACAAGCTATCGCTGAGAAGATGGTTGAAGGCCGCATGAAGAAGTTCACTGGCGAAGTTTCTCTAACTGGTCAAGCTTTCATCATGGAACCAAAGAAAACTGTTGGTGACGTACTGAAAGAAACTGGCGCTACAGTAACTAACTTCGTACGTCTAGAAGTTGGCGAAGGTATCGAGAAAGCTCAAGAAATGAGCTTTGCTGAAGAAGTAGCAGCTGTTCAAAAAGGTTAATCCTTTTTAATCAGAATACCAAAGACCGCAACCGACGTTGCGGTCTTTTTACAACTCCATATCTCAAAATCAGCTTGGAAGGTAAAAAAAACATGACCACAAACCCTAAACCAACTTATCAACGTATTCTTCTAAAACTAAGTGGTGAAGCACTACAAGGTAAAGAAGGATTTGGTATTGACGCTCAAGTTCTTGACCGTATGGCACAAGAAGTAAAAGAACTCGTTGAATTAGGTGTTCAAGTCGGCCTTGTTATCGGTGGCGGTAACCTATTCCGTGGCGCTGGTCTGGCTGAAGCGGGTATGAACCGAGTTGTGGGCGACCACATGGGTATGCTAGCAACGGTAATGAACGGCTTAGCAATGCGTGATGCGCTGCACCGTGCCTATGTGAACGCGCGTGTAATGTCTGCTATTCCTTTAAATGGCGTATGTGATAACTATAACTGGGCTGATGCGATCAGTCAGTTACGCCAAGGCCGTGTTGTTATTTTCTCTGCAGGTACAGGCAATCCGTTCTTCACAACAGATTCTGCTGCATGTCTTCGTGGTATCGAGATCGAAGCTGATGTAGTATTAAAAGCAACAAAAGTTGAAGGCGTGTTCACGGATGATCCAGTTAAAAATCCTGATGCTACGCTTTGTGAAAAGCTGAGCTACCAAGACGTACTTGAAAAAGAACTTAAGGTAATGGATTTGGCTGCATTTACTCTTGCTCGTGACCACAACATGCCAATTCGTGTATTTAACATGAATAAGCCAGGTGCATTGCGCCGTGTTGTTATGGGTGAGCAAGAAGGTACGCTGATCACTAACGCTTAAGCCTTGTGAATTTAATGTAGTGCTGAAATCAGCGCTATGATGACAGCATAATTTAAGGTATTTATCGTGATTAACGAAATTAAACAAGATGCGCAAACGCGCATGGAAAAAAGTGTAGAAGCGCTTCGTAACCAACTAGTAAAGATCCGTACAGGTCGTGCACATCCAAGCCTACTTGATACTATCCATGTTGAGTACTACGGTGCAAACACACCGCTAAACCAAGTTGCTAACGTAGTTGCTGAAGACTCTCGTACACTTGCGATTACTGTTTTTGACCGTGAGCTTGCGCCAAAAGTTGAAAAAGCGATCATGATGTCTGATTTGGGTCTGAACCCAATGTCTGCGGGTACGGTAATTCGTGTACCATTGCCACCGCTAACAGAAGAGCGTCGTCGTGATCTAGTTAAGATTGTACGTGCAGAAGCAGAACAAAGCCGTGTAGCTGTGCGTAATATTCGTCGTGATGCTAATGCAACAGTTAAATCTTTACTAAAAGATAAAGAAATTTCTGAAGATGATGATCGTCGTGCACAAGATGAAGTTCAGAAACTAACAGATGAAGCTATCAAGAATATTGAAGCTGTTCTTGAAGTGAAAGAAAAAGAGCTAATGGAAGTTTAAGACATTATTGTCTTAATTTAGCTGACAAAGTTAAGGCGCTGTGCGGCAGCACGGCGCTTTTTTTTTGAGGGATAAATATGGCACAACCTTCAATAGACGCTGTTCCTTCAGCCGACTATCTTCCACAACACATCGCAGTGATTATGGATGGTAATGGCCGTTGGGCTAAAGCCAAAGGTAAAGCGCGAGTATTTGGCCATAAAGCAGGTGTAGAAGCAGTACGCAAGACCGTTTCTACTGCAAATCGACTTGGTATTAAAGTTGTTACACTGTTTGCTTTCAGTAGTGAAAATTGGCGTCGTCCAGAGGATGAAGTCTCATTACTAATGGAATTATTCATGACCGTTTTAGGTCGTGAAGTTAAAAGACTACATAAAAATAATATTCGATTATGTATTATCGGAGACAAAAGTCGCTTCAGTACTCGTTTGCAGAAAAAAATCGCTGCAGCAGAGCTATTAACTGAGGATAACACAGGGCTAGTGCTAAATGTGGCTGCTAACTACGGCGGTCAATGGGATATTCTTCAAGCCACAAAGCAAATGATGCAGCGTGTTATTGAACAACAACTTGATATTGAATCTCTGACTGAACAAGATTTAGCACAGGGATTAGTGACTCAAGGCTTACCTGATGTTGATCTGTTAATTCGTACCAGTGGTGAATGTCGCATTAGTAATTTCATGCTGTGGCAAACCGCCTACGCGGAATTATATTTTACGGAACAACATTGGCCTGACTTTGATGAACAAAGTTTAGTTGATGCTGTGGCATGGTTTGTGAATCGTGAACGTCGTTTTGGTTGTACTGGCGAGCAGATACAAGCTTTGTTAAAATAAAAGACATTATTTTCGCCAATGCGCAGGGTTGTGTGTTGGCGTTATTGTTTAAGTAACGGTTTTTTCCGATACTAAATATTATATCTCCTATATAAAAGAGGACGCAGTTTGCTCAAGCAACGAATTATTACCGCGCTAATCCTCGCGCCACTCGTCATTGCAGGAATATTTTTTCTGCCGTTGCCTGCTTTTATTATTGCGATGGCTGCAATAACCTTAGTTGGTTTCTGGGAGTGGACGCAGTTCGTTAACGCATCATCACGTATCAATACGATGATTTTACCGACGATCATGCTGGGAGCAAGTATCGCGCTATTACCCACAGATCCTGCTTCTCTTTCTCACCCTGATGGCATCTATCGCGCTATATTACTTATTGGTGGTTTATGGTGGTTAGTCGCATCCGCATTAGCGATTAGTTATCCTAAAAGTGCAGATTTCTGGTCAAAGAAACCGTTTTTAAAACAAATTTTTGGCTTGCTCACATTATTGCCTTTTTTTTGGAGTATTTTAATGCTCCGTGCCGTGAATTATGACAATAATCCGTATCACGGTGCTTGCTTAGTTTTACTAGTGTGCTTATTAGTGTGGGCTGCCGATACTGGCGCTTATTTCTCTGGCAAGCGCTTTGGTAAGCATAAGATGGCGCCTGCAGTGAGTCCAAATAAAACCATTGAAGGGCTTATTGGTGGAGCCTGTCTTGCTATTTTAGTGACCTGGTTAGGTTCATGCTTATTATCGATTGAGTTTTCATCATTAGGCCAATTATTCTTTATTGCGATTGTCACGGTGATTATTTCTGTCTTGGGCGACTTAGTTGAAAGTATGTTTAAACGAGTGTCAGGCATTAAAGATAGCGGTAATATACTGCCTGGGCATGGCGGTATTCTTGATCGAATTGATAGTTTAACTGCAGCGATCCCTGTATTTGCGTTGCTCTATCTGTGGCTAATATAATTAATAATAGCCATCTTTTCTAAAGGCAGCTATTTCGCTGCCTTTTTTGTAACTGTAAGTGATTTTATGCGTAAGTTAACGATTCTTGGTGCGACGGGCTCAATTGGTAGTAGTACGTTAGCGGTAATTGCTCAAAACCCTGATGCATTTGAAGTGACCGCTTTAGCTGCGGGTTCTAATGTTGAAAAGATGTTTGCATTATGTCAGCAATGGCAACCCAAATATGCTGCAATGGCATCTGCAACCGCTGCAGCTCAACTTGAGACATTGATTAAGCAAGCGAGTTTGAATATCACAGTATTAAGTGGTGATGAAGGCATTTGTCACGTTGCTGCATTAGATGAAGTTGATACTGTGATGGCGGCAATTGTTGGTGCGGCGGGTTTATTACCCACTATGGCTGCGGTTAAAAAAGGTAAGCGGATCTTATTAGCTAATAAGGAAGCGTTGGTAATGACGGGCCAAATGTTCATTGATGCATGTGAACAATATGGTGCGGAATTATTACCTGTTGATAGTGAACATAACGCAATTTTTCAGGCATTACCGGCTAATATTCAGCGCCGTATGGGACGTTGTGATTTAGCAGCTTCTGGAGTAAGTAAAGTATTATTAACCGGCTCAGGTGGTCCATTCCGCTATACTGAGATCAGTGCCTTAGATGCCGTTACTCCAGCGATGGCGATTGCACATCCTAACTGGTCAATGGGGCCTAAAATCTCGGTTGATTCTGCAACTATGATGAATAAAGGCTTAGAATACATCGAAGCACGCTGGCTATTTAATGCTAGCCGTGAGCAGATGCAAGTGATTATTCATCCGCAGTCAGTGATCCATTCAATGGTGCAATACAAAGATGGCTCGGTCATCGCACAAATGGGTTTGCCCGATATGTGTACTCCGATTGCGTGTGCAATGGCTTATCCTGAACGTGTTGATGCGGGGGTTGCACCACTTGATTTTAGTAAGATCGGCGAGTTTACCTTTATGGAGCCTGATTTTGAGCGTTACCCATGCTTAAAATTAGCTATTGATGCTTGCTATCAAGGACAAGCCGCGACTACAACTCTAAACGCTGCTAATGAAATAGCGGTGGCTGCATTTTTAGCCACAGAGATCCGTTTCACTGATATTGCGAAAGTAAACCAGCTAGTGTTAGAAAGAGCAGTATTAACTGAACCTAATGATATTGATGCCGTAATGATGCTAGATAAACAAGCACGTGAGCTTGCATTAGACATTATTGCGAAGGAATTTGCATGATTGAATTTATCCGTAATTTAAGCGCTTTTTTAGTTGCTCTTGGTATTCTTATCGCAGTGCATGAGTTTGGTCACTTTTGGGTTGCTCGTCGCTGTGGTGTCTATGTTGAACGTTTTTCTATTGGTTTTGGTAAAGCCTTGTTTAAGCGCACAGGCAAAGATGGCACTGAATATACATTAGCCATGATACCACTTGGTGGTTACGTTAAAATGCTTGATGAGCGGGTAGCAGAAGTACCGCCAGAGAAACGTCATATGGCGTTTAATAATAAGAAAATTTGGCAACGAAGTGCTATTGTTGCTGCAGGGCCGATGGCAAATTTTTTGTTTGCTATTTTCGCTTATTGGGTGGTTTATCTGATTGGGGTTCCAGCATTAAAGCCAATCATTGGCGAAGTTGCTCCTCAATCAATTGCAGCAAAAGCGGGAATTATTCCTGGAATGGAACTAAAATCAGTTTCGGGACTCGAAACATCTGATTGGGAATCAGCTAATATGGCATTAATTTCCCAAATCGGTGATAAACAAGTGGTCATAACAGCACAAGAGCCTGACAGTTCGGTTGTTGTTTCACGTACACTTGATTTAACTCATTGGTCATTTGATCCTGAATCACAGCGAGTATTGACGACATTGGGGATCACCCCATTTACACCGCCAATTACGCTAACTGTTTCACAACTTGTTGATAATAGTGCAGCAAGTGATGCAGGATTTAAATTAAATGATAAGATTGTCGCAGTAGATAATAAATCAGTAACGCAGTGGCAGCAATTTGTTGATGCTGTTCGTACACATCCTGGAACAACGCTACAAGTTGAAGTTTTACGTGATGAAGAACCGATGATGCTATCATTGACGCCTCGTGTAAAAGTAGAAGCTGATGGCAAAGAAGTTGGCTATGTAGGATTGGCACCAAGTATTGAACCTTGGCCAGCATCATACAAAGTTAATTTGCAGTTTGGTCCGATTGATGCGGCGATAAAAGCGACCGAAAAGACCGGTCAATTAGTATCATTAACGTTTGATATGGTCACTAAGCTTGTTACTGGTGATGTTGCAATGAAAAACCTCAGTGGGCCGATTTCTATCGCCAAAGGGGC
Organism: Photobacterium malacitanum; assembly: GCF_900185615.1. GTDB lineage: Bacteria > Pseudomonadota > Gammaproteobacteria > Enterobacterales > Vibrionaceae > Photobacterium > Photobacterium malacitanum. Next base: position 58,226 of record NZ_FYAK01000013.1, read on the forward strand.
TGGAATGACTGCCGAGTTTGGCTTAGTGTATTTCCTTGGTTTCTTAGCGTTGATCAGTGTTAACTTAGGCATTGTAAACTTATTACCTTTACCTGTGCTTGATGGCGGACATTTAATGTTTTTTGCTGTTGAGGCGGTAACTCGTCGTCCTGTATCTGAACGAATTCAGGATATTGGCTATAGAGTGGGATCAGCCATCTTGGTTGCGTTAATGGCGGTTGCGCTATTCAATGATTTTACCCGACTTTAATAAATGCGTATTTAGCAAGGAATAATCAGTACAGTAATGGCGATTAAAAAACTGTTAGTCGCATCGCTGCTTTTGACAAGTAGCGTTGCGCATAGCGCGGAAAATAAATTTGTAGTTGATAACATTCGTTTTGAAGGTCTTCAACGAGTCACTATGGGCGCTGCATTGTTAAAAATGCCAATTCGCGTTGGTGATACCGTTGATCCACAGGATATTTCAGCACTGATCAAATCTCTTTATTCTTCCGGCAACTTTGAAGATATTAAGGTATATCGAGACGGTAATACGTTACTGGTCGATGTAAAAGAGCGTCCAACTATTGCAGATATTACCTTTGCGGGTAATAAAGCCATCAAAGATGAGCAGCTAAAAGAGAATCTTGAAGCATCAGGTCTGCGTGTTGGTGAAGCGTTAGATAGAACAACCTTATCTAAGATCGATAAAGGTCTAGAAGATTTCTACTACAGTGTCGGTAAGTATAATGCCACTGTAGAAGCGGTTGTGACGCCTTTACCGCGTAACCGTGTTGATGTGAAATTTGTCTTTACTGAGGGCGTATCAGCTAAAATTAAGCAGATCAATATCCTTGGTAATCATGTTTTTAGTGATGCTGATTTGATCAGTAAGTTCAAACTTAAGGACAGTGTGCCTTGGTGGGACTTTATGGCCAATGAAAAGTATCAAAAACAAGTATTGCAAGGCGATTTAGAAACATTACGCTCGCAATATTTAAATAATGGTTATTTAAAGTACCGTCTAGAATCAACGCATGTTGCTATTTCTCCTGATAAAAAAGGCGTGTACATTACCCTAAAAGTTCATGAAGGTGAGCAATACAAGGTTAAAAACGTTAAGTTCCAAGGTGACGTTGCTGGCCGTGTTGCGGCATTTGATAAACTGGTGACCTTTAAACCTGACAGTGTTTACAATGGTGCAGAAGTTACTGCATTAGAAGAAGCTGTGAAACGTGAATTGGGTAAAGCAGGTTATGCTTATCCAAAAGTTACCATCATGCCTGAATTTGACGATGCAGCACATCAAGTGACGTTGATCGTTAATGTTGAACAAGGTAAGCGTGTGTATGTACGTAATATTGAATTTAGTGGTAATAATACGACTAAAGATGAAGTATTACGTCGTGAAATGCGTCAAATGGAAGGCTCATGGTTAAACGGTAAAGCGATTGAAACGGGTAAACAACGTTTAAACCGCACCGGTTTCTTTGAAAATGTTGATGTACAAACTGTGCGTGTACCTGGTTCTGACGATCAAGTTGATGTGAAGTACAAGGTTAAAGAAGCAAACTCAGGCAGTGTTAACTTTGGTGTCGGTTACGGTACTGAATCTGGTATTAGTTTTCAGGCGGGTTTAACCCAACAAAACTTCTTGGGTACTGGTAATCTGTTTGGCATTAATGCAATGACCAATGATTACTCTAAAAACATTAGTCTTGAATATAAAGATCCGTACTTTACGATCAATAACGTTAGCTTGGGTGGTAAAATTTACTACAACGAGTTTGAAGCATCTGATGCTAATATCTCGGATTATACTAACCAAAGTTATGGCGCAAGTTTAACTTGGGGCTTCCCGTATAATGAATTGAACTACTTCGATTTTAGTCTTGGTTATGATCATAATAAGATCTCTAATATTCAAGATTACTATCAGATCCAGCAGTTCAAAAAGATTCATGGTTTTGATCAGGATAGTGATAACGCAATTTCACTTGATGACTACAGTTGGACTGTGGCATGGACGCGTAACCACTTAAACCGCGGTTATTTCCCGACTTCAGGTAATTACCAGAGTGCGTCATTTAAGATGACGATTCCAGGTTCTGATTCGCAGTACTTCAAAACTCAATATGATGTGCGTCAATATATTCCATTAACGGAAAAACAAGACTACACCTTATTGTTACGCGGTAAGTTAGGTTACGGTAACGGCTACGGTAAAACTGATAATGGCAGCGATCAATTGATGCCATTTTATGAGAACTACTATGCCGGTGGTTTTACCACTATTCGTGGTTTCCGCTCAAACACTGTTGGTCCAAAAGCGGTTTATGGTCAAGGCCAAGGCAATAACCAAAAAGGTGTGGTGAGCGACGAATCTACCGGTGGTAATGCGATTGCACTCGCAAGTATGGAACTAATTGTTCCAACCCCGTTTGCTTCACAAGAAATTAAAAATCAAGTACGTACTAGTTTCTTTGTTGATGCGGGTTCAGTATGGGATACTGAATTCCACCCTGATTATACTAACGTAAGTTCATTACCTGATTACTCAGATCCAGGTATGATTCGAGCGTCTTACGGTGCTGCATTACAGTGGATGTCTCCAATGGGTCCACTTGTATTCTCGGTTGCTAAACCAATCAAGAAATATGAAGGGGATGATGAAGAGTTCTTCACATTCACCATTGGCCAGTCATTCTAATTTTTAAGGAGAGTCTTTTGAAACAGTGGATTAAAGCAGCAAGTTTAGGTTTAGTAATTTTATCTTCATCTATGTATGCCAATGCAGCAGAAGCTGCACAAAAAATCGGTTATGTGTCGACAGGTCAGGCAATGTCTGAGTTAGCGGCGCGTTATAAAGTGCAGGAAAAATTGCAAAAAGAGTTCAGTGGTCGCGTAGCAGCATTACGTGCGATTGAAGGTAAAATGAAAACCAAAATCGACAAGATGAAGCGTGACGGTGAATTAATGACACCTAAACAGCGTACTGATATTCAACGTGAACTTGCAGCTCTTGATTCTGATTATAAGCTAAAAGCAAAAGCACTAGCTGAAGATCAACGTCGTCGTGGTATGGAAGAAGAGCAAAAGTTAGTTAAGAAGATCCGTACAGCTATCGACACTGTAGCGAAGAAAAATGGCTACAATGTTGTACTAGACGCACAAGCGGTATTATTTGCAAGCAAGAGCGATGACTTATCATCTAAAGTTATTGCAGCTGTAAAATAAAACAGTCGCCCTGTGGTAAACGTTGTAGCTGGCAGGGTCAGCTACAACTTTTGATCTAACAGCCACCTTATGTGGCTGTTGTTACAAGAGAGATAGAATAATATGGCTGTAATAACGCTTGCTGAATTAGCAAATAAATTAGGTGCCGAGCTACGTGGTGATGGTAGTGTTGAAATTCACTCTATTGCGTCGATGGGCAAAGCTGCTAGCGGGCAAATAACGTTCCTTTCTGATAGCAAGTACCGCCAACAGCTTATTGAGTGTCAAGCGGATGCAGTAATGCTACGAGAAGCGGATGTCGAGTTTTTCAACGGCAACATGTTAGTCGTAAAAGATCCTTACCTTAGTTATGCATTAGTGGCTCAACTTCTTGATACAACTCCGGTAGCTGCAACAGATATTGCGCCATCAGCGTATGTTGATTCAACGGCGACCTTGGGTAGTAATGTCGCTATTGGTCACAATGCCGTGATTGAAGCTGGCGTACAATTAGGTGATAACGTGCAGATTGGTGCTGGCTGTTTTATCGGTAAAAATGCGGTTATTGGTGACAACACCAAGCTGTGGGCAAATGTCACTATTTACCATGATGTAGTATTGGGTTCACAGTGTTTAGTACAATCAAGTACCGTTATTGGTGCTGATGGTTTTGGCTATGCCAATGATAAAGGCGAGTGGGTTAAGATCCCGCAACTTGGTTCAGTTCGTATTGGTGATCGCGTCGAAATTGGTGCGTGTACAACCATTGACCGTGGTGCGTTAGAAGATACTGTTATTGCTGATAACGTCATTATTGATAATCAGATGCAAATCGCGCATAACGTGCAGATCGGATATGGTACAGCCATGGCGGGTGGTACTATTGTTGCTGGTAGTACTACAATTGGTAAATATTGTATTATTGGTGGCGCTTCTGTGCTTAATGGTCACATTAAGATTGCTGATGGCGTAACAATTACCGGTATGGGAATGGTGATGCGTAGTATTGAAGATAAAGGTATGTATTCTTCAGGTATTCCACTACAACCCAACAAAGAATGGCGTCGAACAGCAACTCGGGTTCATCGAATTGATGAAATGAATAAACGCCTAAAAGCAGTTGAAAAACAACTAGCAGCAAAAGGCGAATAATTTTCATCAACATTGATTGGCCTACCTTTGTGTAGGCCATTTTGCATTTTCATAGCATTTTTTTTACATGTTTTTAGAACAGGAATTTAGTTTTGACGACCGAAAATAAGACGTTAAACATCACCGAAATTCAGGAACTTCTTCCTCATCGTTACCCATTTCTTATGATTGATCGTGTTACCAATTATGATGAAGGTAAAACCCTAACTGCGATTAAAAATGTTTCAGTTAACGAACCACAGTTTACGGGTCACTTTCCTAAAATGCCGGTATTTCCTGGCGTGTTAATTTTAGAAGCGATGGCACAAGCGACAGGTTTATTAGCTTTTAAAACCTTTGGTGCTCCTGCTGAAAATGAACTGTACTACTTTGCAAGTATTGATAAAGCAAAGTTCCGTAAGCCAGTAGTACCTGGTGATCAAATGATTTTAGAAGTTGAATTTATTAAAGAGCGTCGTGGTATTGCGCTATTTAATGGTGTCGCTAAAGTTGATGGCGAGACGGTATGTTCAGCAGAACTTAAGTGTGCAAGACGAGTATTCTCATGATCCATGAAAGTGCAAAAATTCATCCATCTGCAGTGATTGAAGATGGGGTAATCATTGGCGCTAACGTCACTGTTGGCCCGTTTACTTATATTGCAACAGGGGTTGAAATTGGTGAAGGCACTGAGGTGATGTCTCATGTTGTCATCAAAGGACCAACTGTTATCGGCAAAGATAACCGTATATTCCCGTTTGCGATTGTTGGTGAAGAGTGCCAAGACAAGAAGTTTAGTGGTGAAGCAACTCGCTTAGAAATTGGCGATCGCAACGTGATCCGTGAAAGCGTGCAGATCCACCGTGGTACTACTCAAGATAAAGGTGTGACGGTTGTGGGTAATGACAACCTATTATGTGTAAATGCTCACATTGCGCATGATGTTGTTGTTGGAAATCACACTCATATTGGTAATAACTCTATTCTAGGTGGCCATGTTACCGTTGGTGATTACGCTGGCGTAATGGCATTATCAGCTATTCACCCATTCTGTACCGTTGGTGCTTATAGTTATATTGGTGGTTGTTCTGCGGTAGTGCAAGATGTACCACCTTATGTGTTGGCACAAGGTAATCATGCTAAACCGTTTGGGCTTAATATCGTCGGTCTGCAGCGTAATGGTTTTGAAAAACCAGAATTACACGCTATCCGTCGTGCTTACAAAGAGATTTATCGTTCAGGGAAAACATTGGCTGAAGTGAAGCCAGTACTTGCTGAAATGGCGAAAGATTGGCCATCAGTGGCACGATTCTCTGAAGTGCTTGATAACTCAGAACGCGGTATTATTCGCTAATGACGAAGCCTCTTCGAATAGCAATTGTCGCCGGAGAAATCTCCGGCGATATTTTAGGTGCCGGTTTTATTCAAGCGGTAAAAGCACGTTATCCTGATGCAGAGTTTGTTGGTGTTGCTGGGCCTCGCATGCAAGCACAAGGCTGTGAAGCACTGTTTGATATGGAAGAGCTTGCCGTAATGGGGATCGTTGAGGTCCTTGGTCGTTTACCACGGTTATTTAAAGTTAAAGCTGAACTAGTACAGCATTTTAGCGATAATCCGCCCGATGTGTTTGTTGGCATTGACGCACCTGATTTCAATTTACGACTTGAAAAAGACTTAAAGGATCGTGGTATTAAAACCGTGCATTATGTCAGTCCGTCAGTATGGGCATGGCGTCAAAAGCGGATCTTTAAAATTGAAGCGGCAACTAACTTAGTACTGGCTTTTCTGCCATTTGAAAAAGCATTTTACGATAAGTTTAATGTGCCTTGTCAGTTTGTCGGCCATACCATGGCTGATGCTATTCCACTTCAAACCGATCAAGTTGCGGCACGTGAGTTACTTGGTTTAGATCCCACTAAGCGCTGGTTGGCGGTACTGCCTGGTAGCCGTGGTAGTGAAATGGCAATGCTTGCTGAGCCGTTTATTCAAACCTGTCAGCGACTTAAAGCAAAACACCCTGAGTTAGGTTTTGTGGTGGCGTTGGTCAATGAAAAACGTCGAGCTCAATTTGAACAGGCATGGCAACAAACAGCCCCTGAATTAGATTTTGTGTTAGTTGATGATACTGCACGGAATGTGATGATTGCTGCTGATGCAGTGTTATTGGCCTCAGGCACGGTGGCATTAGAGTGTATGCTAGTGAAGCGTCCAATGGTCGTTGGCTATAAAGTAAAACCACTAACAGCCTGGATTGCTAAGCGAATGCTAAAGACTAAGTATGTATCATTGCCCAATATTATGGCTGATCGTCAATTAGTCACTGAGTTGCTGCAGGAAGATTGTACCCCTGAAAAGTTATTCCATGAAGTGGATAACATTCTTTATGGTGACACCACAGCTTTGATGGCTCAGTTTGAACAAATGCATAAAACTATTCGTTGTAATGCAGATGAGCAAGCGGCACAAGCAGTATTAGCATTAATCAATAAGGCATAGTTATTATGGCTGAAAAACAACAGTTTCCTCCTTTTGTCTATCCGCAAGCTGAGTGTATTGCGGGGGTTGATGAAGTGGGGCGTGGTCCATTAGTGGGTGCGGTCGTGACTGCCGCGGTGATTTTAGATCCTAATAACCCGATAGAAGGGTTAACCGATTCTAAAAAACTGACTGAGAAAAAACGTAACCTGCTGTTTGATGAAATTAAACAAAAAGCACTTTCGTGGTCTCTTGGTCGTTGTGAAGCCGATGAAATTGATCAGCTAAATATTTTACAAGCGACGATGGTTGCGATGCAGCGTGCAGTTGCAGGGCTTGATATTCAACCTGATTTTGTATTGATTGATGGCAACAAAACCCCTGTATTACCGATGGCGGCACAAGCCGTGGTAAAAGGCGATTTACGGGTAGCTGAAATCAGTGCAGCATCCATTATTGCTAAAGTGACTCGCGATCGTGAAATGGATGTCCTTGATGCTGAATTTCCGCAGTATGGTTTTGCCAAGCATAAAGGCTATCCTACTAAAGCCCATTTTGCTGCTTTAGAGCAATACGGTGCGATTGAACAGCATCGAAAAAGTTTTAAACCCGTTAAACGCGTGCTGGGTCTTGATTAAGCCGCGGTGATTGAGTGATAAAAAGGCGAACCATTTGGTATCGCCTTTTTTTATACGACGAATTACGCCTCGATCGGGTATAATTTTTGTTAATTAAGTAATGTAATGAATTAGGTTGTCATGGCAGAACCACGTTTTATCCACCTTCGAGTTCATAGTGATTATTCAATGATCGATGGCTTGGCGAAAGTGAAACCTATCGTTAAGCGCGCAGCTGAACTTGGCATGCCAGCATTGGCTCTCACCGATTTCACTAACCTATGTGGTTTGGTGAAGTTTTATTTTGCTGCTCATGATGAGGGCATCAAGCCGATTATTGGTGCTGATTTTAAAGTACAAAGCCAAGAAATGGGCGATGAATTATTTGAACTCACCATTCTTGCTGCCAATAATGAGGGTTATAAAAACCTGACATTATTAATTTCAGAAGCGTATCAGCGTGGTCATGTTCAGCATCAACCTGTGATTGATAAAGAGTGGCTGATTAAACATCGTGAAGGATTAATTGTTTTATCAGGTGGCAGAACAGGCGATGTTGGGCGTGCATTACTAAAAGGTAACCAACAGCTGACAGAGACTTGTGTTGCTTTTTATCAAACCTATTTTCCTGACAGTTATTATTTAGAGTTGGTACGTACTGGTCGTGCTGATGAAGATGCCTACCTGCATTTCGCGATTGAACTCGCTGAAAAATATGACTTACCTGTGGTTGCTACCAATGATGTGCGCTTACTGAGTGCTGAGCAATTTGATGCTCATGAGATTCGAGTTGCTATTCATGATGGCTATACTATGGTCGATCCTAATCGACCTAAGCTTTATAGTGATCAGCAGTATTTGCGTAGTGAAGATGAAATGTGTGAGCTGTTTGCTGACATTCCAGAAGCTCTGCAAAACACAGTAGAAATCGCCAAACGTTGTAATGTTACTGTGCGTTTAGGGGAATATTTCCTGCCGAATTTCCCGACCGGTGACATGAGTATCGAAGACTTTTTGATTGTTAAATCTAAACAAGGTCTTGAAGAGCGTTTAGAGTTTTTATTCCCTGATCCTGAAGTGCGTGCTGCTCGCCGCCCTGAATATGATGAACGTCTTGATATCGAATTAAAAGTAGTTAACCAAATGGGGTTCCCTGGTTACTTCTTGATCGTAATGGAATTCATCCAATGGTCAAAAGATAACGATGTACCAGTAGGCCCAGGTCGAGGGTCTGGTGCAGGTTCATTAGTGGCCTATGCACTTAAAATCACCGATCTTGATCCGTTAGAATTTGATTTACTTTTCGAACGTTTCTTGAACCCTGAACGTGTATCGATGCCCGATTTCGATATTGATTTCTGTATGGATAAGCGTGACTTGGTTATTGACCACGTTGCGGAAATGTACGGTCGTGATGCAGTATCACAGATCATTACCTTTGGTACCATGGCTGCGAAAGCGGTTATTCGTGATGTTGGTCGTGTGCTTGGACATCCATATGGTTTTGTCGATCGTATTTCTAAGTTAATACCAGCAGAACCGGGCATGACGCTTGAAAAAGCCTTTGATGCTGAGCCGCAACTGGGTCAGGCTTATGAGGCTGATGAAGAAATTCGTGATCTGATTGATATGTGTCGCATTCTAGAAGGGGTGACACGTAACGCGGGTAAGCATGCTGGTGGTGTGGTCATTTCACCAACGACAATTACTGATTTCGCGCCATTGTATTGTGATGCGGAAGGAAATAACCCTGTTACTCAATTTGATAAAAATGATGTTGAAACTGCAGGTTTAGTGAAGTTTGACTTCTTGGGTCTGCGAACGTTAACCATCATTGATTGGGCGTTAGGGATGATTAACCCTCGGCTTAAAGCGCAAGGGTTAGATCCGGTCAATATTGCAGCAATCCCAATGGCTGATAAGAAGTCATTTGATATGTTGCAACGATCAGAATCAACAGCGGTATTCCAACTCGAATCCCGTGGTATGAAGGATTTGATCAAACGTCTGCAACCTGACTGTTTTGAAGATATGATTGCCTTGGTGGCCTTGTTCCGCCCAGGTCCATTGCAATCAGGCATGGTAGATAACTTTATTGACCGTAAACATGGTCGCGAAGCGGTATCTTACCCTGATGAAAAATGGCAACATGAATCGTTAAAAGAAATTCTTGATCCTACTTACGGTATTATTCTGTATCAAGAACAGGTAATGCAGATCGCACAGGTACTGGCTGGCTACACCCTAGGTGGGGCCGATATGTTACGTCGTGCGATGGGTAAGAAAAAACCATCAGAAATGGCGAAACAGCGCGCCGTATTTGAGCAAGGTGCTATCGATAACGGTGTCGATGGCGAATTGGCGATGAAGATCTTTGACTTGGTAGAGAAATTTGCCGGTTATGGTTTTAACAAATCGCACTCGGCAGCTTATGCGTTAGTATCGTACCAAACATTATGGTTAAAAGCCCATTATCCGGCTGAGTTTATGGCTGCGGTAATGACGGCTGATATGGATAATACCGATAAGATCATTAGCTTGGTTGATGAATGTCATCGCATGAAGCTAAAGCTGTTACCGCCGGATGTTAACAAAGGTCTATATCGATTTAATGTCGATGAAGATGGTGCGGTTGTTTATGGTATTGGTGCGGTTAAAGGGGTTGGTGAAGGCCCGATTGAAAATATCATTAGTGCCCGTGAAAAGGACGGCCACTTTAAAGATTTATTTGATTTCTGTGCCCGTATTGATACTAAAAAAGTCAATAAGCGTGTGCTTGAAAAGTTAATTAAATCAGGTGCATTAGATCGTCTAGGCCCTAACCGTGCAGCAATGTTAGCGACATTAGATGATGCAATTAAAGCGGCCAGTCAATATCATCAGGCTGAAGCATTTGGTCAGACTGATATGTTTGGTGTATTAACCGCAGCCCCTGAAGAAGTTGAGCATGCTTATGCTAATATTCCAGAAGATCCTGAAAGTGTTTGGCTTGAAGGTGAGCGTGAAACATTAGGGTTATACTTAACCGGTCATCCGATTAATGCTTATATTTCTGAATTAAAGCATTACACCACTTGGCGCTTAAAAGATGCGCAGCAAACTGGGCGTGATAAAGTCGCCTCTGTGGCTGGGCTTGTGATTGCTGCTCGTGTGATGACCACCAAGCGTGGTAGCCGTATTGGTTTAATGACACTAGATGATCGTTCGGGTCGTATGGAAGTGATGTTATTCACCGATGCTCTCGATCGTTACATTGATTTGCTTGAAAAAGACAAAATAGTGGTCGTATCTGGACAGGTCAGCTTTGATGATTTCAATGGTGGCCTTAGAATGTCAGCACGTGAAGTGCTCGATATTTCAGAAGCACGAGAAAAACATCTTCGTGGTGTTGCTATTTCAGTTACTGAAGAGCAAATTGACGAACAATTTTTTTCCCGTTTCAGCCAAGTGTTGGAACCGCATAGAGCAGGAACTGTTCCTGTTCATATGTATTATCAGCGCTCGAATGCTCGGGCCAAGTTTACCCTAGGAACAGAGTGGCGCGTAACGCCTGCCGATAAATTATTGTCGGACTTGAAAATGCTCTTAGGTGATAAACAGGTCGAGCTTGAGTTTAATTAAGTTAGCTTGTTATTTGTGGTAGGGTATAACCAAACCCTATCATTAAAATAAGCAAAAGGATTTTAAGTGGTATGAGCCTGAACTTCCTCGAGTTTGAACAACCGATTGCAGAATTAGAAGCAAAGATTGAAGCACTACGTGATGTATCACGCCGTGATGAGTCTAACTCGGTTGATCTTGAAAAAGAAATTGAGCAACTAGAAAAGAAAAGCCTCGAATTAACTAAGAAAATCTTTGGTGATCTTGGTGCCTGGCAGGTTGCGCAACTCGCACGCCATCCTCAGCGCCCATATACTTTTGATTACATCGAACATATGTTTGAAGAGTTTGATGAATTAGCCGGTGATCGTGCTTTTGCTGACGATAAAGCATTAGTTGGTGGTATTGCACGTATTGATGGTCGTCCAATTATGGTGATTGGCCATCAAAAAGGTCGTGGTACTACTGAAAAAGTGAAACGTAACTTTGGCATGCCAAAACCTGAAGGTTACCGTAAAGCGTTGCGCTTAATGAAAATGGCTGAGCGTTTTAAAATGCCGATTGTGACGTTTATTGATACTGCGGGTGCATACCCTGGTGTTGGTGCAGAAGAACGCGGTCAATCAGAAGCGATTGCTGCTAACTTAAAAGCAATGGCAGGTCTTACAGTACCCGTTATTTGTAATGTGGTTGGTGAAGGCGGTTCAGGTGGTGCATTAGCAATTGGTGTCGGTGATTGCGTTAACATGTTGCAATACTCAACCTATTCAGTAATTTCACCTGAAGGTTGTGCATCAATTTTATGGCGTGATGCTGATAAAGCGCCACAAGCCGCTGAAGCGATGGGACTGACAGCTCCACGTTTAAAAGAACTTGAGCTAATCGATAATATTATCGAAGAGCCATTGGGTGGCGCACACCGTAATGTGCCACTAATGGCTAATACGCTAAAAGCACAAATTAAAGCGACCCTAGAAGAATTAGATCAGCTTGATACTGAAGCATTACTTGAGCGTCGTTACCAACGTTTAATGAGTTACGGTTACTGCTAATCGCTATTTATTCTACGTCTAACAAAGGTCAGCATAAGTGCTGGCCTTTTTTTTATATGTTTATGGTAGTCAATGCCGTTTGTTGGTGTTGGTTGATTCGGCTCTGGTATAGACTAGATGATCTGTTTGTTAAAGATATAAGCCAATGTTGTATTCTCATTTTTGTCATCAAATACTTGCCAATCCACCTGTAACTAAGCGATTAGTGTTGGCATTAAGTGGCGGGTTAGATTCACGGGTCATGCTAGATTTATTGGCGCGTTTTATTGATCAACACCGTGATTATCGAGCTCATGCGGTATATGTCCATCATGGATTGAGTACTAATGCTGATACATGGGCGCAGCAATGTGTTACTTGGTCAATAGCAAGTGGTATTGGTTGTGAGATTGAGCGAGTACGGTGTGAGTTAGGCGGTGGAGCGAGTGTCGAACAAGCCGCTCGTGATGCCCGTTATCAGGCGTTATCACTGCATATTCAATGTGGTGATACATTGCTGACTGCGCAACATGCTGATGATCAAATTGAAACGGTATTATTAGCTTTAAAACGCGGTAGTGGCCCGGCAGGGTTAGCGGCAATGCCGGTGTTAACAACCTTTGCCAGTGGGCAGCATTTACGGCCATTACTCTCTGTTAGCCGCGCAGACATAGAAGCTTATGGCGCTCAGCACCAGCTACAGTGGGTTGAAGATGAAAGTAATCAAGACCAACGTTATGATCGTAATTTTATTCGTCATCAAATAACTCCGTTGCTCAACGAACGCTGGCCAGGTATACGTAAAGCCGTTACTCGTAGTGCACATTTATGTGGTGAACAAGAGGGCTTATTAGAAGAGTTATTAAGCTTTCAGTTACAACAAGCACGACAGGCTGATGGTAGTTTGCGAATTGCTGAAAATATCAGTGCTCGTTTGGGGATGGCATTGGTTCGACAGTGGCTAAAACAACAAGCGGTGATCATGCCTTCATTAGCTCAGCTTGAACAAATTTGGTTTAACCTTGTGCAAGCAAAGGCGGATGCTAATCCACAAGTGTGTTGGCAGCAATATCAAGTACGTCGTTATCAACAGCAGTTGTATTTATTACAGCAATGGCCTGACATCAGTGATTGGCAGCAACCATTATACCTTAATCAAGACTGCCATTTGCCTCAAGAGCTTGGCGTGGTAACGCTAAAACAGACCGCCTCTGCAACCTTAAGGCCTCCCTACACTAACGAAACAGTATCAGTGCGATTTGATTACTTAGGGCCGGAAATCAAGCCTCAAGGACGTAGTGGTAAGCGTAAGTTTAAAAAATTGCTGCAAGAATATAAGGTACCGAGTTGGTTACGTCGTCGTACACCAATGCTATTTTATGGTGAGCAATTAGTTGCAGTAGCAGGGGTGTTTGTGGTGGAAGAGTTTGTTGCTACGGCTTCGACAACAACCACAGCAGTCGAGTTTGAATGGTTACGGGCATAAACGTTGAGTTATTCGTCCTAAAACAATTATTAATTCGCATATGTTAAATTTATTAACATATGCGATTGTTTAATAAATATTTATTCAGATAGATATTCTTTTGTTGCTTAAATGATCGATGCATATTATCGTACTAGTTCACTGATACGACGTAATGGCGAGAAAGGATAGATTATGAGTAAACCATCGACACTTGGAGGTGCATGCATTATTGCTAGTGTATGCGTAGGTGCAGGAATGCTTGGGTTACCAAGTGCAGGTGCTGGCGCATGGACATTATGGACGGTACTTGCGATCTCAGTAACGATGGTGATGATGACGTTATCTGGATGGTTATTACTTGAAGCATTAAAGCATTATGAGTTTAAAGTATCATTTAACACCATTACAAAAGATGTGCTTAAAGGCAAAGTCAATGCGATCAATAATTTATCGCTGTATTTTGTCGGTGGTATTTTGCTTTATGCCTATATTTCATCATCAGGTATGATTTTTGGCGGTTTACTTGATATTAACCCCAAACTCGCTTCGGTATTATTTGTGATTGCTTCTTCTGTGTTTGTGCTTCACTCAACCCGTGCAGTTGATCGAATCTCGATTTTACTGATTCTATTTATGATTATCAGTTTTGTGATTGGTATTTCAGGGCTTGCAGCTAATATCCAATTGCCGACTTTACTTGATAGTATTGATTCACAAGCAGATCTTTCTCCTTATGCACTTGCTATCCTGCCCGTGGCATTAACTTCTTTTGGTTATCATCATTCCGTAAGTACCATGCGTGATTATTACCGCGATGAAAACCGCGCTAAAAATGCTATTTTGGGTGGAACACTTATTGCTTTAACATTTTATCTGATTTGGGTGGTATGCATTTTTGGTAATTTACCTCGCACACAATTTGGACCGATTGTTGCCGCTGGTGGTAGTGTCGATGCGTTAATGACAGCATTAGGTGGAGTGGTGAACTCTAATAGCGTTAAACAAGCACTTAATATTTTCTCAATTGCAGCGGTAGTATCATCGTTTATCGGGGTCGGGCTAGGTGTATTTGATTACTTAGCTGATTTATTTGGCTTTGAAGATACCAACCAAGGCCGTTTTAAAGCTTGGGGAGTAACTTTTATTCCGCCATTAGTCTTTTCATTATTTGCCCCATTTGGTTTTGTGGCCGCAATTGGCTTAGCAGGTGCTGCCGCAACTATCTGGACTTGTATTATTCCCGCATTATTGGCTAAAAAATTACGTCAACGTCAGCCTGAACGACAAGGTTTTGTCGTACCTGGAGGCAATGTCACAGTGTATGCAGTAATAATCTTTGGAGTATTAACTGCGTGTTTCCATTTATTAGCGATGGCTGATGTACTGCCGATATTCAAAGGCTAATTGCGTCATTACACCAAAGAGATGCTATTTAATAAGTATAAAAAAACGGCACTGATGAGTGCCGTTTTTTTATTTGATGCTTATAAGTCAGCGTTAACGAAATTGCTGCACTTCTGGTAAGAAATCAAATCCGCCTGTGGCTAATTTTTCAATCAGTTGTTCACGGTCGATATCAAAAAATTTTACCAGGTTATCAAGGCTATTAAATTCATCACGAATCTTCATATTGACAATACTCATCAACATTACAGTATCCATGGTTTCAAATTTTGATAAATCCATCTATTAATCCTCGTGATCACTGATCAGTAAGTTGGCTGCCGCAAAAGCCGCTTGCTCTCGCACTGTGAGTGGTAACTCAGGATTAGCGGCAATATCATCCAAGGTTTTAATTACACACTTGATAGCGGTTGGAATATAGCCTTGATCACCACTGCCAATTTGAGAGTAAGTAACGCGAATTAACTCGCAGCATTGATAAACTTGCATGGTCTTTCCTTTGCTAAAAATATTCACCTAACATCACAATAAAATGATCTTAGGTGAAGATATTTATGGTGTTACTGAGTTGAATATTATCATAGCAGCACAACAGATAAAAAATGTTTGTGCGAGTTTAGCTATAAAAAAAGCTGCCTAAAATTGGCAGCTTTTTTAAATTACATGGTTGTTAATTAAGCCATTTTTTGCTTAAGAAAGTCCATAACATCAGCAGCCATAACAGCTTCTTTAGTACCAGTGCGACGGTTCTTATATTCCATCTCACCGTTTTCAAGGCTTCGATCACCAATCACGATAGTGTGTGGAATACCGATCAGTTCCATATCAGAGAACATGACGCCTGGACGCTCTTTACGATCATCAAATAAGACTTCAACGCCCATTGCTGTAAGATCAGCATATAGCTTCTCAGCAGCTTCTTGAACGCGCTCTGATTTGTGCATGTTCATTGGTACGATAGCGACTTGGAAAGGCGCTAGTGCGTCAGGCCAGATGATGCCGTATTTATCGTTGTTTTGCTCGATAGCTGATGCCACAACGCGTGATACACCAATACCGTAACAACCCATTTCTAGAATTGAATTCTTACCGTTTGAATCAAGGACGCTACAGTTCATCTTATCAGAGTAAGTGGTACCTAACTGGAAGATGTGACCGACTTCAATACCACGTTTTAGCATCAAGACACCTTGACCACATGGGCTTGGATCACCTTCAACTACATTACGTAGATCATCAACACGGCCAAGTTCAACGTCACGACCCCAGTTGATACCGATGTTGTGTTTACCGTCGATGTTAGCACCGGCAGCAAAGTCACTCATAACCGCAACACTGTGATCAACGATAAATGGTAATGCAAGGCCAACAGGGCCTAGAGAACCCGCACCCGCGCCAACAAGTTCACGCATTTGTTCTTCAGTTGCCATTTCTAATGGAGACGCAACTTCAGCAAGGTTTTCTGCTTTGATTTCGTTTAGCTCGTGATCACCACGAATGATCAATGCCACGATAGGTGCATCGATTTCATCAGACGCTTTAACAAATAGTGTCTTAACTGTTTTCTCGATAGCAATACCGTGTTGTTCAACCAATTCTGCAATAGTTTTTGCATTTGGTGTATCAATCACTGTCATTGCTTGTGTTGGCTGTGCGCGCTCAACAGCAGGTGCAATAGCTTCTGCTTTTTCGATGTTAGCAGCGTAATCAGATTCAGTAGAGAATGCGATTAAGTCTTCGCCACTTTCTGCAAGTACGTGGAACTCTTGTGAGCCATTACCACCGATTGCGCCTGAGTCAGCCAATACTGGACGGTACTCAAGACCCATGCGGTCAAAGGCTTTACAGTAAGCGGCATGCATTGCATCGAAAGATTTTTGTAAGCCATCTTTATCGATATCAAAGCTGTAAGCATCCATCATGCAAAATTCACGTGCACGCATTACGCCAAAGCGAGGGCGACGCTCATCACGGAATTTAGTTTGAATTTGGTAAAGGTTCAGCGGCAGTTGCTTGTAAGAGCTTACTTCGTTACGTACAAGGCTAGTGATAACCTCTTCTGCCGTAGGGCTAAGTACAAACGGACGCATATGGCGGTCAGTAAAGCGAAGTAGTTCAGGGCCCATTTTTTCAGAGCGGCCTGTCTCTTCCCATAGTTCAAACGGCTGAACAACGGGCATCAAAGTTTCGATTGCGCCTGCATTATCGATTTCTTGGCGAACGATGTTTTCGACTTTACGCAGTACACGTAGACCGGTAGGTAGCCAGGTGTATAAACCTGAAGCCAACTTACGGATCATACCTGCACGTAGCATTAGTTGATGACTAATGACTTCTGCGTCGTTTGGCGTCTCCTTCAGGGTAGAAAGAAGATATTTACTGGTACGCATTGATGGTATCCGTTATTGATAAAAGGAAAGAGAAGGAACTGATGTTCCACCCGTCAATTTGATTGACGATAGCCTGTTATATTACCAGCCTCGGCGCTATTCGCCAAAGATAACTGTGTTGAATCGATCATTGAACAGTGGTATCGATACTCACAACAGTAATGTTCGGCTCTGTAACTGTAAATTGAACATTAAAATCAAATAAATTTACTGCATAGAGCTTGCTGTCTGGTTTGCCTTTTTTATACGCAGGACGAGGATCTTGCGCGAGTACTTCACTAATAACTGCTCGATGATAGTCAGCATGTTTGCCAACTAATTGTTGCAATGCTGATGGTGCAAATTGCACTTCAAGTGTTGCTGGTTGGCTGGCCGCAAAACCACCTATTGCCTCAGGTAAACTGTCTGAATAGGGAATATAAGGTTTAATATCAATAATGGGTGTGCCATCAACCAAATCAGCACCCGCAATATCAATAATGACTTGACCATTGTTATGACGAACGCCTCGTAACTTAACCGCCGACATACCGATACCATTAGGACGAAAAGTTGCGCGGCTGGCAAAAACGCCAATTCGCTCATTACCTCCAAGTCGAGGTGGACGAACTGTTGGTCGCCAACCTGCCTCTAAGTTTTGGTCAAACAAAAATAATAGCCACACATGACTAAACTGCTCGATACCGCGTACGGCATCTAATGAGTTAGCCTTATCGTGTAAAATCACTTCACAGCGAGCACTAGGCACTAATCCTGGCTGGCGCGGAACAGCGAATTTTTCTTTATAAGGAGAGTGGACAATACCGATAGGTTCAATGCTATAAGCCATCAAATTAAGCCAATTATAAGCTGAAAGTAATTTGATAATATAACATAAAAAAAGAGTAGGCGATGAAGCCTACTCTTGATGGAGATTGGATCAATTGGCGTGATTACCAGCCTTTAACGGCACCGCCATTGAAGATAGTTTGGGCTGAATTATAGACATCGTCTGATTGGTAAGCTTGAATGAACTTTTGAACATTTTCTGCTTTGACGTTCTCTTGACGCGCGACAATGATATTGACATAAGGTGATTGCTTATCTTCAACAAATACGCCATCTTTTTCTGGAGTAAGGTTTAGACTACTCGCATAAGTGGTATTAATGATCGCTAAAGCAACATCATCTAATGAACGTGGTAGTTGTGCCGCTTCTAATTCAACGATTTTAAGATTTTTAGGATTGTTAACAATATCTAATACCGTTGCCGTCAACCCCGCATCAGGTTTAAGAGTAATTAAACCTTGTTGCTGTAATAACAATAATGAACGGCCAAGGTTTGTCGGATCATTAGGAACCGAAATTTGATCGCCATCTTTTAATTCATCCACGGATTTAATTTTATTAGAGTAGCCAGCAATAGGGTAAACGAAGGTATTACCTGCGATTGCAAACTTATAACCTCGATCTTTAATTTGCTGATCTAAATAAGGTTTATGTTGAAAGGCGTTAGCATCAATTGAACCTTCAGCTAAGGCTGCATTGGGTGACACATAATCAGTAAAGGTGACTAATTCAACATCAAGTCCATATTTATCTTTAGCTTGTTTCGCTGCAACTTCTGCAACTTGCTCTTCAGCGCCAGCCATTACGCCAATTTTTACTTTATTGTTATCAACAACAGCTGTTTCTTGGTCACTACAACCTGTGAGTGTAACTGCAGCAGCAACGCCAGCAATGGCAAAAAGATGTTTAAGATTGAACGCCATAATATTTCTCCTTAAATGGGCTTTCCCTAATGATGTAAATAATAAATAACAGCTTGAGTTGTTAGCGGTGATCAACACGTTTTACTAAGTGATCTCCAATAGATTGAATCAGTTGTACTAAAATGACCAACATAATAACTGTGATGGCCATAACCGTGCCGTCAAAACGTTGGTAACCATAACGAATACCGACATCGCCTAAACCGCCACCGCCAACAGTCCCCGCCATTGCCGAATAACTAATTAAAGTAACTAGAGTAATAGTGACAGCATTAATAATGCCTGGTAGCGCTTCAGGTAATAGCACTTTGGTTATGATTTGGATTGGGGTTGCGCCCATTGCTTGTGCGGCCTCAATGAGTCCTGCTGGAACTTCCAGTAATGCGCCTTCCACTAAACGAGCAATAAAAGGAATTGCACCGACAGTAAGTGGCACAATTGCCGCAGCAGTACCAATTGAACTGCCAACCACAAATCGAGTAAAAGGAATAATCGCAACTAATAAAATAATAAAAGGGATTGAACGGCCGATATTAACCACAATGCCAAGTATTTTATTTAAGGCTGGATTTTGCCATAAACCGTTTTTCTTAGTGAGGTGAAGAGCAACACCGAGTGGAATTCCAATAATGAAACCAATCAGACCCGCAACAAACACCATCGTCAATGTTTGTCCTAGCGCATCGATAAGTAATTCAGTTAGGCGCTGATTGCTCTGCCACCATGTTGTTATTGAATTAAGCGACATAACCTAGCACCTCAACCTGTAATTTATGATCACGTAAAAAAGAAATAGCATCATCAATAGCAGTTTGAGTACCAAAGAACTCCGCTAGCATCAAACCAAATTTGACGCCACCTGCATAATCCATATTTGAACTGAGAATACTGATGTCGAGATTAAACTCACGTGCTACTTGACTAATTAAAGGTGCGTCAACAGAGTCTCCGGTAAATTCCAGTCGAATTAAAGGATAACTGCCTGTTACTGGGGTTGAAGTCATGCGTGATTGGTAATCTTCAGGGATCGACAAATCTAAGGTTGAGCGAATAAAGGCTTTTGCTAGTGCGGTTTTTGGATGAGCAAAAATATCACTCACTAAACCTTGCTCAACTAACTCACCATCACCGATGATCGCAACTTGATGACAAATACCTTTAACAACATCCATTTCATGAGTGATCAATAAAATGGTTAGATTAAGTTGCTGATTAATTTTACGTAACAAAGCTAATATTGATTGGGTTGTTGCTGGATCAAGTGCGCTGGTGGCTTCATCACATAATAAAACTTTAGGATCAGAGGCTAAAGCACGAGCAATAGCTACTCGTTGCTTTTGACCACCACTTAAATTTGAAGGGTAACTATTACGTTTATCTTCTAAACCTACTAGTGACAATAACTCTGTTACTTTGGTATTAATGTCGTGAGCTGATATACCCGCAAGTTCTAACGGCAAAGCAATATTGGCAAATACAGTCCGTGATGACAGTAAATTAAAATGTTGGAAAATCATGCCAATTTTGCGGCGAGCCAAAGTCAATTCATTTGATGATAGCTGTGTTAAGTCAATACCATCGACAACGACATTACCTGAGGTCGGTTTTTCTAATAAATTCACACAGCGGATCAGGGTACTTTTTCCTGCGCCAGATGAACCAATCACCCCGAAAATCGTTCCTTGTTCAATCGTAAGGTTTATATCTTTTAGCGCATTAATCGCTTTCTCACCTTGATAGAACACCTTATTTACTTGTTTTATTTCTATCATTGAACTTCCTGATTCTTAGATGAAATGATTATATGACAGTGATGCGATATTGCATTAGTTGTTAATTATTGGTTATTGTAGTTAAATCATCTTAACTGCTGTTAACCTGATGCTATGGCCAATCGGTTTTTAAGTCAATAGCTATTTTTACGTCTAGACGTCTAAATGGTTATTGGCATTTATAATAGTATTGGTAATATCGTGATCATCTCTGTGAATGTGATAACTAATACTTTTCGCTGCCAACTCGTGACATAATCACCACAATATCTACTTGTTGAGGGCTTTCTTGTGGCCAAACCTGCTGTCTTTATTGATCGTGATGGCGTAATAAATGTCGATCATGGCTATGTACATACTGTTGATGATTTTGAATACATTGATGGTGTTTTTGGTGCATGTAAAAAATTCAAAGAAATGGGTTACTTACTTGTTTTAGTTACTAATCAATCAGGTATTGCTCGTGGCATGTTCACCGAAGATGAGTTTCTTAGCCTAACTGAATGGATGGATTGGAATTTCGAAGATCAAGGTGTTGAATTAGATGGTATTTACTATTGCCCACATCATGCAACAGAGGGTAAAGGTGAATATCTACAAGATTGTGATTGTCGTAAACCAAACCCTGGTATGTTGATATCTGCACAAAGCTATTTAGATATTGATATGTCAAAATCAGTAATGATTGGTGATAAAGCGGACGATATGAAAGCGGCAATTGCGGCTGATGTTGCTTTCAAAGTATTAGTACGTACAGGTAAAGCAATTACCGCAGAAGGTGAAGCTTTAGCGGATGTTGTTTTAGACAGCGTTAAAAATGTACCAGCATGGTTAGCTGAAAACGCATAATCATTATCAGAAAGAGCAATCGTTCCGCGACTGCTCTTTTTGAGTATTGATTTATTGTGATAGTTTTATTTGTGATCGCATAATACCTTCTATACCTTCTATACCTTCTATACCTTCTATACCTTCTATACCTTCTATACCTTCTATTTATATATCTAAAACACAGATTTTAAATTGTGTCGCGATTAATAATGGCAATGTATAGACAGAACCCATATAGCAATAGCTTTATTGTGTTTAAAAAATAGATTAAAAATTGCAGGTAGATTAAAAAAAAAGCAGTTGATTGCTTGGGGGTAAAAAAACTATTGTCAGCCAATAAAATCTCCCTATAATGCGACCTCACTGACACGGACAACGGCGCAAGCGGTTACCGAAAGTCAGGATGTTCTTTAACAATTTGACCATGCAATCTGTGTGGGCACTCGTTGAATAGTTAAGTCGAAAGATTTATCAATGATACTAGTGACCAATACAAATAACTCCTCTCATTATAGAGAAGGATTATTTGGCACAGTCAATTCAAATATCATTACTAGCTTCTAGTAATCGATATTTTAACAGTATTCATTGAGCCGTTTCGAAAGAAACAACAAAACTTTAATTGAAGAGTTTGATCATGGCTCAGATTGAACGCTGGCGGCAGGCCTAACACATGCAAGTCGAGCGGTAACAGATTGATAGCTTG
>NZ_FYAK01000011.1 GCF_900185615.1 Photobacterium malacitanum
GTGGCGTTAAAGGCCGTTCAGAGCTTCCAGGTATCGTTGACCGTTACATGGCAGGTGAATTCCAACTTGATGACTTCATCTCATTCAACATGGGCCTAGACGACATCAACAAGTCATTTGACCTATTACACGAAGGTAAGAGTATCCGTACTGTTATTCACTTCGATAAGTAATTATCAGCCTTAAACGGCGCTATTCTCAACGTATAGCAATATACGTTGAGAATTATTTCTATGTTCACTTGTTCAATACCATACGCTAATGGATTAGCAATTAACTCATTAACGATATTATATTTAATTTTACTTATACCCTATTTGGATTTATATCTAAATCATCGTTAATTGAGAATGGCATTTGCCACGCTCTGGCATCGCTGTCAGAGCGTTTTTATTTATATACATAATATATATTTATTTCAGTTCTTGGGACTGGCACTCTAATTATTAATAAGCCTTTATATTCCAAGTATTTCTTTTTATATTCTCGTTACGAAACGAACACCGAACAGAGACCTTTTAATGAACCGTCGTCTATTCAAATCGTTACCTTTTCAATTAATGATTGCAGCTCTATTAGCATGGAGTATTGCTTCTTTATTGCCTTTGCATGCTGGTTTTGAGCAGTCAACTGCATTTAAATTGTTAATGCTAACCAAAACAACTTATATCGGCTTACTCAAAATGCTGGTTGGGGTTGTGGTACTATTATCCTTATTACAAGGTATTACTAGCATTGGCTCAACATCACGTTTAAAAACATTAGGTTATAAAACAATTGCCTTTTATAGCTTAACATCAACACTTGCAATTAGTTTAGGTTTAGGGGTATCACTGGCAATTCCTAAATGGCCACATTTAATTGATACAGCACAAGTCACTGTCGGTAGTAATGTTCAATTGATTGATAATAGCTCTTCTTCTGGTGGTGCTATTGCAGAAAAGTTATTTAACATGGCCTTGGTTAATCCTTTTCAAGCGCTCGCAACGACAAACTTATTAGCGATTGTTGTTTTTGCCTTATTACTTGGTATTGCATTATTAGCTAGCTTACCGCCTAAGCATGCTGTTTTTGAACTTATTTCAGGACTTAATATTGCTATAAATCGTGTTGTCTCTACGGTAATAAAATTAGCACCATTAGCTGTATTTGCAATTGTGTTTCAATTTACCGCTCAAAGTGGCAATAGTATTTTTGGTGAATTAGCACTCTTTGCTTTGTTAGTATTTTCATTGACATTAGTGCATGGCGGAATTGTATTACCTCTACTTGCTAAACTGTTTACCGGTATTAAATTTTCAACCTTATTTCGCGCATTATCAGCACCAATGGCTATGGCATTTGCAACATCATCAAGCTCTGCGACACTGCCTCTGTCATTACAAACAGCCCAAGAAGATTTAAATATATCGCAACCCACCAGCAGTATGGTCTTGCCTCTTGGCTCTATTATGAATATGGATGGTACGGCATTATTTGAAGGGGTCGCTGCTATTTTTCTGGCTCAACTCTATGGTATTGAGCTGGGAACATCAGGACTGATTATGATTTTTATTATGGCTATGGTGTCGTCTATTGGTGCACCAGGTATGCCGTCAGGTTCAATGTCAGGAATGCAACTTGTATTGCTTGCCGTCGGTATTCCGCTCGAAGCTATTGCGATATTGCTCATTATTGAAAGACCACTGGATACTTTCCGCACAGCTGTCAATGTTGAGGGAGACCTAATCGCCGCGCTCGTTGTCGATAAATGGCAAAATCAGTCAACTAAAGTGTGAACCAAGCCTTTTTTAGCATGTTATCGTGTTATTAACTAACAACTAAATATTGCTTTGACTCTCATTTAACCCTGCCATAGAATTTACACATAATGACAACAATTGGTTACTTAAACCAATTGTTGTCATTAAATTTTTTAACATCCTTTATATCAATAACAGTACTGTTTACTCAACAGACGATATGATGGAGCCACTGGAAGCTCAAGGACGATGTTAATTCTCTAATAATTTAAGGTAACAACTTACCCATAAGCTTTGGTGTTGTGAATTGCCTTATCTATAAATTAATAGGTTTTAATTATGGTCAAAAAATTATTACAGTCGTTCGGATTTAGAAGTGCCGAAACTAAATCACGTCAACTTCGAGAACGACTTGAATTTGCTATACAACAAAATTTAGGTCAACGTGAGTCTCGCGCTAACCGCGCTAACAATCACCTATAGTCGTTAATTATATTTACGCGCCTTGGCACGCGCTACTACAATAAGACGATTAAGTAGTACCTTTTTCTTAGCCGTGCCTGCTTGATTTAATTCACGTACAATACGTGTTACTTCTGCTTCCAAATACTTCATCGGTTTTTGTACCAGGCTGCGAATCAACTTGTCAGCATTCTCAGGTATAGGCTGTTGTAGCGCCCATTGATAACTATATACACTTTCTCCGGTAGCATTTGGCTCTGGTAACGAAATAGAAACCGCTTTAGGCGGTAACTGCATGTCATCAAAACGTGCTAATCGGCGATAATATCCCTGTACTACAGCTGATTTATGATATGGTAACTCCCCATCCTGATATAATACCGGACCAATTTCTTGCGCAACATCAGCCTTTGATTCAATAATAAATTGACTGGCATTTTTATCTTTACGTATATACTGATCTTTCTTCGTGTTCTCTACCGTATAATAAATTTTCGCACTCTGTTTTGCGCGTGTTATTGCAACATAGGCAAGTCGGCGTTCTTCTTCAAGATCGGCAGAAATGCCTAATGCAGATCGATTTACATAAGGAAAAGCGTCTTTATCCCAATAAGGTAAATGAACCTGCGTATACTCACAGCCTTTAGCTCTAAATATCGTGGTTAATTGAACACTGTTATTTGTCTGAGCCTGATTTTCAACTGCTGATTGTTGAGTATAATACTCAAAATACTGCAACGCTTTTTCACAGTTTTGATCCATTGATTCAAGTACAGTTTCAACACTGTCTAAGCGCTCAACCGCCTCTTCTATTTCCGTTGCCGTTGCTTCTGTTTTCCAGATCCAAGTATCCAATTCACTGTCACGACGATACTGCCTATAAACATCTAATGCTTTAAAATTGCCTTTTCGCTGCAACATTAGCAATAACTCAATTCTATCTGTAAACGTTTCTAGATTTAATGTTGGTTGAATTTTTTGAGTTTGTTTTATTACAGCCAACCATTCAGAGCTTGGACGTTGAGCTAAAGCCTCACACAAAGGACGTAAGCTTTTATTCGGTACATAGCAATGTGGGAATGATAATAAGTTAAACAGTAAATTAGCTTGGTCATTACTAGCTAACGTCAAAAAGCGTCCAGTCGCTAATACCATAATATCCATTAGTAGCTTAACTTCACGGCTATGGGTTAGTACTGAACCAATCGGCATGTGGTAAGGTATTTTCTTGGTTAAAAAAGCAAGTTCAAATAACATTGCTTGCGACCAACGTCGGACTAAAATAGCCACTTCTGCTGGTTGGCCGCCCTGCGCAATGAAATCAGCGACTGATTGCGCAATTTCTCCCACTTGACGCACAGTACCGATAACCTCAACCGTCGTATCAGCAACAGACTCATGAGCGACAGTCTGAAAGTCATGAAAACGCTGTTTATTATTGGCAATCAAATGGCTAGCAGCTAACGCTAAACTATGCCCAAAACGAAAAGAGTGTGACAAGCTGTAAGTCGTTGCAGGCGTAAAATCTTGTTCAAAATTGAGCATAAATTGAGGAGCACTACCGCGCCATTTATAAATACATTGATCAACATCGCCAACAGCAACTAATTGTGCTTGTGGCGATAACAGTAATTTTAATAGCTGGTATTGAGCGGTATTTATATCTTGGAACTCATCAACCATCATAAATTGAATGTGTTGATGATAATGTTTCTGTAACACAGGATCATTATTTAGTAACTGGATGGTTTCAACCAGCCAATCATCAAAAAATAACTGTTTGCGCTCTTTACGGACTGTCTCAAAATTCCAAAAAGCTTCAATAATAAATTTATATTCACTGTTAATTTCAGACAGTTCAAACACTTCTTTTGGCGGTAACATGTGTGCTTTTACCAGCCCAATAAAACTCATCAGTAATTCGATAGTGCGTGGATCTTTAAATTGCTGCTGTTTTTGATACGATTTTTCTTGAGCAGCCATTTGTCGCAATACCAATTTAGCTATAGTTTTATCGCTATCACCATTATTAAAATCAATTTGGTAACCCGTCGCAGATAAATAACCGGATTGTCTTAGGAGTTGAAAACAAAAGCTGTGAAATGTATGCACAGATACTCGCTCAGCCAACGGTATTTGAGCTAATTTGGCTTTAAAGTCAGTTCGAATATCACGGTTAAACATTAGCACCAGCATATTTTCAGCTGCTATCATCTGTAATTTATGCTCAACAACACCAACTAATGTGGTTGTTTTACCCGTTCCAGCACCCGCTACACATAGCGCATTACCTGTCTGATGATGAATAAAAGCAGTTTGTTCAGCTGTAAAACGGGTCATTAACAATACTCAGTCGACAATAAATGCATAGCAAGCGAGTATAACAATTGCTATCTGAAGTTTAAATCGTATAGCCGCTATTAGCATCAGCAAATACAAATGTAGCGTAGGTCTATTTCTATCTGTTAGAATTTGGCTAATTATAAATGGCAACATGCTATTTCCTGACTCAATAACCGTATCTCTCGGTGTTATAACGACTAAGAATTACCACATGTTAAAAAACAAAAGTTTCATCACCAACGCCCTTTCGCTATTACTTTTATTCATTGGTTATATCAGCAACAACCACATTATTCTTTACTGTGGTTTATTTGCTTTTTCAGGCGCATTAACCAACTGGCTTGCTATTTATATGTTGTTTGAAAAAGTTCCCGGCCTATATGGTTCAGGCGTGATCCCTGCCCGTTTTGAAGCCTTTAAAGCCGCGATCAAAGCGTTAATGATGGAGCAGTTTTTTACCCAACAAAATATCAGCCGCTTTTTAAAACAAAGTAATGTTGGACCAGCACAATTAGACATGCAACCAATCATTCAAAAGATCGACTTTGCCCCAACGTTTGATTCATTATTGAATGTGATCATGGACTCATCATTTGGTGCCATGATCACCATGATGGGGGGAACGGAAGCGATGGAACCATTACGCGAACCGTTTATTGAAAAAATGCAACAGTCAGTTACCGATATCAGCCAGCAAGATAACTTTAAACAAGCACTCAAAGAACAACTTAGCCAACCGGAATCATTAGGTGATATTGAAGGGACTATCGAAGATATTATTGATCAACGTCTCAATGAGCTTACCCCTAAAATGGTTAAAGATATGGTTCAAAAGATGATCAGTGAACATCTTGGATGGCTAGTGATTTGGGGCGGTGTGTTTGGTGGCCTGATTGGTATCATTTCAGCATTGATTACAGGCTAATATTGAACGTTATCAGTCGTATTGTTTATGATAGATAATACGACTGTCGCTACTCTTCTAATTGTACACTTTACTCGCTCTTATCTCTTCTATTGTATATCGACAATAACCGCTAAAATGGTTTTTTTTTATCCAGTTAATTTCATTTATTACACCAAAAGTGTGATAAATGTTGAATAATGATAACCAACAGTGATAAATACCTGTATATGTATCCAGTTGGAATTCATTTTCTTGGCAAATTTCTCAACCCATTTCACGGTTGCAGCAATTGTGAGTGGTTTAACAGCAACCACACTTTTATCTGCAGACCATATTAGCCCTAGCATTGCACTATGGATGACCTTTTTTGGTACCGTTGGTGGGCTTTTACCTGACATAGATTCAGACCACTCAACCTCAATGAAAGCCTTATTCACACTGTTAGCGGGGTTTTGCTGTTTTATACTTGTCAGCCATATTTACACCCAAGTCGCAATGCTAGAACTGATTCTTTACGTTGTATCATTATTTATTACAGTTCGTTATTTTGGCAAAACGGTATTTGATCGCTGCACTGTACATCGAGGTGCATGCCATTCAATCGCATTTGTCACCCTTATTGCTCTATGTTGCGTACATATATGTGTCTTGCTAGGTCACACTGCAACCGACAGCTGGTTAGCTGGAGGATTTGTGTTACTTGGCGGTATCGTACACTTAGCATTAGATGAAATATACAGTGTCGATCTGTCAAATAAACGCTTAAAATCATCATTTGGTACAGCACTTAAACCGTTTGCTTTTACTAAACCGTTTATCAGCTTAGCTCAAGTCATTGCGATTGTAATTTTATTTGATATCGCTCCTAGTTATGACGGTGCATTACACGTCATCACTAATTGGAGTCATTTCCAATTTACGCCAGTCTGGTTCAATATAGACGACACCAAACAATGGCTAATGCATATGTTTTATATTACACCCCGTGATTTACATGCATTTTATCAACGGTTTTAATTTCTCTTAATCCACTCATTACCTGTCACGTTAAGTACAATATCTCACTATTGTACTTACGCTTTTATTACACTACAGCCCAAAGGCAATCGTTTGCTTTTTTACTGGTAGTCCAACAATGAACCTAGTATTATGCCCAATAAGATGAGTGATTAAGCGACATATTGCCTTAAGCACTCTGTATTTCGATGCCATCGTTTTGAAATAGGAATTTCACCATGAGCCTTGCAAATCAAGTTCTTGCCGTCAATGACGACCTTCCCATCCGTACAGATAAACCCGTCCATAGTGGAAAAGTACGCTCAGTTTATTGGTTAACAGAAGCTGATAGCCGTCGTCTTATTCAACAAAAAGGCTATAACGTTCAAGCTGATGCTCCTTTAGCAATAATGATCATCAGTGATAGAATTTCTGCATTTGATTGTATTTGGCATGGTGAAGGTGGTTTAAAAGGTGTTCCAGGTAAAGGTGCTGCACTCAATGCAATTTCAAACCATTGGTTTAAACTATTTAAAGATAATAACTTAGCTGATAGTCATATTCTCGATATTCCCCATCCGTTTGTTTGGATAGTACAAAAAGCGAAGCCTGTAATGGTTGAAGCGATTTGTCGTCAATACATCACTGGCTCTATGTGGCGAGCATACAGTAATGGTGAGCGTAATTTTTGTGGAATAGAGCTACCTGAAGGTTTAGAAAAAGATCAAAAACTTCCCCAACTACTGATGACACCATCAACCAAAGGTATTCTCAAAGGCATTCC
Source organism: Photobacterium malacitanum (assembly GCF_900185615.1). GTDB lineage: Bacteria > Pseudomonadota > Gammaproteobacteria > Enterobacterales > Vibrionaceae > Photobacterium > Photobacterium malacitanum. The sequence goes on from NZ_FYAK01000011.1 coordinate 7,235, forward strand.
AAATGTTCCTGAAGCTGATGATGTTAATATCACTCGAAAAGACTTAATCGATAATTACCAAGCTTTTAATTTCCGCCATGCCGATGATATTAATATCTACGAAAAACTCTTAGCTGATGGCTTTAATGTCATTAGTAACGAATTAGCAAAGTTAGACCAAATTTTTGTCGATACTAAATTTGAGTTTGGTTATGTTACAGATACTAACGGTAACGAAAAACTGATTTACATGGATGAAGTCGGCACGCCAGATTCATCACGTATTTGGGATGGCGCTGCGTATCGTGATGGACAGATTATTGAAAACTCTAAAGAAGACTTTCGCCAAGTATTATTAAATTACTTTCCAGATCCTGATATTTTATTAAATAAAGAACGAATGCCTGAACGTTTTGCGTTAGCGAAAAATAATGCCTTGCCTCAAGAAGTGTTAATGCAAATTTCTAAAATATATACCGGTATTGCAGAAAAAATCACCGGTAAAGCAATTGTCTTAAGCCAAGATCCTAAAGCAGAAATCATTGATATTTTACGCCATCAATATCAGCTTATTGATTAATGTTTTGTAGAGGGCTATGTCATCTGTACGTCATAGCTCTCTTTCTCAAACAATCATATTCCATTCACATTCCGCTTAGCATTATTATTTAATCTACTTTTTTATTTATATTATTCTACCACCGAGTAAATCGCCCACCATCAACTTGTAACACCAAAGAACAATAACAAACAAAACCACAACCATCACTCCACACTGCCACAAAAATTAAAAACAAATCCGCTACATAAAAAACATCTAGCACCCACCGAAAAAACAAATAATCGCACTTACTATTTCATTAGTTTACACATTAAATCTTTTCCTATTAACAATAAAAGATAATGTCAAAAAAATACTATTTAAGCCGTAAAATAATGCATTTATTAATTGAATAAACACAGCAGTCTACTTTATGATCACATTGCGATTAGAATTGATATAAATATTTATAAGAACTCATTTTTTACATTTAACAATCTTAGGAGGTTTTATGAGCAGTATTACTGATCCTACTGCCAAGAAAACACGCAGCCGCGAATGGAAAATGTTCCTTTTTATTACCATTTTTCTTTTCCCTATTTTAAGCGTCATTTTCGTTGGTGGTTATGGCTTCACCGTATGGATGTTGCAATTGTTTGTCTTTGGTCCTCCCGGTCACGGTGGTTGATTCCCTACTTTACGCTGCAAGCATCATATAAAGAGAAACAATAATGAAAGCATTTTTGAAAAGAGCTTGGCTAACCCTATCACGTCCAAGTGTTCATATTAGCCTCGGAGTGCTCACGCTCGGTGGTTTTGTTGCAGGTATTATTTTCTGGGGCGGGTTTAATACTGCACTTGAAAAAACCAATACCGAAGAATTCTGTGTCAGTTGTCATGCTGACAATGTCGTGCCTGAATACGTTAATACTATTCATGATAAAAACCGCTCAGGTGTTAGAGCTACATGTCCTGATTGTCATGTCCCCCACGATTGGACTGATAAAATTTCTCGTAAAATTCAAGCAAGCAAAGAAGTATTTGCTCACTTTGCAGGCTTTATCGACACCCCTGAAAAGTTTGAAGATCGCCGTATCATACTCGCTCAACATGAATGGGAACGCTTTAAAGCCAATGGCTCGCAGGAATGTCGTGATTGTCACGATTATAAAGGCATGGACTTTGAAAAAATGTCACCTGTTGCTCGCGTACAAATGAAAAATGCCGCCGAGCGTGATCAAAGCTGTGTTGATTGCCATAAAGGTATTGCTCACCACTTACCAAAAGATATGGATACCAGCGGCGGTATGATCTCAGAGTTGGTACAACTGTCACACGGTACTGACTACAGCAAAGGTGAAGAGATTTATAGTGTTCGCTTCCTACCTGTTTATGAAGATAAAGCCATGACTGTTGAAGCTGGTATTCTAAATCCAGCATCTGGCGTTAAAGTCATTGATGAAACAGATAATGCCATCGAAGTTGAGATTGCTGGTTGGCGTAAAGATAAAGGCTATGGTCGTGTTATTCAGGAAGACTTTGGAATGAACATTCCAGTGGCTTCTCTTGTTAAAGAATCAGCACAAAACGACAACGTCGTTAATAAGTATGAAGAGAAAGTCGATGATTTAACCGGCCTTCCTTGGCAACGTGTAACAGCAAAAGTGTGGATGCCTAAAGATTCATTAGTCAATGACATCACACCGGTATGGGCACAGGCAAAAACAGCTTACACCACTAACTGTTCTGTTTGTCACACTCAACCAGCTGAAGCGCATTTTGATGCCAATACATGGCCAGGCATGTTTAACGGTATGTTGGCATTTGTAAACTTTGACCGTGATAGTGAAGCGATTGTGTTGAAGTATCTACAGAAACATTCTTCTGATTTTTCTAATGGCCAACACTAAGCGTTGATGGAGTAAATACTATGTCTGTATCAAGAAGAAGTTTTCTTAAAGGTCTTGCAACAACAAGTGCAGCGACTGTTATCGGCCCAAGCCTACTCGCATCATCAAAAGTGTTTGCAGACGATCAACAAATAGGTCAAGGCACGTGGCGTTATTCTGGTTCTCATTGGGGGGCTTTCCGTGCTCAAATCTATGCGGGGAAAGTACAACAAATTGAAGCGATTGAAATAGATAAAAACCCAACTGAAATGCTAAAAGGCATTAAAGGAATTATCTATAATCCATCACGTGTTCGTTACCCTATGGTGCGTCTAGACTGGCTTAAAAAGCACAAGTTCAGCGGCGAAACTCGCGGGAACAATCGTTTTGTCCGCGTAACATGGGATGAAGCCTTAGATCTGTTTTACCGTGAACTTGAACGTATTCAAAAAGACTATGGTCCATGGGCGCTACACGCAGGTCAAACTGGCTGGCGCCAAACAGGTCAATTCCATAGCTGTACTAGCCATATGCAACGTGCTGTGGGTATGCATGGTAACTACATCACCAAAGTTGGCGACTATTCAACAGGTGCAGGTCAAACCATCATGCCTTACGTGCTAGGCTCGACTGAAGTGTATGCTCAAGGTACTTCATGGTCTGAAATTTTAGACAACAGTAAGAACATTATTTTATGGGCTAACGATCCAGTTAAAAACCTCCAAGTGGGTTGGAACTGTGAAACTCACGAGTCCTACCCTTACCTTGCGCAACTTAAAGAAAAAGTAGCAAAAGGTGAAATCAATGTTATTTCGGTTGATCCGGTTAAAAACAAGACTCAACGTTACTTAGAAAACACCCATCTATACATTCACCCACAAACTGATGTGCCGTTTATGTTAGGGGTGGCGCACACGCTTTACACTGAGAATCTTTATGATAAAGAATTCATCAAAATGTATTGCTTGGGCTTTGATGAGTTCATTGGTTACGTAACAGGTGAAACCAAAGACAAGGTTGAAAAAACACCAGAATGGGCAGCAGAGATTTGTGGCGTACCTGCTGAACAAATTCGTGAGTTTGCTCGTATGCTAGTTAAAGAGCGTACTCAAATTCTGTTTGGTTGGTGTATTCAACGTCAAGAACACGGTGAACAACCTTACTGGATGGGTGCGGTCATTGCAGCGATGGTTGGCCAAATTGGTTTACCTGGTGGCGGTATCTCTTATGGTCACCACTACTCAGGTATTGGCGTGCCATCAACAGGCTTTGCAGCACCAGGCGGCTTTCCACGTAACGTCGATGAAGGTCAAAAACCTAAATGGGATAACAATGACTTTAACGGTTACAGTCGCACTATCCCTGTTGCACGCTTCGTTGACTGTATTTTAGAACCCGGCAAAGAAATTAAGTACAACGGCTCTAAAGTCATTCTGCCAGATTATAAAATGATGGTGATCAGCGGTAACAATCCTTGGCATCATCACCAAGATCGTAACCGCATGAAGCAAGCGTTCCAAAAATTACAAACCGTGGTAACGATTGATTTTGCATGGACAGCAACTTGTCGCTTCTCTGATATCGTATTACCTGCATGTACTCAGTTTGAACGTAACGACATTGACGTTATGGGCTCATACAGTGGTCGCGGGTTAATTGCGATGCAAAAATTGGTGGATCCGTTATACCAATCAAAAACTGACTTTGATATTTTCACTGAACTATCTCGTCGCTTTGGTAAAAACAAAGAATACACCCGTGGTATGGATGAAATGCAGTGGGTTCAAATGCTGTATAACGATTGTCGTAAAGCGAACGCAGGCAAATTCGATATGCCTGAATTTGATGTATTCTGGCAACAAGGATTCCTTGATTTTGGTACTGGTAAACCTTGGGTTCGCCACGCGGATTTCCGTCAAGATCCTGAAATCAATGCATTGGGTACACCGTCAGGTTTTATTGAAATCACCAGCCGTAAGATTGGTCGTTACAAATACGAACACTGTCAGGAACACCCGATGTGGTTTGAAAAGACAGAACGATCTCATGGTGGGCCAGGTTCTGATAAACACTCATTCTGGATGCAATCTTGTCACCCTGATAAGCGTTTGCATTCACAAATGTGTGAATCAGATCAATTCCGAGCGACTTATACCGTTCAAGGTCGTGAACCGGTCTACATCAACCCCAAAGATGCTGCAACTAAAGGCATTAAAGACGGCGATGTAGTACGGGTATTTAATGACCGTGGTCAATTACTTGCAGGGGCTGTAGTTACAGATAGCTATCCACAAGGTGTGGTGCGTATCGAAGAAGGTGCATGGTATGGACCATTAAATGAAAAAGTAGGTTCGATTGATACCTATGGCGATCCAAATACATTAACTATGGATATTCCAACCTCAGAATTAGCTCAGGCAACCAGTGCCCAAACGTGCTTAGTAAGCATAGAGAAATTCACAGGCGAGTTACCGCCAGTAACAGCCTTTGGTGGTCCAATAGAAGTAAGTTAATCTCGTGATCTTAGCGTGATATTTAAGCCCTCGTGCTCTTCATTGATACGAGGGCTTTTTACGCCAACAAATCATCATTATTTGCAATCATCAGCATCAATTACATCCTCACCAGCAATATTATTGTGCAATAAGTGTATCAAAAAAGAGACATTTGTTTATTTTTTGTCAAACTTATTGTGCACATATTGATCAGCTGTCATCTGTGAGCGAAAATTAACTTATAAGCATGGAGGTTTATAACAATTTAATTTTATAGATATTTGATTTGAAAGGTACATACTATGTCAGGTTTTTCTTATCCCCATACTTGCCCATTAATTGATAAACAAATAGGTCGAGCAAAAGGTGATCTAACCACTTATGCGCGTGATTTATTACGTTCTTATAATATTGAAATCAGTGGTCAAGAGATGCGACTTGCTGGCGAAGAATTATTTAGTGCACTTAGCGATATTTTTGAAAAAACACGCAAAACAAATGAAGATATGCGTACAGAGGCACATAAGCAAATAGTAGCACTTGAAGCCGAAAATATGGAACTAAGAGCATTATTGTATTGCCAACGTATGGCAAGTTAATATTTTTATTTATTCACTACAATAATAAATATTGCAAAAAGTGCTTTGTCATTACCTACATCTAACTTGCTAGACGCAAGCTCATTGGCTCGATAAGCCTCAAAGTAGTATGAGGCTTTCATTGTTTTCACTGTACTTTATTTATTTTCCCCCTCATCTGACAGATACAAGAATATCTTTTTTTTGTAACCACAGAGTAATATTTTTTACACATATAACTCTTACTATTGGCCACCTTTACTGACAACATAAAAATTACCAAGGAAGTAATAATGGTTAATAAACACGTACAGTTTAGTGAAATCATCAATAAAGGCCTAAGTCGACGCCGCTTTATTCAAACAAGCTCAACCGTTGCTGCATTTTTCACAGCAACACCAATGGCATCAGCCATTGCCAAAACCACTTTGAAAGAGCCGAGCATTAATTTTAAGCAAGTGCCTGTTTCTACAGCTGATACTGCTATTGTACCTGAAGGCTATCAAGCTGATGTTTTAATTTCATGGGGATCGCCACTGTTTGCCGATTCTCCAGCTTTTAGTCCTTCAGCTAATAGTGACGCTCAACTAAAACAATTTGGCGATAACAATGATGGTATGGCATTCTTCCCCCTCACGAATGAGCGTGCAGTACTTGCCGTAAATAATGAATACACCAATTACGAATACTTATTGCCAAACCAAGGTAAGACGCTCTCTGCTGACGATGTGAAAAAAGCCCAAGCCGCTGTAGGTAACTCTATCGTAGAGTTGGTATATAAAAACGGTCACTGGATCGTGAACCAAAACGGTCGTTTAAACCGCCGTATCACCGCAAATACGCCAATGGAAATTACCGGTGTTGCAGCAGGTCACCCTCTTCTAAAAACTAAAGCTGATCCAACAGGTACTCGTGCTTTAGGTACTTTTGCCAACTGTGCAAACGGTGCTACGCCTTGGGGCACTTACCTCACCTGTGAAGAAAACTTTGATGATTTCTTTGGTACTGATACAAATGTAGCGGTTGATTCTAACCAAGAACGTTATGGTATCAGCCCAGAAAATAAAGATTACCGTTGGTATGAGCACGATCCACGTTTTGATATTGCTCAAAACCCTAATGAGCCAAACCGTTTTGGCTGGGTTGTAGAAATCGATCCAATGAACCCTACTTCAATACCTAAAAAACGCACTGCATTAGGACGTTTCAAGCATGAAAATGCCGCTGTTACTATCAACAATGACGGTTATGTTGTGGTGTATTTAGGTGATGATGAGCGTGGAGAACACTTATACCGCTTTGTATCAAAGAACAAATATAACCCAAGCAACCAAGAAGCTAACCGTGATCTTCTTGAAGAAGGTACACTGTATGTTGCTAAGTTCGACGCCAAAGACGGTGAATTAAAAGGCACAGGTCAATGGATTGAACTTACGTTCGGTAAAAATGGCCTAACAGCTGAGAACGGTTTTGCTAGCCAAGCTGAAATCATGATCTTTGCTCGTAAAGCAGCAACACATGTGGGCGCAACAACCATGGATCGCCCAGAGTGGGTAGCCGTGAATCCACATACAAGCGAAGTGTTTTGTACCTTAACCAATAATAAGAACCGTGGTGTTAAACCTAATCAGCCGGTTGACGCAGTGAATCCTCGTGAGAAAAACCCGTATGGTCACATCCTGCGCTGGAATCCATCCAACGGTAACCACACCGCTGCGACTTTTGACTGGGATCTTTACCTCATTGCAGGCAACCCAACAGTACACAAAGATTCATTAATGGCTGGTAGTAAGAATATTAACAAAGACAACATGTTCAACTGTCCTGATGGCTTAGGTTTCGATAAAGACGGTCGTTTATGGATCCTAACTGATGGCGATGACTCTAACAAAGGTAACTTTGCAGGTATGGGTAATAACCAAATGCTTTGTGGTAACCCAGTAACCGGTGAAATCCGTCGCTTCCTAACAGGCCCTATCGCTTGTGAAATCACAGGTATTACTTTTAGCCATGATAGCAAAACCATGTTTGTTGGTGTTCAGCACCCAGGCGAAGAGCAAGCACCTTCTCACTTCCCTGATGGCGGTCACAGTACTCCTCGCTCTTCTATCATGCGAATCACTCGTAAAGATGGTGGTGTGATTGGCGCATAATTCACAGCGCTAACAACCAAGCCCCCCAATGATTAAGGTTTGTTAATATGTAAATTACTTATCTTAAAGCCCTGTATTGTTTTGGTTTCTTATTGAATTCGTATTCGATACTAGGGCTTTATTTATTCTTTATTGTTACTTTTAACTAAACGGCATTGCGCTAATACTTGCTGCTTTGTGATTTGATGCGAGCCATTAAGAGCCAGAGAACAGTTGTAGTTTGCATTAAATGTATTCAGTTTAAAATCAAGCCAATGTTCCCCCCAATGAAAATCTTCAAACCACATATCACCTTCAGGATCATCTTGTAAATTCACCACTTGATGATCAGGCAGTGCAACCTTACAAATCTGTTGCGATGATGTCAGCCCTTGGCTTGTTCCTTCTTTGTAGTTCTCAAGTGTAAAACAAGGATTCACCTCAGAATTAAACACTACAACGCGAAAGGTGCCTAAGTTATCAATCCATTGGGTCGACACAAAATCAATATCTATCGGTATAACAGGAGCTGGCTTGGCATGAACTTGAAATACCGTGAGTAAACAAAACCCTAGCCAATTGAAGTGTTTCATCATCTCTTTCTCATTATTTATCTTAATAAATGATGTTGCTTGTACTGTGATTTTTAAAACACATGTAATAAAAAAGCCACCGCGAACGGTGGCTCAGTATGCTTACTGCGTTTATATATTAAACGTCATAAGTAGTAGAAGCAGTGTCGCCGCCTGTACCAGTCCAGTTTGTATGGAAGAACTGGCCACGAGGCTGATCAACACGCTCGTAAGTGTGAGCACCGAAGTAATCACGCTGCGCTTGAATCATATTCGCCGGAAGGCTTGCAGTTGTGTAGCCATCAAGGAATGTTAATGCTGATGTCATGGTTGGCATTGGTAGGCCAATTTCCATCGCTTTTGATGCTACTTTACGCCATGCAGGCATGCTGCTTAGTAGAATATCTTTGAAGTAGGTATCTGAACCTAGGAATTTGATTTCTGGGTTAGCTTCGTATGCATCACGAATATTACCTAGGAATGCACTACGGATGATACAACCGCCACGCCACATTAGCGCTACGTTGCCGTAGTTTAGATCCCAATTAAACTCTTCTGAAGCTTCGCGAATTAACATAAAGCCTTGCGCATAAGAAATGATCTTAGATGCAAGTAGTGCTTGGCGTAATGCGTCAACCCATACTTGCTTATCACCATCAACCTTAGCAATTGTTTTACCAAATAAGCTTTCAGCTTCAACACGCTGATCTTTCATTGAAGATACACAACGCGCAAATACAGCTTCTGTAATTAGCGTTAGTGGAATACCTAGATCAAGTGCGTTAATACCTGTCCACTTACCAGTACCTTTTTGACCAGCAGTATCTAGAATCTTCTCAACTAGTGGTTGACCATCTTCATCTTTATAACCAAGAATTTCAGCTGTGATCTCTACTAAGTAGCTATCTAACTCTGTTTTATTCCACTCTTGGAAAATCGCTTGCATCTCATCGTGAGATAAACCAAGACCCGATTTCATAAAGTGATATGCTTCGCTGATTAACTGCATGTCACCGTATTCGATGCCATTGTGAACCATTTTAACGAAGTGGCCAGCACCATCTTTACCTACCCAATCACAACAAGGCTCACCTGCAGCTGTTTTTGCTGAGATTGCTTGGAAAATTGGTTTGATTGCAGGCCATGCAGCTTCAGAACCACCAGGCATGATTGAAGGACCAAAACGTGCACCTTCTTCACCACCAGAAACACCAGAACCTACATATAAAATGCCTTTTGCTTCAAGTTCAGCAACACGACGGTTAGTATCTGGGTAGTTTGAGTTACCACCATCAATGATGATATCGCCTTTGTCTAGTAACGGAACTAGTTGGTCAATAAATGCATCAACAACATCACCAGCACGTACCATTAGCATCACTTTACGTGGTGCTTCTAGCTTAGCCACTAGATCTTCAAGAGACGTAGCGCCAATAATGTTAGTGCCTTTTGCAGCACCTTCTAGAAACTCTTCTACTTTAGAAACAGTACGGTTAAACGCAACAACTTTAAAGCCATGGTCATTCATATTAAGGATCAAGTTTTGACCCATAACTGCTAAACCAATTACACCGATATCGCCTTTCATATTATTCTCCTTGTGCTAGCAGTTTTGCTGCTGCTGCATCTAAATACCATTCTGTTTCGCCATGAGAGGCTTTAATTTTTGCCGCCGGATAAGCAAGTTCTTCCGCCGGTGTACTATTTATTTGTTGTAAGACCTCAGCCTTACTTTCACCCAACACCAAGTAAGTAATACGATCAGCATTTTCAAGTAAACGTGCTGTTTTTGAAATACGCTGTTGACCACTTTGTGGTTGAGTCGCAATCACTGCTAATGCAGGATCATCAAAATTGGTTTGATTTGGAAATAAAGACGCAGTATGACCGTCGCCACCCATGCCTAATAAAATCCAATCAAATGCAGGCAAGCCATTTTTATGCGGGATCACCGCATCCATTTCTGCTGCAAAACGCGCACATTCAACTTCAACGTCAGCTTCACCACGAATACGGTGAATATTCTCGGCTGGAATACTAATATGCTTAAACAATAACTCGTTAGCTTCACCAAAATTACTTTCGACATCTGTAGGAGCAACACAACGCTCATCACCCCACCAGAAGTGAAGCTTACTCCATTGAATATTGTCAGCAAAAGGCGCTTGCGCTAATACTTTAAACAACAATTTAGGGGTACTGCCCCCTGATAATGAAATATGTGCGGCATGATCTTGCAGGCTCATCGCTTGCAGTGTTTCAGCTAGAGAAACAACAACATCATGCGGAGTCGCAAACACTTTATAATTAATCATGCTTATAACTCACAATAATCTGTATTGGCCAAGTTTTTACATGGGAAGCGCCATTGACGACCATCATTTGATAGTAATTCATCAGCTTCTTTAGGTCCCCACGTTCCTGCCGCATAACCAAATAAATGCTCTGGTTGTTCTTTGTAGTCAAGAATTGGCTGAACAAACTTCCAGCAGGCTTTTACTGCATCAGTACGCGCAAACAAGGTCGCATCTTGCTTCATACAGTCAAGCAACAAGCGTTCGTAAGCGGTTAGCATATTAAGCGACTCAATTTTGTCGTAATGGAAATCCATTGACACTTCTTGAGATTCAAAACCTGCACCTGGTTTTTTAAGGCCGAAGCTCATTAAAATACCTTCATCCGGTTGGATACGAATGATTAGTTTGTTCTCTGGAGCATTAGCGCCAAACACTGGATGCGGGGTCTTTTTAAAGTGAATCACAACTTCTGTAACGCGAGTTGGTAAACGTTTACCAGTACGGACATAAAACGGCACACCGTTCCAACGCCAGTTTTCGATAAACATCTTCATGCCAACATATGTTTCAGTACGTGATTCGTCATTAACGCCGTGTTCTTGACGGTAACCAGGAAGATGTTTACCACGAACATCAGACTCAGTATATTGACCTAAGACTAAGTTTTTATGTAAATCATCATCAGATAAAGGTTTAAAGCTTTGCATCACTTTAACCACTTCATCGCGAATAGAATCAGCATTGATTGCAGCAGGTGATTCCATACCTACCATTGCTAATACTTGCAATAAATGGTTTTGGAACATATCACGTACAGCACCTGCACCATCGTAATAACCGCCTCGATCTTCAACACCTAATGCTTCAGATGCTGTAATTTCCACATAATCGATGAAGTTACGGTTCCACAATGGTTCAAACATACCGTTAGCAAAACGGAAAACTAATAAGTTTTGTACTGTTTCTTTGCCTAAGTAATGGTCAATACGATAGATTTGATGCTCTTGGAAGCACGCGTGGATTTGCTTATCTAGCGCAATTGCAGATGCAAGATCATAACCGAATGGCTTTTCAACAATCAGATTTTTCCAACCGTCAGCTTCATCGTTAAGACCATGAGCTGCAAGACATTCAGGAATAACGCCGTAAAGACTTGGCGGTGTCGCAAGATAAAAGACGGCATTACCGTGAGTATGATGGGTATCTTTAAATATGTCTAAGCGCTGCTTTAGTACTGCGTATTCTTCAGCGTCAGAAGTATTTAATGCTTGGTAATATAAATGCTGACAAAACTTCGTTAATGTCGCTGCATCTGTTTTTTCATTTTCTTCTAATGCAGAGCGAAGTTTATCGCGAAAGTCCTGATCGCTATATGCCGTACGACTAACACCTAAAATTGCGAAATCTTCCGGCAATAAACCATTAGCGTATAAGTGATAGAACGCAGGAATTAATTTACGATGAGTCAAATCGCCTGACGCACCAAAAATCACAATTGCGTTATTTTCTGGTTTAACCATGTAATGTTCCCATTTATTTACAGATCATTCGATCTGGTACAGCAATCAATTGCTTGGTATAACGAGCATTATTATGCCGTAATTTTCAATTTGGTATCTATCATTTCGTGATAATAATTGAAAAATTTTGTTATACCTTAAGTCTCATTTCAGTCGATGACTACATTTAATCTATGGCATTTATCGCTAATACATTAACATATCAGACAATTTGCTACTGTTTACCCTTCTTTATACTGTGTATGTTAACAATTATTGACCTCGGTGCTAGACGAAAAAACCTATTAGTCCAATAGGTTTTTTCATCAATGTATCCCTTTTAGCCATTTAGTACCATTTTATAGCCTCGATTAATGCGACTTTAGTGTGAATATAAAATCCATCCAATGCAATCGATTACTTGAATAGAAACCACAAATTAAACCTCATTTGCTATATTTTTAAGCATATTGGCTACTTCTTTTTATACGTTAGTATCAGCGCAACGCTTGATAAGCAACACAATGGCGGTTATTATGCCCGCAATTTCAGCCACCTTTATTTTGGTGGCTTTTTCGTTATGAAAGCACACTCATTCAACAATGATGGCGCTAATACTCCACTGCAAACAGGTTATCCCATGTCTAAATTTTTCTATAAAGGCCGCATCGAAAAAAAACCAAAACACAGCAGTTGTGGCTACAACACAAAGCGTGAAAATAAGCTTGGCACGGAAACTAACCCACTCACCTTGGTTGTGAACACAGAGGAACGTCAACAGCAATTAGAAGCACAACTGGCTGAAGAACAACTATTTGCAACAATAACGGTAGATGCTAATGCAGAAGAAGATATTACCGAGCTAACTGCAACATTAAATAAGCCCGTCACTACAGTGTTTAATAAAACACCTAATCGTAATGACCCTTGCTCATGTGGTAGCGGTAACAAATACAAAAAATGCTGCGGTAAATAATTTGCCTAACAATAAAACAGGAACATAGGTTCCTGTTTTAATCTCTCCTAAATCAGTATACCGATGGTAAAAATATCATTCTTAGGTATAAAATCCTGCCTAAATTTCAAAAGTAGATACAGATATGAGCAAGAAAAGTCAGGGATACGCGTGCGTAGGCCTTTTTAACCCTAAAACACCTGAAAATGTCGGATCTGTTATGCGTGCAGCAGGCTGTTACGGTGTTAACTCTGTCTTTTACACTGGCACTCGCTACGATCATGCAGCACAGTTTTGCACCGACACCAAAAATGCAACCCTCGATATTCCTTTAATTGGTGTTGAAGATCTAAAAGCAATCATTCCTGTTGGTTGTGTTCCTGTTGCTGTTGATCTGATTGATGATGCCAAACCATTACCTGAATATAAGCACCCTAAACGAGCTTTCTATATATTTGGTCCTGAAGACGGCACACTAAAAAAAGATATCACTGATTTTTGTCGCGAAACAATTTATGTTCCAACCAAAGGTAGTATGAATTTAGCTGCGGCAGTCAATGTAATTTTATATGACCGTTTAGCAAAGGGTGATAATTTTTCTAATCATAAATAACCCTGATTTAAAAAAACCACTGCACCTTTATCTGATAGTGCAGTGGTTATATTGTTAGCGTTGAATACCACGCTGTTTGTAAAATCTTCTTTTATCTTTATACATTGCTTTATCTGCAATTGAACAAAGTTGATCAGTCGAATTAATTTCGCTACTCGCATACCCCATCGCAAAATGTACTTCAACAGATTGACCACTAGGTAAACTCGCATAATGCGTGTTTTCGCGAACTGCTTCTAATCGCTGCCATAAAACAGCGCAACTATCACCATCACCAGCTTCAAGAATAATAGCAAACTCATCCCCGCCCAAACGGTAAACCTTATCTGTTAAGCGACACGCTTCAACCAAAAGCTTGCTGGTTTGAATTAATAAAGCATCACCCATGCTATGACCATAATTATCATTGGCACGCTTTAGCCCATTCACATCGAGCATAAATAACCCAAAATGACGCTCAGGATAACGATAAGATAGTTGGATATGTTCTTCTAAATCGTGATCAAATGCTTTTCTATTTGCAATCCCTGTTAATGAATCCGTCACCGCAATACGTGCTAATTCACTATTAAGTAAACGACCTTCTAATTCAGTAGATAACTGGCGAATAAATAATGAAATAACTTCAAAATCATCACGCTGAAGTTTTTCATATTGCATAACAATCATACCAACAACTTCATTGTGACTATTTTTTATCTTAAAACAATGTAAATATTCATCATCCTTAGGTAAGCAATAATAATCACTATAATGTGACTCTGGTTGTATATTATTGTTCTCTAAATAATCGTTATCAATATTCTCACATGCCCACGCACCATTATTATACGTGTAGGCTTTCATTGCCCATCCAGCGGTAGGATATAAAGCAACGACTTGAGTCATTACAATTTCAATAATATTATTATTTGCTTGTAAATCATGACTAAATGATAATAACGACTGCAACATTGAACGTCGATTTTCTTCTCTCATTAAAGAAAAACTTAATGCTAATGTCTTCTCTTCAACTTTTCTTTCTAATTCATCATTAAAATCGACTAATTGTAAGTTCGCTTGTTCTTTTTCTTTGTAAGCAATATTTAACTCTGTGTTCTTAGTTGCTAAATCAGACACTTGTGCTTGAATCGTTGTTGCCATATTACGAATAAGTTTATCAACCATAAAAAATTCAGCAAAACGAAGATCACGATTTGAACGTTGGTATTCACCTTGGGAATAAGCACGTACAGTAGCCATCAATCCCCCTAGTGGTCTAGCAATCCAACGATATGTCATTCCAGCACTAAAAAATGCCAATAAAATAATCACCGAACCAAATAAAGAAATATATTTCAATGAGTTAATATATGGATTTTTACTTATATATTTATCCATATAAACGACCATTGTATATTCAATCGGTTCAGATATATATTTATTTTCTAATTTTACTGTTATTGTTTTCTGTATTGTCGGTGTATTTTCGGCTATACCACCTTGCGATATTATAATATTGCTCATATCAGCCATATTTTTCATATCACCAATTTGATTATTTTTTAATATTACTCTCTCGCCATCTTTTAAATATGGTTTCAATACTTTTTCAATATTTTCAATTGGTACAACAAGAATCAAATAACCTAATGGTAAATGTTTTAATTCATCCGTCATAGAACGAAAAATAGGCACACCAACAACAACACCACGTCGAGTTGGATTATATTTGTTCGGCATTAGTTTTTCATCGTTATAATAAAAAACCCATTGCTTTAATCGTTCTTTTCCTTTCGTTGACAATCTATAGTTAAGTGCCTTTTTTAATTGTAAAAATGAATTTAAGCCAGGAATACCATTATAACTTTCAATTTCATTCCATTGGTCATCAACTAAATAAGCCGCTTTTGTTAATGGCGTATTTTTCACTAATGTTCCCAATGAATTAATAACATGCCCTGCAAGAAAATAGTTGTTTATTGCCTGTACAAATAACCTATCGCGTGACAATACGTCTAAACTTGTTGATAGTAATGAAAAACGATAATCAAATTCTTGTCCAATAGTGGTAGCAAGTCGATCTAACATATCAATACGATAATTTGCTTCAACATCTGACTGTTGTTTTAAAAGTAATCCGCCGACAATTGCGGCAGGTACAACAGAAATAATTAGCATTAATAATGCTAATGATGACTTTAACCGTAATTTCATCAATTCTCATCCAATTGATTCATTTGCTCTATTGCCATTTTTTGCATATGTTGTGCTGAATATTCCGCAGTAGCGCCCGCTTGATAGCGTTGGAATCCAATAGCCATCGCTTGCCATGCAATTGACATGTTTAGCGATGAAGACATTGGCGTTGTTAGTGCCATCTGGCGAAACAGAATCTTATGATCTCCAGACGCATTTTGTTTAAGCTGTTTATAATAAGCCATAGATACAGGCAATAGATCAGTTTTTTCATACACTAATTGCTGACTACTTGGTTGCTGAACAAACTCAGAAAACGCTTTAATCAACTGCTGTTTTTGTTTTGAATGGCGCTCATAATTTGGAATTGCCAATACAAATGTACTAGACATAGGGTGCATCCTATGCCCATGAATCTTAGGTAATACAGCCACACCTAAATCATCACCTAACACATTCTTTAAATCACGGTATGCCCAATCACCATTGATGGCATAAGCACTCTTTCCTTCGACAAAATCGTCTTGAGAACATCGATAGTCACACTCTGGATTAACAATGTTTTGTTGCGCTAAAAAGCGATAATATTTTAATGCGTTAATCATCGCTGGAGTATTTAGCGTGATCTTTCCATCTTCAATAGGCTTACCATTAAAAGCTGATAAAAATGGCATCAAATAATACATATCATTATAATTCCATCCCATTGGCATTATATTTTTGGCTAAAAAAGTTTTTTTCTGTAAAAGAATATCGTCAAAATCTGTCGCTGGATGCGATACATATTTTTTATTGTAATACAATAATAAAAAATTACCTTGAATGAGAGGAACTCCCCAACATTTTGATTTTGATTTTACTGTTGAGCGAACCATTTGATTCAGCTTCTCTTTATACCAATCATCAGGGATAGGCCATAAGTTCATCATTTTATGAAGACCTAAAAAATCAGAGGGTATAACAACTAAATCAGGAAAAACATTATCTTGTGCACTTAATATAATTTCGGCTTTTATTTCAGATGGATCCAATTGCACAATTGAGATTTTAGCATCATGCTTTTCCTGAAATTTATTTGACATTGCTGCTAAAAATTCATGATTTTGATGAGACGACCAAATGGTTAATGTTTCTGATGCCTGTACTGATTGAGAAAATAATAAAATGAAGAACAAAAAAGAAAAATGAATATTGTTTAATAAATTATTGAACATTATTTTAATAAAACCCCAAAATATTTTGTATGACATATTAGAGCTAATAATAATAACTAACTAAAAACTTATATAGGCTCTATTAAACAATAAAAAACTGATATGAACTAGCAAAAAGTATAGACTATCTGCATAATAAAAATTTAAATTGATAACAATCAAAAAATACATTGTTTTTTTGTATCTATTGCACGGTAAGTATAAGTTATTATTATCTTCTTCCCCTATTAACATAAGAAAGAATAAACCATAATGAATATCAATCTATCATTGAAGCATATTTTACCGTTATCACTCTTACTTCTCATAACTTGTGTAACCAAAGCTAATGCATCACCACAACACACAAGTACATTAAAAATCTTAGATAATAATGTTGGCCAACAACCGCGCAAAGTTACAATAGAACAACAAATGATTAATTTTGCGAGAGAAAACATTGGTATACCTTATGTTTGGGGAGGAACATCACCAAACGGATTTGATTGTTCAGGATTTATTAAATATGTCTATAATCATTTTAATATATCTATTCCACGAACAACTGCGGCATACACACAATTGTTTAAGCATTCAATACCATTAAAAGATGCAAAAGTTGGTGATCTGATCGTTTTTACAGGAACTAACTTAAAAATTAGAAGGCCTGGCCATGCGGGGATTATTACTGAAGTAAAACCAGGGATAGTTAAATTTATCCATAGTTCATCATCTAAAAAGCATTTTGGCGTCACTGAAACGAGTTATTATCAAAGTGGTTATCCAAAGCGCTATTTAGCCGTTATACGAATGCCAAATCCTACAATAAAGGAGTAAAAATACTCCTATTTATTGTTTATTTATGGTGCGACACATTCGGTAAGTAACCGTAAGCACCCATAATCAATTAGCCAATCATGCTGTTGTTGATCTTTTACTAAAAAACAACCTGAATAATTTAATGCATTAGCAAAAACATCACCAATATGATTTGTACATCGAGGGATCACCAACATCCAATTTTGAGTTAACAAAATATTGTATGGTAAACACTCGATCGGTTCATTGATCTTTAGACTGGCTTTTTTAGGCGTTAAGCCCAAATCATGCATTGCAGCTAAATAGCAAAAATAGGCTTTCTCACTATTAATCCGATCAAAAGTAAATAATTTATGCCTAAAAGGTAGCTTACCTGACAAAATCAAACTTTCTAATGGTACTGTCGTTTTCATCAGTTGCATATGTCGATGAGGCTGACTTGCGCCTGCTTCTGCAGCTGAATTAAAAAAACCTAATACGTCTTGATAACTAACGCCTTGGATCCAAGCTGAAAAATCTTGTAAATCAAGTAAAGACGACTGGCTTACAAATTCTTTACTGCAAATCAGTAAATGTGGCTTACTGACTGGATATTTATTTAATAAACACACATGTTCGTCACCCACTGTATCGACAAACATTCGTTCTTCATAAGGCAAAAAAGGGTTAGGTTGTGTCTGTCCTTGCTGTATTTTTTTATTAAAATTGTCATTCATAACCTTAATAAAAAAATCAACGCCTTGCTCAGAAACAACTGAGTTCATTGTCGAAATTGGCAGCAATACTTGTGCTTCACTTGCCTTTTTAGCAACGGTTAACGCTTTATCCCATAACATCAACTAATACCTGCAACCATTCTAATCACTAGAAAATAAAACAACACCAATCTCTCACCTAATAAAAAAAACGTATTATTAGATCCCGAAATTATAATTTGTAATGAAAAGTTTACACTTTTAATGAAAAATTACTCTTGCTAAAAACAGTGTGAATATAGCTCTCATTAGTGAAAGTTTGTATTATCAGCCAATAAATTCTACCGTTTACTTACGTTGTTAATTCGTACTCCAAAGTAGATTATAGACTTTAATTATTAAACTTTATATTGGTCATATAAAGTGCTCCAACAGGGTACTACAGATCGGTCAATCTGCTACCCTGCTCTCTTTTAGATACGCTTCATTTTAAGCAAAACGCCCATCAATAATGAGCGTTTAACTAAGTATGACAGACTGTTAAATGAGTTGTGCACCAATTAAGAAGCAACCAAAGAACAGACTCATTAGCATTGCGCCAGAACCTCCTGCCACTTGATAATCATCTGATGCTGTTTGAGCTGATTTTCTTATATTTCGAATCATTAACATTGGTATAAATACCGCAATAAATACTAAAATCAATCCAGCATAACTTAAAACAGACAAGAATTGATTAGCGGCAAATATTGCGCCTAATAATGGCAAAATAAATGTTAATATATAAGTAACCAAACGATTTTTCCTAAATAAATCAATATTCTGGTCAAACAATGACATCGCCACTCCCAAGAATGACGTTAACAGTGCTAAGCCAGTGAAAATAGATAAAATAATGTGAATACCTACAAAACGAGAACTGAGCGCATCAATAAGTACTGAAACATTATCAAACTTAATTAATTGCTCAGCAGATAAACTTCCCACTACTGCGTATAACCACAGCAAATAACAGCCCAAAGGAATCAAAGATCCTAATAAAACCATATTCCTCAACTGCTTATGTGTTGCTTTTTTATTATAAGATACAAGAGAAGGTATAACAGGAAAGAAACCAAAGCTAGTAAACAATACAGCGCTAGTTTTAATTAAATCAACATTATTAGTATTGCTTGCTTCAAAGAAGTGATTAAAACTCATACCTGGAATTAATGCAGCTAACGTAATAATCAATACAGCAATCATGATGATAAATAGCACACGGTTAAGTTTATCAACCACCCCCGTTCCAGCAGCAACAATACATCCTGCTAATACCGTGAAAATGATTTGACTATGCAGTGTCGATAATTCAAAACCAAACCCTGCCACCAATTTTTGTAATAAATCACCAGCACCAATAATGTAAGCCATTAGCAGGCAAACCAATAAAGCATACAACAAGCCATTAGTAATCAGTTGCCCACCTTTACCTAGCGTTTTGCGTGCAATGGTATTCATACCTAAGCCACCGCCAACTTTAATACTTGCTTCTAATAATAATAAAGCTGCATATGTTGTCCCACTCCAAATAAACAGCATCAATAATGAGCCAGAAAGTAAACCAAACTGAGCTAATACCATAGGTATAGCAAGCATTCCTGCGCCTAAAGCCGTGCCCGCAATAATTAGCGAACTACCAAGTAATTTAGTATTCATATTTCCATTTCTTCTTATTTGTTAGATACAGCTATCCATATACCTCAACTGAGATACATGACTAATAACAGATGATTTTTAGTCGATAAGAGTTGCGGTTACAGTGAACCGTTACTAAATCGGAAACTAAAATAACAAGCAGAAGAAAAACTCACCTTACGTACCTTATGAATCATACAGGCATACAGTATTGATGATGAGGGGGGGCTATAGTGTTTATTTTGAGGGTAATGCGTCATTATCGTACTCCTAAACGATGAATCTCGGTCTATTAGCAATATTCGGTCAAAATATAATTTCTGTTTCGGTCAAAACAGAATAGTCAGCTAATAACAGCATACTAAAGCACATTGTTCAGGAATGGAATGAATGATTATGTTTCTATCCTACAAAAAACCCAATCCTAAGATTGGGCTATCTTTATATGGTCGATAAGACAACAAAAATCAGACACTGAGTGTTGTATTATCATTCTCTTTAGGGCTATTACCAAAGCGGTTATTTCCTTCTGTGCTATTTTGCAACATGAAGTAAAGCAACACCAAAATACCTACAATAGGAATTAGCATAATCAAAGCCCACCATCCGGTACGATCTTGATCATGCAAACGTCGAACAATTACAGCAACTGTCGGTAAAAATGCAAAAACCGCATATATGGCAGCTAGCACACCATAGCCTTCAACCACAGTTGGTAGGTGCAATGTTGTATCAACTAAGCCACATACCATACTAAGGAATGCGTTAATTAATGTAAAAAACCAAAACTCTTTTCTGCGTGAACGCCCTTGAAATTGAGCATATTTACGAAGAACAGCAAAATACCAATTCATTATATTTCCTTATAAATATTAATAACGCTTAATGCGGACAACTTTCATTATTTCAAATTCTAAGCCTGCCACTGTAATTGAATCAGCATAATAGGTCATATTTACTTTTGCGCCAACAAGGGTTCGATACCTTGATTTACGCTTAAACTTAAAAGGCACGTTATAACCATCAACCATCAATGAATGCTGTATCCACTCACCATCATCTCGTTGCGTATGAGAATTCACTGTTAGCCCTTCACTGTGAATTAATTGCGCGTGTTTTGCGATGAGTTTGTCACTATCAGACTTCATTGATCATCTTCCTACTGTTGATGCTTTATTTCGAATACAAAAACAGAGAGCTAAGCCCTCTGTTTATTCTAATCTTTCAGCATCAATATAGCATTATTAAACCGGAAGAAATAAACCCGCTAAAGTCGCACTCATTAAATTAGCTAACGTTGCCGCAAAAATAGCTTTCATTCCTAAACGAGCAATCTCAGGACGACGTTGAGGCACAATACCACCTAACCCCCCCATTAACATTGCGATCGATGTTAAGTTAGCAAAACCACATAGTGCAAATGTTACGATTGCCTGCGAATGTTCACTCAATTTAGCAATCGTTTCTGGTTTCATTAACTCTGCAAATGCAATAAATTCATTTACCGCTATTTTAGTGCCAATTAAGCTAGCTGCAGTGGTTGCTTCTGACCAAGGTACACCAATTAACCATGCCACTGGCGCAAATATATAACCAAAAATCATATTAAGACTCAGGCCATTAATTCCCACCCAATGGCCAATATGCCCTAGCCCACCATTTACCATTGCAATTAAACTGATCACGGCTAACAAACTTGCGCCTACAGCCATAGCAATTTGTAGGCCACTTAACGCACCACGAGATGCCGCATCGACTAAGTTAACAGGTTCATCTTCTTCGCCGTCATCTTCTTCTTCCATGCTATGTACACCTTCAGTTTGTGGCACGATCAATTTTGCCATCATCAATCCTGCAGGTGCAGACATAAAGCTAGCGGCAATAAGATATTTTAACTGCACCCCAAGACCGGCATACCCCACCATAGTGCCACCAGCAACAGAGGCTAATCCACCAACCATTACTGCAAATAATTCTGAACGAGTCATACGGGCTAAAAATGGACGAACAACCAATGGAGCTTCCACGGATCCAACAAAAATATTTGCCGTAGCTGACATAGATTCAGTGCGTGTAGTGCCTAATAGACGTTGTAATAAGCCACCGATACCACGGATAACCCATTTCATAATACCTACATAATATAATACGGAAATTAATGCCGAAAAGAAGACAATAGAAGGTAAGACATTAACCGCAAAAATAAAGCCCAATTTAAATTGTGCTAATTGACCAAACAAAAATGATGTACCTTCGCGACCATAATCAATCACGCCAGATACTGCACCAGAAACACTATTTAATACCACTCGGCCAACGGGCACATAAAGAATAAAAGCGGCAAACACAACTTGAATGCAAAAAGCTCCTAAAACACTGCGCCAATTAACTGCTGAGCGGTTTTCTGAAAATAAAAAACCGACTGCAAAAATAGTAATAATACCGAGCATGCCAACAAGATAATGCAAAGTCATTCCCCAATGTTTGGTGTAGTAAACGATTGCGGAAAGAGTGTATTCATAAAAAAAAGTGTGACAAGGATCAAATTGTTATTGCAAGCAACAGTAACTTAACAAATTAAGCTTAAATTGCATTATTTTTAGGCTAAGCAAACGAAAATCATCAGATTAGTTCCTATAGGGGATACTATTACCTCTAATAATTACAATTTGAAACATTAACGCCCCTGTTTTAGCCAACCGTTTGCGTGAAGTTGCTGTTTTTTGCATCATCACCATTTACACAAAATATTGCCCGCATCTATATGCCTACGAATAAATTCTATAAATAGATTCACTTTATTAGGCAAAAATTTATGTCTTGGATATACAGCATATAACGGCATATGCTGGGTCAATTGCCAATCCGGCATTAATCGAATCAACTTTCCTTGACGGATCTCATCCGTTAATAAATATGTTGCCAAATAACCAATACCATTACCTGAAATTGTTGCGTCTCGAATAGCATCAGCAGAATCGACACGGTAATTCCCTGTCACTTTAATGCTCTGATTATTATTTTGCTGACTAAAACTCCAAACATTATCTTTGCGTTCACGGCTAAAATAAATAATACAATTATGGTCAACTAAATCACTCGGCTGATAAGGTACACCATGTACGGCTAAATATTCTGGACTGGCCACTAAAACAAAATCACAATTACTCAAATGACGAGCCACAAAACCTTCCGGTGGTGAATCCATAAAGCCAATCCAAAGATCAAGTTGTTCTGCAATCAAATCAACACGGTGATCAAACAAACTTAACTCTAAATCTAATAGTGGATGTTGTTCATGAAACTCATTGATATACGGTGCCACATGATGAGAAGCAAAAGATTGTGCTATACCCACTCGCAATAAACCCTGTGAGTTATCTTCATTTCCTAATAATTCACTTTCAGCTTCATTGATTTCTTGCACTACTTTTTCACAGTGCTTAGCAAACAGACGTCCGGCCTCTGTTAATGCAAATGATCGGGTTGTCCGTTGTACTAATTGCACACCAAGTCGCTGTTCTAACTGTTGTGTGAGTTTACTTACTTGAGTACGTGATATATCAAGTAATTGTGCGGCTTTAGTAAAGCTTTGTTGTTTAGTTAGTGCATTAAAAACAATCATTTGTTGTGCTTTTTTTAACATCGACAACCTATTTATTTTAAGAAAAAGCCATGACAATCCAAACCGCTCAATTCGGTGTCATCGTAATATGGTTTATTGTTGACAGTATATGACATCCAATTATGTGATTGAATATTGATTGTGTTAACGATGCTTAATCCCCTGCAAATAAAAGAATCTTTCAATACATACTCATTAAGCATTTATTACAGCATTCATAGAGTGTTCAAACTTCTGAAACATTACTGTCACATAACTTTTTTAATCTTTGTCGTGTTCATTCAAACCTATTGGCATTTTGCCCAACAAGAAAGGATTAGGAAAATGAAAACAAAGATTATCGGCGCAGTTGTTGTTGCAAGTTCACTTGTTGCTAGTTCTGCAGCATTCGCTGGCGAGACTATCTCTGTTGTAGGTTCTAGCTCTGTTTCTCCGCTCATGGAAGTATTGGGTGAAACTTATGCAAAATCTAACGATGTAAAGGTAGAAGTTCAAGGACCAGGATCATCAGCAGGTATTCGTGTTGCTCACGATGGTTCTGCAGACCTTGGAATGTCATCTCGTAACTTAAAAACATCAGAAGAATCACCTCAAATAAAAGAAATCGTTATTGCACGTGATGGTATTGCCGTTGTTGTGAATAACAATAACCCTGTCACTGATTTAACCAAAGAACAAATCACTGAAATCTATAAAGGTAATGTAACTAACTGGAAACAAGTCGGTGGTGAAGATAAACCGATTGTTGTCGCAACACGAGATACAGCGTCAGGCACGCGTGGCGCATTTGAAGACATCATGTCGTTAAAGAAAAAGATTAACGGTATCAAAGTATCAGCGATTTCCCAAAAAGCACAAGTAGCTAGTGGTAATGGGCAGTTAAAAACCACCGTCGCTAATAACCCTTTTGCTATCGGTTATATTTCACTAGGCTCGGTTGATAATACCGTTAAACCACTGACTATTGATGGACATAAACCATCTGTCGCAGCAATTAAAGCTGGTGATTATAGTGTTCAACGCCCATTTATCGTGGTTTATAAAGAAGGTCGCCCATCAAAAGAAGCATTGGAATTCCTAACATGGATCCAATCACCAACAGCGCAAAAAATTGTTGCAGATAAAGGTTTCATCTCAGTTAACTAATTTTTATTTTAGCGCTCAACTTAATCTGAGTTGAGCGTTTTTGACTTCTCAGAAATAGGCTGCTCATTGGTAGCCTTTCTGGAGTGTAGGTTATGACCATCGCGAATATTGAAAAATCAACTAAGAATATGCCATCGTTAAAGTCGAAAAAACGTATCGACTGGCGCGAAATGTTCTTTAAATACCTCTTTATGCTCAGTGCAGCTATCGGTATCTTGTCACTTATTACTATTGGCTACTTTATTTTCCGTGAAGGCTATGCAGCTTTTGCTTACTCAGGTGTTGCAGGTATTGTCCTTGGCACCGATTGGTTACCACCAGCGCTCTATGGTATTGCACCTATGATTGTCGCTTCACTTGTTTCAACAGCAGGTGCAGTAATGATTGGAGTACCTATTGGCGTATTGACCGCCATTTTTATTGCAGAAGTTGCACCAAGACCACTGGCCAGCTTTATTCGCCCAATGATTGAGCTATTAGCAGGTATTCCATCTGTTGTTTATGGCTTTTTTGGGCTGGTTATTATTGTACCGCTGATTCAAGAAATCTTTAACGTACCAGCAGGCAATACAATCTTAGCGGGAATCATCGTACTTGCGGTGATGATTCTACCAACCGTTATTACCATTTCTGAAACATCAATTCGTGCGGTACCTCGAGCTTATAAAGAAGGTTCGTTAGCGCTTGGCGCATCACCGATGTTTACTATTTTTAAACTTATCGTTCCCGCAGCGCGATCTGGCATTATGACAGGCGTGATTTTAGGCGTAGCACGCGCACTTGGCGAAACAATGGCAATCATTATGGTTATGGGTAACTCTCCTGCAATGCCTGAAGGATTACTTGAATCAGCACGAACGCTAACAGCAAATATTGCGATTGAAATGTCTTACGCCACCGGTATTCATGCTAGCGCACTGTATGCTACAGGTATTGTGCTATTAGTGTTTATCATGACACTCAACGGCATCCTTCTTTATCTAAATCGTGAGCGAGCGAGGTAATTTACAATGCTTAATCATCACTCTTTATCTGCTCAAACCAATCGACTAGAAAATGCCAATCCTGCGGCACAAAAACGAAAAGACCGCTTAGCTGTTGCCATTATCTGGCTAGCTGCTGGCATTACGGTTGGCTTTTTATTATGGGTTATGTGGTACATTCTCAGCAATGGCCTTGCTCATGTGGATTGGTCGTTTATTAGCTCAAATTACACCACTATTGGTAAAGAATCAGGCATTTGGCCAATGATTGTATCGACTCTTTATATGGTCGCGGCTTCAATTGCTGTTGCAGCACCATTAGGGATCATGACTGCAATTTACCTTACAGAATATGCCAAAGTTGGCAGTCGATTAGTTAAAGTTATTCGTTTTTGTACTGAATCTTTAGCTGGTATTCCTTCGATTATCTATGGCCTTTTCGGTATGACCTTTTTTGTGGTTATTCTTGGCTTTGGTTATTCGATCCTATCAGGTGCATTAACTTTAAGTATTTTAATTCTTCCGGTGATTATTCGTACCACTGAAGAAGCATTAATGGCTGTACCACAAACCTACCGTGAAGGTTCATACGGTTTGGGCGCATCTAAGATTTATACTATTTGGCGACTCATTCTTCCTAGCGCAATGCCAGGAATTGTGACCGCAATAATCCTCAGCGTTGGTCGTGTTATTGGTGAATCAGCACCAGTATTTATGACAGCAGGTATGGTAGCGCGTATACCTGACAGTGTGTTTGACTCAGGACGTACACTGACTGTTCATTTATACAAACTTACTCAAGAACTTTATACCGTACATGAATGGAACCAAGCTTATGGCACAGCGACAGTACTCATTATTGTTGTTCTTGTAATTAACCTAATTACCAAGCTTATCGCTAGCCGTTTTAATACTGCGACTTACTAAATTTTGAGGAACCATTACATGAACAAATTTAACATTGAAAATCTTGATCTTTTTTACGGTCAAAACCAAGCATTAAAGCAAATTAACTTACCGATCCCTAACCGCCAAGTAACAGCACTTATTGGCCCTTCTGGTTGTGGTAAATCAACTTTATTACGTTGTTTAAATCGTATGAATGACTTAATCGAAGGCGTTACTATTAAGGGCTTACTGACCATCGATAATGAAAATGTTTATGGCAATATAGACGTTGCTCAATTACGCATCAAAGTTGGAATGGTATTTCAAAAGCCAAATCCATTTCCAATGAGCATCTACGAAAATGTCGCTTATGGTTTACGTGCTCAAGGCGTAAAAGATAAAAAAACTTTAGACGCCATAGTTGAACAATCACTGCGCGGTGCCGCATTATGGGATGAAGTCAAAGATCGGTTGAAATCTCATGCATTTGGCCTTTCTGGTGGTCAACAGCAACGTCTATGCATTGCTCGCACCATTGCAATGAAACCTGAAGTGATCTTAATGGATGAACCAACATCAGCCCTTGATCCTATAGCAACCAAAAAGATTGAAGACTTGATGGAAACACTAAAAAAAGAATTCACCATTGTTATTGTGACTCACTCGATGCAACAAGCTCGCCGTATATCAGATCGAACAGCATTCTTCTTAATGGGAGAATTAGTTGAACATGATGAAACTCAAAATCTATTTAATAACCCAGCAGACGATCGCACTCGAGGTTATGTTAATGGCGATTTTGGTTAGGTCTATTTTTAACGAATAATAATAGCGATGGTACTTCTTGCCTCTTCTTTATGAAGGGGCTTTTTTATTGAGACCTCATGAAATCTGTAACTAAAATACAATCACACCGCAATATTGACAGAAATGATTGCAGCATTATCATTAAACATGTATTTTATAGTCATGTTTTTAATTCTACTAAGTAGAGGTGTACATCATGGCAACGATTCCAAAAGATTATGTAAACAACAAATCCACTCCAATATTTACAGCTGAAAATATTCCGAAGATGTTTTTACATCGTCACAATACTCGTACTGGTGTTTATGGAAAAATATGCGTATCACAAGGGCAACTTAAATTTTATGGCTTTAGTGACCGACGTGGCGATATTGAACAACAATTTATCATTCATGCAGGTGAGGTTGCTATTAGTCCACCGCAATACTGGCACAACGTCGAATTTTTAACTGCTGACACACAATTTAACGTCTGTTTTTACGCTCAAAAAGACAGTCAAATTGTGCATAATAATTTAAATGAACGAGATCCAGAGTGATAACAGCACCATAGTGCATTCACACAATCATTACTCCATTAGTTCGAAATTAACTCTATAATGACAGTACATAAATAAGGATTAGATAGTCTTACCCACCTTGATAACTAACTCTTGATAATTCCAATTATGGAGGGTGTGATGATGCGCTATAAACAACAAATAAGACAAGTTACGGCTTGGATTGATGTACTTACATCAACGAATATTCCAATAAGATCAGTGGCTATATTAATTAATAACTCCCCTGTTAATAAATTATTTGCCTACAAATTTAATCATCAAAATATAAAAACCCATACATTAATCAAACAATTAAATCCCCAAATATTAATCGATACAATTATCAGTAGTGGCTGCAATATTATTATTGTTGATAAGCCAAGTTACTTATTATTACAGCAAATATTGCCCTCTTTACAACACAATATCGTTATTGTGCTTACACAAGAATATTGGCAACCAGATTGGACATGGGCGTTTAATCATTTTACTTTTTTATGCCAGCAAGATTTACCCTAGTCGTTATTGTCATTCACAAAGACAGCAACTAAATAATATTTATCAACACATTTGCTACATCAATTTGTCAATTTTGAATGAATATTTATAGCAGCGAGCGTCGATTTAGTTATAATCTGCGCACATTTGTCTAATGACAATAAATAGCTTGTTATCATTAGTCATTATACTGACTGATAACTTCATATTATTTCGTATCACCAGCAGGAGTTTATCGCAACATGCGCTTACTGGTATTAATGCTTATCTTCGTTTCTACGCTCAGTTTTGCAGAAACAAAACCACAGCCAACGATCCCCCAACAAACAAATGTTGAATATAAAAAACTTCAACAGCTAAATAAAGAAATTGACGTTTTAGCAAAAGAAGCCACCAATACAACTGGTTCTTCACTTGATGTTATTCGCTTGCAATTACTCAATAAAAACAAAGAATTAAGAACCACCCTTGTTGAATTGATTGATGAAAAGAAAGCAGATAAAAAGCTATTACTTAAACAAGTAGAACAACAGATAACATTTGCAGCAGACGCTGAGAAGTTTCTACAAGCTAAACTTGAACGTGACCAAAAAGCGCTTGATAAAGCAAAAGACACTGACAAATTAGTCGCTTTAAAAGCACTGACTGAAAGTCGTGAGTTCATTGTTCTTGTGCTGAATGAAGAGTGGGAAAATTACCAATGGATGGAGCGTTTAGGTAAGCCACAGCCTAATGCAGTTAAAGCACTTAAAAATAATATTGATCATCGTCTTGATTTTATGTCAGCGTCACTCACATTTGGCAGTCAAGCTCTTGATTTAAACGATAAGCAGTTAAAGACAGCAACTGGTGATGAACTCAAAGCACTGCAAGTTTCACAAATTTTAGCCCAACGCCAAGTCGATAGTGATACTAAAAACCTCACAGATTTAGTTAAATTAGCTGACGATATGGGCATTGATACTGCAGAATATAAGCGGTTACTGTTTGAACAAACAGGTAATGTCACTGATGACTTATTAAATAGTAAGGTAATGTGGTCAATCGCTAGCTCATGGACAACTGAATTTGGTTCATGGTTATTTGAAAATCTACCGCAAATGATCTTTAAAGTATTTATTTTTATCTTTATTATCTTTGCATTCAAAACGTTAAAGAATATTGTTCGCAAAATGGTAACGCGTGCGGTTTCGACTAAGAACCTCAAAATGTCGATGCTAATGCAAGAATTCTTTATTTCAATGTCAGGTAAAGTTGTCTTTGCTGTCGGTATCCTAATTGCACTTTCGCAAGTCGGTTTAAACCTTGCGCCTATTCTAACCGGTTTTGGTGTTGCGGGTATTATTGTTGGTTTTGCTCTACAAGATACATTGTCTAACTTTGCATCAGGTATGATGTTATTGATTTATCGCCCATTTGATGTCGGTGATTTAGTCGAAGCGGGTAGCATTACTGGTAAAGTAAGCCATATGAGTTTAGTTAATACCACAATTAAAACCTTCAGTAATGAGATCATTATCGTACCTAACAGTAAGATCTGGGGCGATATCATCAAGAACGTAACGCATGAAAAAGTACGTCGTATTGATATGGTTTTTGGCATCGGATACAGCGATGATATCGAAAAAACTGAGCGTGTTTTACATGATATCGTTGAATCTCACCCTTCTGTTTTACGTAGCCCAGAGCCAAACATTAAGCTACATACATTAAATTCATCGTCAGTTGATTTCATTGTTCGTCCTTGGGTTAAAACCGATGATTACTGGGATGTGTATTGGGATATTACTCGTGAAGTGAAAATGCGCTTTGATCGTGAAGGGATCTCGATTCCATTCCCACAACAAGATGTTCATTTGCATATGGTTGAAAAAGCAATTGAGTCAAAAATAGCTTAATAACACCCCAAGCAATACCTTTAAGAGGGTAAATATCACTTACCCTCTTACTTTTTCATCAAACCAATAAAACGCACTTCATTTATCCATTTTGATTATATTTTTAATCGCTAAATATGTCGCAAATATACCTTTAGTAACAAATAAAACCGCATTATTTGGTAATAAATAGGTATAATCCATTCGAGCAACGATTGAACTAAAATAGTTTTTTATTCAATATTCCCATAATCTACATGGCGTAATGCACATGTCTGACAAACGAAGACAACAACCATTTACCGAGTAAATTTCTCAATGAATGTTTGCACTGTTGCTCACTCACCAACATTACTGTTCAGGAATAACTATAATGAAAAAGCGTCTATTATCAGCTCTGGTACTTCCTATGATGTTAGCTGCATGTTCAACAACGGGTATTAACACTCCAACAACACCACACCAAGTAACGGGCAGTGAGCTTGCTAACGGTAGTTGGTCATTAGTGAAGATTGATAACCAAGATATTGCTCAACCAGCACCTTTCCAAGCACCGACGTTAGAATTAGCAACAGATCTAGCTGCAAATGGTCACGCTGGCTGTAACCGTTACTTTGGTCAAGCTGAAGTAAAAGATGGTCAATTCCGCATTGAAAAAATGGGGATGACAATGATGTTATGTCCAGATAACGAAATGAAGATTGAACAGACTTTTGCTCAATCTCTTGCTGATTGGAATAAAGTTAGCATTTCAGGCGATACCATGACTATGACTAACGCCAAGCATACATTAACATTTACACGTGATGCTGCAGCGACTAACGCGCAATAATTATTGGTAAATAAATGCCAAAAGCCGTCTTTATTCTTTCAATAAGAAAGCGAAATTTGTAGACGGCTTTTTTATTGTTTCTATTATGCTGCAGTCACTTCACGGTATTTTTCACGCAAAATATGGGCAGCAGTTACCATATTGGTTAATGCCGCTTCCGTTTCAGTCCAATTACGTGTTTTTAAACCGCAATCTGGGTTGATCCATAAACGCTCAATCGGAATCAAAGCCGCAGCCTTATCAATTAACCCGGTGATCGTATCAACTTCTGGAATATTTGGTGAATGTATATCATACACACCAGGGCCGATTCCATTAGGATAAGCAAATGCTTCAAATGCTGTAAGTAATTCCATATCAGAACGCGATGTTTCAATGGTTATCACATCAGCATCTAATGCCGCTACTGATGCAATTATTTGGTTGAACTCGCTATAACACATATGCGTATGAATCTGTGTTTGTGGTGCAGCCCCTGCAGCTGAAATCTTAAACGCCTGTACAGCCCAATCGAGATATGCCTGCCATTGACTCTGTTTTAGTGGTAACCCTTCTCTGATCGCTGGCTCATCAATTTGAATAATGTTAATCCCTGCCGTTTGTAAATCCGTTACCTCATCACGCAGTGCTAATGCAATCTGATTAGCTATAGCTTCACGAGATAAGTCTTCTCGTGCAAACGTCCAACCTAATATTGTCACGGGCCCAGTAAGCATTCCTTTAACAGGCTTAGTAGTTAAAGACTGCGCATAACGGATCCAATCGACAGTGATTGGCTTTGCTCGGTAAATATCTGACACAATAATGGCAGGTTTTACACAACGCGATCCATAACTTTGTACCCAACCATATTGGGTAACAACAAAGCCCTCTAGCTGCTCTGCAAAATATTCCACCATGTCATTACGCTCAGCTTCACCATGCACTAATACATCAAGTCCCAAATTATGCTGTCGAATAATCGCATCTTGAATATGTATCTTCAACGCTTGATGGTAGTCAGCTGCAGTTATTCGCCCCGCTTTAAAATCACTACGTTGACTACGAATGGCTGTTGTTTGTGGAAATGAACCTATCGTCGTCGTCGGTAATAAGGGCAACTGTAACGCGTGTTGCTGTTGGATCGTTCGCTCAGCATAAGGAAGCGCTCGGTGTGCTAATTGCGGTGTAATGGCTGCAGTACGTTGCTGTACTTGAGTATTATGCACCCGTTCACTATCAAGACGGGCTTTTATACTAGCGCTATAATCACGACATGCTGCAATCGCACTTTGTTCACCATCAAGCGCTTGAGCCAATAACGTAATTTCATGACATTTTTGTTTAGCAAATGCTAACCATTGACGAACATCTTCATCCAGTTCAGTTTCACTCTCAACATCTATAGGGCTATGAAGTAAAGAGCATGAACTCGCTAACCATAAATTGCGCCCTAATTGCTGCTTTAGCGGCTGCAAACGAATTAGCCATTCAGCCAGATCTGCCCGCCATACATTGCGACCATTAATCACACCCGCAGATAGCACCCAATGATTTGGAATGGCGTCGGCTACGACTGATAATTGTGCTGGTGCAGCTGATAAATCAATATGTAAACCATCAACATTGAGCTGTGAAATGATGCCGAGTTGATGACTAATGTCATCAAAATAAGTGGTCAATAGTAACTTAGGCCCACCATGAAGCACTTGATATGCTAATTTAAAACTTGCCGTCCATTCAGAGGGTAACTCAAGCGCTAATGCTGGCTCATCAACCTGTACCCACTCGACCCCTAATGCGGTTAATTTGGTTAATATTTGCTGATAAGCTGTCAATAATCGGGGTAATAATGTCAGTCGATCAAACCCTTGCTGTTTCTCTTTACCTAACCATAAATAAGACACTGGTCCTAATAATACCGGCTTAACGTTATGGCCTGCTTTTTTAGCCTCTGCCACTTCTTCAAACAACTGTTGCCAGCTAACGTTAAAACTATCTTCTGCAGTAAATTCTGGCACGATGTAATGGTAATTAGTATTGAACCATTTGGTCATATCAGCAGCAGCACATGCACATCCCGTCGGCGCTTTACCACGTGCGACAGTAAATAAGGTATCTAAATCAGGGAAACCTTGCTGATGGCGGCTTGGAATATGACCAAGCAACATGCTCGTGCCTAATACATGGTCATACCAAGCAAAATCCCCTACCGCAACATAATCTAGCCCTGCACTAAGTTGATCATTCCAATGGCGATGACGTAACTCTTGTCCAACGTTTTTAAGCTGAGATTGATCGATCTCACCCCGCCAATAACGTTCTTGAGCAAATTTTAATTCGCGCTGACTTCCAATACGTGGATAGCCTAAAATATGGGTCACTGTTTTAGTTATACCGGCCTTTTTTTCTGATTGTACTGTCATTATTATATTCCTTTAATTCACTGTGTATTAATCATAAATCCATATAAAAACAACGGCTAAGATGACTGTTGTTGACTAACACAGTGGCTAATAATAACGCTGACAACAAGGTGATTTTTCTCATAACGATCATGAATTTTTTTCACGTTAAAATGCTAGTAATTTTTAAAACCAATCGCTAAGCATAGACGTTTAGCCATCTAGATGTTTACAATCATGATTTTACCTAGTAGATTAAAAAACAATCAACCACTGCCTATATGCTCCAAGGATGGAATATGATTGAACTTAAACATCTCAAAACATTAACAGTACTGAGGGCAACAGGATCACTCACTGCAACTGCAAATAGTTTATATTTAACCCAATCAGCACTGTCTCATCAGTTAAAAGATCTGGAGCAACGCTTAGGTAGCCAACTTTTTTTACGTAAAACACGCCCTGTACGCTTTACTGCTGAAGGTAAAGTGCTGCTTGATTTAGCCGACACCGTATTGCCAAAAATACAAATTGCCGAGCAAGCACTAGCCAATAGTAAACATCAGACAACGGCAAGGTTACAGATGGCTATTGAATGTCATTCGTGTTTTCAGTGGCTAATGCCTGCTTTAAAACAATATCAGGTACTATGGCCTGATGTGGATATTGATTTTTGTTCTGGGTTTAGTTTTGATCCTATTCCGGCGTTAGCTCAAGGGGAATTAGACTTAGTCATTACATCAGATATTCACCCCCGTAACGACATTCATTATGAGCCATTGTTTGATTTTGAAATGTGTCTCATCGTTGCTTCGCAATCACCGTTAGCAACTAAGTCATATATAGATCCGGCCGATCTTATCGATCAAACTCTACTCAGTTATCCAATTCAACGCCATCGCTTAGATATTGTTAAGCACTTTCTTCAACCCGCAGCCATTGAGCCATTAACATGGAAACAAGCAGATAATAGTCTGATGTTGATACAAATGGTGTCTGCAGGAATGGGAGTCGCGGCATTACCGAATTGGGCAGTTGATAGTTTTGTCCGTCAGGGGTTAATTGTCAGCAAACCATTAGGTACCGGGTTATGGCGGCGTCTCTTTGCAGCGGTACGAGCGTCAGAATACCAGCACCACTATTTGAAGGCTTTTTTTGCAACAGCGAAACAGCAATGCCAACAGCATTTACAAGGTATTAAAACGGTTTAACACCTTGCGTAAATAAAAGCTCATGCTACTTAAACTGATTATTTAATGGATCGTAATGATAGCCTTGCTGAGCCATTTTCTCTGTCAGTTCAGTTTCGCTTAACTCATAACGAGAGGTTAATTCAGCCATTGAGCAACACTCTAACCGTAAACGCTCATTCACAATACCAATCACAATATGGGTATCCATACCAAGTAAGTTATTAATTTCCATTTTATCCCCCTTACTATTCAATGATCATCGTCATTACTGTACGTAACTCATTAAGCATAGACGATATATTACAAATTCTCCCTGTTGTACATTTCAGCCATAAAAAAGCCTTTATCTCACACAAGATAAAGGCTAATTAGAATTAACAGTGATGGCTTAAAATAAGGTTAATTGCATCACGGCTGAAAAAGTAAGTAATACCGCTGCTGCTAGTAGTTGCCATTTATTGACGGTTTTATGTAATAAAATATGCCCCGACCATACCAGTAATGCAATGACTAAACACACCAATGAAGTGACAACTTCAACAGTATAAGGCGCCGTTGCAGCCTCACCCATAAAGATGATTTTCCATACTAATAACAGTACTGACACTATTGCACTCACAAAGCCTACAAAGGGTAAAATGCGGTGAAAAGCCTGTAAGCGGGTACGTGAAAACGTAAGTAATACATGGGCAAGTAAGCTACCGTATAATGCCATCGCCATTAAACTTAACAGTACTTCAGGCAGATCCATCATTGGCAGTAACATCATCCAACAAATAAAACCTAATAAATTCGAGCCATAAAGTACAACAAGAGGCCCTGAATCTCGTGTTTTATTGGTTTTCACTTTGACGGTAAAAAATAACAAACTCAATAGCGGCAGTACCGCCCATACTTTACAAATCGCAGCTAACAACCACCCAACCAGTAATACTGGCAACATTTTATGTACACGACCACGTTGACCAGGGCAAATCTCCCCTTTGGTGAGAACTAAAGTAAGAATACATTGCGCACCAAGCAGTGCCGGAATTAAAAATGCGAGATAGCCGATCATAATAAGCATCATCAAAAATAAAGAGAGCACAATTATACTCAAGTCACGTCAAGATGCGAATCTCAGCCATCCCTTTACCGCTAAAGATATTTACCTCATTAACGGTGCCACTTACTAATCTTCAAATAGCCACGCCATGAACAAAAAAGAACATTTATAATGTTCGTTCGCTCATTTGTGTGCGTTTGCTCACCAAATAGCATGTAATTTAATGGCATATTAACCCTATTAAAATAGTGGGCGTTTAAAGCGCTAATAATATAATCAATAACGATAAGCGAAACGAACATGACGACTTGGTTAGAAACAGAGGTTGTGATCATCGGTGGTGGTGCAACAGGTACAGGAATAATGCGCGATTGTGCCCTGCGCGGTATAAAATGCATTTTAATTGAAAAAGACGATTTAGCCTCTGGTACAACAGGTCGCAACCATGGCTTACTTCACTCTGGTGCCCGCTATGCTGTGACAGATCCAGAATCCGCCAAAGAATGCATTACTGAAAATCGAATTCTTAAAAATATTGCTCGTCATTGTGTAGAAGATACGCAAGGATTGTTTATTTCTCTGCCAAGTGATGATCTTCAATTTCAACAGCAATTTATTAGCGCCTGCCAAGGTGCTGATATTGATGTCGAACAATTAACGCCACAACAAGCGTTACGATTAGAGCCGAACTGTAATCCGCATTTAATTGGAGCAGTAAAAGTCCCCGATGGTACCATTGATCCTTTTCGGCTTGCTTCATCAAATGCACTTGATGCTATCGAACATGGCGCACAATTGTTTAATCACATTTTTGTTACTGATCTTATTCAACAAAATGGCGTCGTTAAAGGGGTTAAGTGTTTAAACCTTAAAACCAATACTCACTTTGAAATTAGAGCGCAGCAAGTGATTAATGCGGCAGGGATCTGGGGACAGCAAATCTGCCAGTACGGTGATCTTAATATCACTATGTTCCCAGCAAAAGGATCATTATTGATCTTAGATTATCGCATTAACAATTTAGTGATCAACCGCTGTCGCAAGCCCTCTGATGCCGATATTTTAGTCCCAGGTGATACCATTTCACTGATTGGAACAACTTCGGAGCGAATTGATTATAAAGACATTGATGATCTTCATGTCACCAGCAAAGAAATTGATATTTTATTAAAAGAAGGTGCCAAGCTTGCGCCAATCATGGCCAATACTCGAGTATTGCGCGCTTATGCTGGTGTGCGTCCATTAGTGGCTGTCGATGGTGATACTAGCGGTCGTAATATTAGCCGCGGGATCGTGCTATTAGATCACGCTGAACGCGATAGCATGGACGGTTTTATTACCATTACTGGCGGTAAATTAATGACCTACCGCATGATGGCTGAATGGACCACCGATTTAGTTGCCAAAAAACTCGGGAATACTATTCCTTGCACCACTCACCAGCGCCCATTACCGGGATCCGAACAACCCAAAGCCATTAAGCACACAGCCAGTTTAGCTAAACCTGTTTATCAATCCGCCTATTACCGCCACGGTGAGCGCGCGCAACAATTTTTAACCGATGATAAGAAAAGCCAAGCCATTATTTGTGAATGCGAAATGGTGACTTGTGGTGAAGTTGAATATGCCATCAAGCAACTTGATGTGCATAACTTAGTTGATTTACGCCGTCGTACACGCGTTGGTATGGGACCTTGCCAAGGGGAATTATGTTCTTATCGGGCGGCTGGGCTATTTGCTGAATATGGCGACACTGATGGCAACCATGCCAGCCATATTCTGAGTGATTTTCTTGAAGAACGCTGGAAAGGCATTAAACCTGTTTTTTGGGGAGATGCTTTACGCGAAGCCGAGTTTTCTTATTGGATTTATGAAGGTCTATTTGGTGTCAGTGATATTCCACCAACAACAACATCTACCAATACTAACCAGCCACAAGGCGAGGAAAAATAATGAAATTTGATAATATAATTATTGGTGGTGGTGTTGCAGGCTTAACTTGTGCGATCCGTTGTGCCCAAGCAGGACTTAAGACAGCCGTTATTGCTGCAGGTCAAAGTGCACTCCATTTTTCTTCAGGATCAATTGATGTGTTAAGCCGTTTACCTAATGGTACTGCAATCCAATATCCTTTTAGTGAATTTGACCGTTTAACGGCTCAATCACCACAGCATCCCTACAGTAAATTAGGACTTGATGTTACTCGTCAAGCGATTGATTGGTATCAACAAACAATGGAAAATATTGGCATTGAACTGCATCATCAAGCTGATGATTGTAACCATTTGCGCATTACTCCAATGGGAACATTTAAAGCAACATGGTTATCGCAATCTACTGTACACCCTTTTCCAATGTTTGAACCCGCACAAGCATTACAAAAAATCGCATTAGTAACGATTGATGGTTTCCGTGATTTTCAGCCCCAATTAGCAGCCGATAACTTACGCCTATTGCCCCACTTTGCTAACGTGGAAATTACCACAACAGCCGTTGCATTACCTGATGTTGAACTCATGCTGCGTAACCCATGTGAATATCGCTCGATTGATATTTCTCGTGTCTTAGCCGATGACAATAAACTACAACGTTTTGCATTAGCCATGAAAAATACTATTGGAGAAGCAGATCTGGTGGTTCTTCCAGCTGTTTTTGGCAACGGCTCTGGCATAAAGATCCTCAAACAAATTGAACAGTTAACCGGCTACACACTGTGTGAAATTCCAACCATGCCGCCATCGTTACTTGGCATTCGTTTAGAAGATGCAATGAAAAGCTATTATAAATCGTTAGGTGGGTTAATTCTTGCTGGTGATGAAGTAACTCATGGTGAATTTGAGAATAACCAATTACAACGTATTTTCACTCGCCACCATGGTGACATGCCACTGGTTGCCAATCACTATTTACTCGCCAGTGGCAGTTTCTTTAGCCGTGGTTTACATGCAGAACGCCATCATATTGAAGAAGCCGTTTTTGGGTTAGATATCGCGCCATTAGCTTCAACCAACCACCAGCATTGGTATCAATCACAATTTTTCAGCGATCAACCGCATCAATTTCTTGGCATGGGGGTTGAGACTAATCAGCAGTTACAACCTAGCCTTAACGGTAATACGATTACCAATCTCTATTGTGCAGGGGCTATTTTGGCGCATTACAACCCTATCTTTGAAGGCAGTGGTAGCGGTGTTGCTATTAGTAGCGGTTTTCATGCGGCACAATCAATGATCGCTCTACAGAACCATCATCAATCAAGCGCTATTTTTCCATCATTAGCAGAGGGCAATATCTAATGCTCAAGCAAGATACCAGTTTTGACCAATGCATTAAATGCACCGTATGTACCGTTTATTGCCCTGTTGCTAAAGCCAATCCTAACTACCCTGGCCCTAAACAATGTGGCCCTGATGGCGAGCGATTACGGATTAAAAGCGCAGAATTTTATGATGATATGCTCAAGCTATGTACCAACTGCAAACGCTGTGAAACCGCGTGTCCTTCTGGCGTTAAAATTGGTGACATGATTGCTGTTGCGCGCAGTAAACATGCTAAACACGATCTAAATATTAAAACTATTCGTGATTTTGTCCTTAGCCATACCGATTTAATGGGATCTGTCGCGACCCCTTTCGCACCAATCGTCAATGCGATTACTAGCATGGAACCGGTAAAAAAAGTCATGCATAAAACCATTGGGGTTCATGACCATAAAAGTTTACCTAAATATTCCCATGGTACTTTTCGCCAATGGTATAAAAAACACTGCCATAACCAAACTCACTATCCACAGCAAGTACATTATTTTCATGGCTGTTATGTCAATTATAACCACCCACAATTAGGTAAAGATTTCATCAAGGTCATGAATGCAATGAACATTGGTGTGCAATTACTAAAAAAAGAGAAGTGTTGTGGTGTACCACTGATTGCTAATGGTTTCTTTGATAAAGCCAAGAAAAACGCATTGCTCAATACTCAAAGTTTTGCAGCAGTTGTTGAAAAATATAATTCAACCATTGTTTCAACCTCTTCTACTTGTGCGTTTACTTTACGTGAAGAATATCCACATGTTTTAAAAGTTGATAATGCCAACGTTGCTGATCGCATTGAGTATGTGACTCGTTTTCTACTTAAAGCATTTATGAATGGTAATACCCCTAAGCTCAAACCTATTAATAAGAAAGTGGTCTACCATACTCCCTGTCACCTAGAGCGCACAGGAGGAAGTTTATATACCATTGAATTACTGAAAATGATTCCAGGTTTAGAACTTGAGGTATTAGATAGTCAATGTTGCGGCTTGGCGGGAACTTATGGTTTTAAAACTGAAAATTATGATACTTCAATCAAAATTGGTGAGGACTTATTTCAAAAGATACGCCAAGCCAATGCTGATTATGCAATAACTGATTGTGAAACCTGTAAATGGCAAATTGAGGAAAACACTGATTTAAAAACAATTCATCCAGTTAGTTTACTGGCTATGGCATTGGCTAACTAAACACACCTTTACCAATTGGTTATTTTTGATAATACTAATCAAATACGCAGTATTTTCCCCCGATTAAATACTGCGTACTTTTTAACTCGCGTAACAATTAGCGAGATAGGTTTATCAAACGATTGAGTCATGTATTATGTTATTTCTAAAACCATTAGGACTATTGTTTACTGCACTAATATTAAGTAGCTGTTCTTTTATGGCTATTGCAGCTGATAGCACAGAAGCGGTTCATTTTAAAACAGGAGCTAGTAGTGAGCAGTATGTCGCTACCACTACCAGCTATGATGTTAATAGTTATGTTTTTTATGCTAAAAAAGATCAGCATTTAAAAGTCACCCTCGACACCAAAAGTACTAAATTATGGGTTATTCTTCTCGACTCAAAACTTGAACGGGTTGCTGATTTAAATCCTTATTCTGCTGATATTAATGACAATGGCGAATATGTATTACCTTATACTGGCAAATATACGATTCGCATTGGTCAATATCGCGCCTTTGCTCGCCGTGGTGAAAGCAGCCATTACACATTAACTATCGCGATCGATTAACCTCGATTATTACCTCATTGAGGTTGTAAAACAGGTTGTTGCTTGGTTTTCATTAAGTACCCACATAAGATAAACATTAGTGAGTACAATACTGTACCTCCAGTAACAACCATACTCCAACCGCCATGCTGCCAGCAATAAATCAACAAAAAGCCTCCTAAACTACCACCGACATAATAATGAACTAAATAGAGCGCAGTAGCCGTTGCTTTAGCGACTTTGGCATGATGACTTACCCAAGCATAAGCTAATGAGTGGGTAAAAAATGCCCCAGAGCTCAATAACAGCAAGCTGATTAAAATAGTAATGCGTGATTCAACTAAACCTAACCACATTCCCACCAAACTTAAAATACCGCCTAAGATCATTCCTGATATTGGATTAAACTTACTTGCCCAACGACCGCTTAAACGTGATGTGATGGTGCCACTTAAATAACAAACAAAAATTAGTGATGCCCAACTTAAAGGCAAATTAAATGGTGCGGCTACCAATCTAAATCCAGTCACTGAATAAAGGTTAATAAATAACGCAAAATTTATTCCGCCAATTAACATTGCTAACCATAAAACAGGTTGCTTCAGATGAGCAATTAATTGACGAGCATGTACATGTAATTGATGGTTATGACGAACAAAATGTTGCTGTGGTGGTAATAATCTAATCACCACAATAGCCCCAATTAAACTCATGGCCGCCATTCCAAATACCGCCCAATGCCAACCTAGTTGTTCACCAAAAATACCACCATACAATCGCCCAGCAATCCCGCCTAATGAATTAGCACTAATGTAACTCCCCACAGCTAACATTAATGCTGTAGGGCTAAACTCTTCTGCCATATAAGCCACAGCAACAGCGACATAACCTGCAACCGAAACCCCCATCACCGCA
The DNA here is from genome assembly GCF_900185615.1 of Photobacterium malacitanum. GTDB lineage: Bacteria > Pseudomonadota > Gammaproteobacteria > Enterobacterales > Vibrionaceae > Photobacterium > Photobacterium malacitanum. The sequence goes on from NZ_FYAK01000011.1 coordinate 49,117, forward strand.
CGTGCTAAAGTTAGACTCAATAAATTTTGAGTGAAAACCATCGCGATTCCCACAATAGGCATCAGTAATAAGCTGATCACCATGATCAATCGTCGTCCAACGATCTCGGAAGCAATAGCCCACGGAATTAAACATACTGCCAGCATTAATGTTGTCGCCGCTAATACCCAGTTAATTTGAGTCGCGGACACAGCAAATTCTGTCGCCATCAATGGCAACATTGGCTGAAATAAATATACATTACAAAAAACGATAAATGACCCTAATGCCAGTGCAAAACTGGTTTTCTTATAGGCTAATGTGTGTATCTCTATCATGATCTCACCTTTTAAACGATCTATGCCTATCCCACTATGTCATTAGGGTAGAGATATCTTATTTTCAAAAACTAAACATAACGTGACAAGACGATAACAATAGCCGCATAATAATGAAAATATATAATAAATATCACAGCGATAAACAAAGGTTATAGCCATGGACACGCGTTTACTTATTTACTTCACTCAATTAGCGCAAACAAAAAGTTTTACTCGTGCCGCAGAACAGCTTCATATTGCACAGCCAGCACTTAGTGTGGCGATAAAAAAACTTGAACAGCAACTAGATCTGACATTATTTTATCGTAATGAACGCAAAGTTAGCCTCACTCAAGAAGGTGAAGTGTTACTGATACATGCTAAACAAATATTACAAAAAATCGACGATGCAACTTTAGCCATGAAAGAGTTACGCGGATTAGAAAAAGGTGAAGTACGGCTTGGAGTGCCAAGTATGCTGGGATCCTATTTTTTTCCTCAAATACTGATGGGCTTTAAAAGCCATTACCCAAATTTAAAATTAACCATTGTTGAAGCAGGTACTCAATCAATTAGACAAATGCTCGTTGAGGGGGAACTAGATCTTGGTGTCATTATTAATCATAACGTACCGAGTAGTTTACAAATAGAGCATCTATTACGTTCGCAGATGGTTGCCGTCGTGAGTGAACACCACGACTTTGCGACCAAAAAAAGCCTCACTTTTGGCGATTTTTTTGGCCAAGAATTAGTGGCATTTAAACCTGGATATTTTCATCGTGAAATTTTAGATCATATTTGCGAACAACATCATTTAACCGCAAACATTTCATTTGAAACAAATTTATTACCCATGATTTTACAGATTATTCGCCATGACTTTGCCATCACATCCTTACTTGAATTAGTCACGGATCATGAATCGAACGTTATTCCTATTCCCTTTGCTGAACCTATTTATTTAGATCTTGCAATGGCATGGCGCAAGCAAGGTTACCTCTCACTTGCCGACAGAACATTTATTGAGTACGTTAAACAGCAATGCCAACAATAATCATTACAAATAGTGACACAAGCAAGAATTTAACACTCACACAACATTAACAACTCAATAAATAACACCATAAAAATCAAATTATTAACATTATCAATAAAAGCATGGCAGAGATCATAACTTCGACTGTTAATAGTCGTTCATAAGCTGATTTTTAGTTACATTAGTCGCGCCTTTTATGAAAAAAATGCCGCAATACATCATAAATGCATATTTAATTTGATTTTAGGAGAGGACTTTCCATGACGGAATTATTAATTGGGTTGGTGGTCACCATTGCCGTTGGTTATTACATAGTAAAAGGATATAACGCAGCTGGTGTATTATTAACCGCTGGAGTGTCATTACTCATTATTGCCGGTTTATTGGGCCATTCGGTATTACCAGCTAAAGTAGCATCTACTGGTAACTTATTAACTGACTCACTTGAGTATGTGAAATACATGCTTCAAAACCGTGGTGGCGGCCTAGGCTTACAAATTATGCTATTATGTGGTTTTGCCTCTTACATGACGTATATCGGTGCAAATAATGTTGTGGTAAAACAATTTTCAAAGCCTCTTTCTTTTATTAAATCGCCTTATGCATTATTAGTTGCAGCCTATATTGTGGCATGTTTAATGTCACTTGCCGTTAGCTCTGCAACTGGTCTTGGGGTGCTATTAATGGCAACCCTATTCCCAATGATGACAGCAATGGGTATTTCTCGCCCAGCAGCGGCTGCAGTATGTGCATCACCTGCAGCAATTATTTTATCACCGACATCGGGCGACGTTGTTGTTGCAGCTGAACAATCAGGTTTACCATTACACGTCTTTGCCGTTGAAACCGTACTACCGGTTTCTATCTGTGCCATTATCGTTATGGCTGTGGCAGCGTTTTTCTGGAATAAATACCTTGATAAGAGAGACAATACACCAATGGAACGTGTTGATATTTCAGAAATGGAAGTCAGTGCTCCTGGGTATTACTCGATCTTACCTTTCATGCCAATTATCGGCGTATTCTTATTTAACGGTGAAACTATTCCAGGTTTAAAACTTGATATTTACACAATTGTAATCGTTTCAATTGCACTTGGTGCTGTGGTTGATTTCTTGACTAACCGCTTAGATGGTAAGGCAACATTAAGTAACCTAGAGTCTTGTTATGCTGGTATGGGAGACGCATTTAAAGGCGTTGTAATGTTATTAGTTGCTGCTGGCGTATTCGCACAAGGACTGATGACGGTTGGTACGATTGATAACCTGATTTCACTAGCAGATAAAGCCGGTGCAGGTGGTTTTGCGTTAATGCTACTACTAACAGCGCTTACCGTTGCCGCAGCTATTGCAACAGGCTCTGGTAACGCGCCTTTCTATGCTTTCGTAGAACTTGCACCTCAGCTGGCGGGTAAATTAGGTTTAAGCCCTGCTTTCCTAATTATTCCGATGTTACAAGCATCAAACTTAGGTCGTACTATTTCACCTGTTTCTGGTGTTATCGTGGCGACATCTGGTATGGCGAAAATCAGTCCGTTTGATGTTGTTAAGCGTACCTTCGTACCTGTTATCTGTGGTTTAGCTACCGTTATTGTGGGTACATTTGTCTTAGTACCGATGTACGCTTAATCATTATATAGAACATTAACGACTGAAAAATACCAAGCCCATTGAGAAAATAGTCTCAGTGGGCTTTTTTTATATTGTTATTCACGGCACAATTCCATTATCAATCAAAACCACATGATGATGTTATGAACAAACAGCAAGCCCTGATCCAAATCTTGACCTTTGGTCCTCAACGGGACGCGGCGTTTTCAGTCTTTGTTAATGCAGAAAACTCTCCCAATGATCCCCCTTTTGAGGTCAGCCACCAGCATTTAATCATGGTATTAGAAAAATATCTTGCTGATGAAATTGATGCTGATGATATCGAGCAATGGGCAAATTTAATTGATTTTAGAGCAGATATTGATGGTAGTGCTATTGAAGGCTATTTATATGCATTAGCCAATCCAGAAATGATGGGCGATGGTGAAAATAAAGCGAACATTTTACGTATGCTCGCTGTACTAACCCAAAGCTAACAGAGCTTAACCCGCACGAAGAGCAAGTAACGCAGCCAAATCATAAGGCGGTTGGTATAAACAAAAGTCGACCGTTTTCGTATCGACCGCTAAAATTGACATTCGATCAGCCAATTCATTACCTTCAATACCAACATGCCCATTCACATGGTGGATCACAAGCTGTGATTTTAGTGCTTGATAACGGCTAAACATTTGTTGAATTAAAGCGAGATTTTTAATTTCTCCACCGGCTTTTTTCCAGCCATTTTTTTGCCATGTTATCGCCCATTGGGTAATACATTGAATTGAATATTTCGAATCACAAAAAATAGCGACAGTAGTCCCTTGTGCCAACGCTTGTTCAGCTAAAATCAACGCTTGATTAAGTGCATTTAACTCGGCGGTATTATTGGTGCCCATTGGCTCATACAAGCCATACCATAACTCACTGAGCTGATTGTTTTGGTATAATGCTAATCCTGATCCCGCTTTACCCGGATTAGGATCACAACCGCCATCAGTAAAAATTTTAATTTCAGCCGTTAATGCATGAACTTGTTCGCTGGTTAATGAGCCTTTACTGGTTGTTGTACGCTTTACAGCCGTTTTATTACTTCCCGCAGCTGTAGATCTTACTGCTTGAGGCTGTTTACCAAAAGCAGCCGTTGCTTCTGCTTGAGTTGGAAATGATTTATAGCGTGCACCTGCAAATTTATCGACTTGCTGCTTACAACTTGCCCAATCACTATAAATACCGGGCTCACGACCTTGCCATACCACATAAAACTTTTTGGCCACTATCATCTCCATACTATATCTAGAACATACATACTTGGTATTCTAAGATTCTATCACTAATGCAGCTTTATGATTATGCTAAGATAAACACCACCACTAAAATATACTCGTATCATTGTTAATACTGTTGTTAAATAATGATATTAAGCAATCACCATTCAACATTTATTTATTCACCGTGTGAGTATGGAGTTCAGTTTTGAGCCATAAAATACGCTTAGACATTGCTAATGGCATGTCACAGCTGGGGATCAATGTTCAACCACAAGATAATATATCAACCGCCATTTTTATGGTGCTTTGCTGCGCTCTTGCATTCTTATCTTATGTCTTTGTGCGTTGGGGCTTACTTACATTATTACGCTCAGCTATAAAACGTTCCCAAGCGACATGGGGACACGTTATGGTGCGCCATAAAGTGTTTGAAAAATTATCACTGACGATTCCAGCAATGGTACTCAATCTTGTTATACCGCTTGTATTAGATAAACATGCCATTCTCAGTAGTTTTATTGATCGCACCCTTAGCTTATGGTTAATTATCGTACTCGTTAGAAGCTCATATGCATTTCTTGATGCAACCAACGACATGGCCGATATTAATCAGATCAGCCGTAACCTACCGGTCAAAAGTTTTGTCCAATTATCAAAATTAATCCTCTTTTTTATTGGCTTTATCATTGCTATTTCAGTATTAGCTAACCGCTCACCTATTTATTTCTTAAGCGGTTTAGGTGTTGCTACAGGTTTAGTGTTATTAGTTTTCCGCGATACTATTTTAGGTTTTGTGGCTGGTATTCAACTGTCAGCTAATCAAATGGTAAAGGTGGGTGATTGGATCCAAATGGATAAATATGGCGCTAACGGTAGTATTGATGAAGTCTCTTTGACAACCGTTAAAGTAAAAAACTGGGATAATACTGTGACCAATATCCCTGCCTATGCACTGGTACAAGACTCATTCATTAATTGGCGTCAAATGCAGGAATCTGGTGGGCGACGCATCAAACGTTCAGTGCTAATAGATATTGAAACGATTAAATTTATTGACGAGCAGCAACAACAAAAATTAGCCCAGATCCCTTATGTGGCCGATTTTATAACGAAAAGAAATACTGACATCGCTAGCGGTGATGCGCATGCATTACAGCTTACCAATATTACGGTATTTCGTGCCTACCTTGAGGCTTACTTAAAGCAAAACAATAAAATTCGTCAAGATATGACCTTTTTGGTACGTGAATTAGAGCCAACGGCACAAGGTCTACCCGTGCAAATTTATGTGTTTGTGAATGATACTCGGTGGGCTTTTTATGAAGCCGTTCAATCTGATATTTTTGACCATGTATTAGCTATTTTGCCCCAATTTGATCTTGCTGTTTATCAAAGTCCTGATGGCTCAGATGTACGAAGTCTACAATCGAACATAACACCAGCTTAAGTCTTTAGCTTAAACCACGCTCAACAAACAACGATCAACGGTTATTTATTCGCCGTTGATCGTTTATTTATAACTTAAATATTTCTAATTTTAGTGGCTGCGAGCGCAGAAGAAACCGCTATAGTTAACTGTCTAACTCCAATTTACTAAAACCTTGTTTAAGATCAGGATTTATAATCACTAGCCAGCCTTTTTATGAGCCGCTATAATTCCCGCCTCAAAATATAGAGGTCAAAACATGCACACTAAAGTAACACCTATTGATAGCTATCCTAAGTATTGGGCTGAATGCTATGGCACAGCTCCATTCTTGCCAACATCTAGAAAAGAGATGGACGCTCTTGGCTGGGACAGCTGCGACATTATCATTGTTACTGGTGATGCCTATGTTGACCATCCTAGTTTTGGTATGGCGATTATTGGTCGTTTACTTGAATCTCAAGGATTTCGCGTTGGTATTATTGCGCAGCCTAAATGGGACAATAAAGACGATTTTATGGCGTTGGGTAAACCGAATCTTTATTTTGGTATTACATCAGGCAATATGGACTCAATGATCAACCGCTATACCGCAGATCGTAAGTTGCGTAAAGATGATGCTTACACTCCCAACAATGAAGGTGGGAAACGTCCTGATCGTGCCGTATTGGTGTATTCACAACGCTGCCGTGAAGCCTACAAAGAAGCACCTATCGTACTAGGTGGTATTGAAGCAAGCTTACGTCGCCTTGCACACTATGATTATTGGTCTGACAAAGTTCGTCGCTCAGTATTAATGGATGCAAAAGCAGATATTCTGTTATTTGGTAACGCTGAACGTGCACTGGTTGAAGTCTCGCACCGTATCGCTAATGGCGAAGATATCAAGTCATTAACTGATATTGCAGGCACTGCGGTAATGATCAAAGACATTCCTGAGCGTTATCAGGAAATTGATTCATCACGTATTGAAAAGCCTGGTCGTCCAATGGTGATGCAAAACCCTTATGCGACCGAAGAAACTTGTGCGTCTAATAAAGAAGAAAAAGAAAAACAGCCACAAGTTGTTCACGTTCGTCCATCACGCCACGATGCTGAAAATACAGTTGTACGTTTGCCTTCTTATGAAAAGCTAGCCAATGACCGTATTTTATATGCTCACGCAAGTCGTGTAATGCACTTAGAAACTAACCCTTATTCTGGACGTGCATTAATTCAAAAACATGCTGATCGTGAATTATGGATCAACCGTGCACCGATTCCATTATCAACTGAAGAAATGGACTTTGTGTTTGGATTACCGTTTGCTCGCGTACCTCATCCAAGTTACGGCAAGGCAAAAATTCCAGCTTATGACATGATTAAAACCTCGGTTAACATCATGCGTGGTTGTTTTGGTGGGTGTTCATTCTGTTCAATTACTGAACACGAAGGTCGTATTATTCAAAACCGTTCTCAAGAATCTATTCTTAATGAACTAGAAGATATTCGCGATAAAGTTCCAGGTTTTACCGGTACTATTTCTGATTTAGGTGGCCCGACAGCTAACATGTATCGTCTTGGCTGTTCTGACACTCGTGCAGAAGCTAACTGTCGTCGCCCATCATGTATCTTCCCTAAGATTTGTGAGAAGCTAAACACAGATCATAAACATCTGATTGATTTATATCGTAATGCTCGTAATGTTAAAGGCATTAAGAAGATCATGATTGCTTCTGGTGTGCGCTATGATTTAGCGGTCGAATCGCCAGAATACGTGCGTGAACTTGTTACTCACCATGTTGGTGGTTATTTAAAGATCGCACCTGAACATACAGAAAAAGGTACACTTGATCTGATGATGAAGCCAGGCATGGGTACCTATGACCGCTTTAAATCAATGTTTGAACAATACAGTCAAGAAGCAGGTAAAAAACAATACCTGATTCCATACTTTATTTCAGCACACCCAGGCTCAACTGACGACGATATGTTGAACCTTGCATTGTGGCTTAAACAAAATGATTACCAGTGTGATCAGGTACAAAACTTTTACCCATCACCAATGTGTAATGCCACAGCAATGTACCATTCTGAAACTAACCCGTTGAAGAAAGTGAAGTACAAAGGTCGTGAGGATTTATTTGTCGCTAAAGGTGAACGTCAACGTCGCCTACACAAAGCACTATTGCGTTACCACGATCCACTAAACTGGCCTCTTATTCGTGACGCACTAACAACAATGGGCAAGAAATATCTTATTGGTAATCGCCCTAATTGTTTAGTACCAGAAGCTGGTAGTGAAGCAGAAATGACTCCGGCAGAACGTCGCGGTTCAGGTCGTCACGGTTCTAAGCGCTTTGCAACAAAGAACCCAAATCAGCCTGATATTCGTACCGATGGTAAGCGCCCACAAGGTAATCGAAATGGTAAGCCTGTAGGTAATGGTAAACCACAACCAAACGGATCACGTAATAGCAATCCAGCAAAAGCAGGCACTAGCAGTAACCGTGGTGGCAGTAATAACACCAGCACCAATGGTAACCGTAATGGAAAGCCAGCCCAGTCAAATAGTCGCCCGACTAACCGTAATGGTAAACCCGGTGGTCAACGCCCAAACGGTAAACCAACACGTAGCCGCAACGGTGCGTAAATATACTGATTAGTGGATATTTATAACCGTTCAAAAACGCCACCTATTTTATTAAGTGGCGTTATTTACAATAATTTCAAATACCTCTAATAATTAAAATCACTTATATCTAATTTATTGCTAAGCTACTAATTTTTTAATATTTCTCATTCTACCTAATGATTTATATTTAGCCTCAAAATAAGAAATAGCATCAAAAGTAAATCGATTATGTATTTTATTATTATTTTTACTAAAATCATCACCTACAAGTAAAATATGATTAAAATCTGATTCTAATGCATATTGAATGTTTTCTTCAGTTGCACTTCCGTTAGGAAAAGCATAAATATCTGTTTTTATATTAATATCGTTCATAAAATCTCTACACATATTCAAATCATTAATAAAATATTTTTGAGATTGTTTAGACATAGAAAGATGTTCATAAGAATGTACTCCTATTTGATGATATGTTGAGACCTCCTTTATTTCATCGATAGTCATCATTGCAGAACAAAGAAATTCAGAATATTTATAGATATAATCCTTTATTAATTTCTGGTGAATGATAAAATTATTATAATCTAAGTTCTTAATTTTAGAAGATATATAGTATCCTAGTTTGTTTCTATTTTGTAAATCCTTCCTCGTAATGCTAGGTCTTATAGGTAAATTCAATATTAACTCATCAGGAGCATTACCAATAAAATCTTGTAGATATACATTGATAGGAGACTCTCCAGATAAAACACATGAAGGGATAATGTTTTGGTTCACCTTTATGTTATGCTTATATAAAATAGGAACTGCATAATCAATAAAATCTTTATAACCATCGTCAAATGATAAAATCAAATCTGGCTTATTTTTATCTTCACCCGTTTCACCAAATAAAATTATATTATAATTTAATTTTAAATAAATTATAATATCTTCAAATAAAACAGGGTCAAGTGGACTATATATACTACCATCAAAAGGAGCGACTCTGTGAAAATTAAGTATTGTTAAAATAGAGTTATCTGTTAATAGTTGCAACCTGCTTTTGACCCTAAAGTCATTAGATAAAATTCGAAAAATATTTTTTTTTGTAATATCAATTATCATAATAAACACTCATTAAATCTAATATAACTATTAAGTAAAACATATTTTACCTTTTATCATGCGATCTCTAAGTTATTAGATTAATATAGTTAATAATAAAAATATAATAAGAGGGTTTAACAGTAAATGTTAAACCAAGTTTTTTAAAAAATACACGATAACATCAGATGTATTATCTAGTATGGTAACCTTAGTATTCTATACATCAAGATAGTTGAGCCTAAAACCTAATCTATTAATCTTGGTGAAAATATTATTTAATATATGTATCAATTTTAGCAAAATCTAAAACTATTAAACCTTCAGTAAAATTAAAAGTATGTGTTGCAACTATAGAATCAAAATAATCTGCCGCAACTTCAAACTGAATATCTTCTTCATACTTATATCGTGATATTTCATTAACTTTTGATACCCCAAAAGATTTACCATATAGATCACAACCTTGAATTTGATAGACACGGTATATATTTTCATCATCAAAGAAAAGTCCACCATTACGACCAATTGATGCATTATATATAACAGGGTTACTTTTATGCTCTACCCAATCACCATTCAGTAAATCTTTAGAATAGAAAAGATGTAATTCAGAATAATGATCATTTCCTAATAGTGATGAGTCAACATTAGACATCATCCACCACGTACTATCAACTTTAACAATATTAGTATCTGCAGCTGATATATTTTTTATTAAAATTTTTTCTAACTTCCACTCTAATGGGAAATTAACACATTTATAAAGTCTAATATCTTTTGCTGAACAACTTTCAGGGCACATATAAAGATTATCACCATCCCTAAATAAATAAGGATAAGATAAATGAAATTCTTCTTCTAAAGCTACTCCTAAATATTTATACCCATTAGGATCAATTTCATATACTGTAATTAACCCTTTACGTACAGCAAAATCATAATCTTCAACGAAACAATAATGTTTATTTCCTTGTTTTATAATAAAAGGGTCTGCTAAATAATGATTATCCGGATTTTCAATGACAGTAGATTCAGACAATGACACATCACACCAACTATCTGTAAATTGATAAGCAACACCCCAGGTTATCGTTTTTGATGTAATGCTTCTCCAAGCTCTAATATAACAACAACAAAATAGCTTATATAAATATAATATTTGAACTGATATACTAGGTACTGAATATGAAGGGAACATTGATCTATGCTGATTTACAACATGATAATGAGCACGCTTTGAAGCAATATTTTCAACTAATTTGTGAATAACTGAATTAGACTTAGAATATAGTCTAATTAAATTTAAGGTGAACATAAAAGACGTCATAATACTTCCATTAAAAATCACATCTTCTATTTTTTTTAATTTATAATTAGTTACCTTCACACTAAAACTAGTAGTATCGTGCTTATTAAGCACATCATAAAAACCAGCACATAAAGAACTACTAAAAGTAGTATTCGTATAATTTAATGAGATGACACCAGAAGGAAATAATTTTAAAAGTTCGTCTGGAATTTTTTTACTGCCATAGTGAATTAATAAATCAACATTTTCTCTTCTTATTTTTATAATTTCATCTTCGGTATATCTATAGAAAAAATCACCATTTAAAGCACTATTATATATATTAAAATTTCTGATTGATAAGTTCTTTATATTGATTTTAAAAAAATAATTATTAACTATTTTTTTGTTTTTAATTAATAGAAAAACTTCAAATTTTATAACTAACTTCAAAAAAAGTTTTTTTATAAAAAGATAAATATTAGATAGTAACGATATATTAATTTCTTTAATAGATGGAAATTTAAAAAAACAATAGTGCGTAATAGTAAATTTAACATCATATACCTTAGAATCTAAAGCTACATCTAAGAAGTCATAAATTTGTTTTGTATTATTATCATCATCTAATAAAACACCAACTTTTAATTTCCTCACCAATAATCCCTTATAAACAGCCAAACTTAAGTAAACATAGTCACAAAAAATATACATTATTTTTTCTTATAATTATCAGTATTTACAAATAGTACATCATTAATATTATTATTTATATTTTCATTAGAAAAATAGAAATAATAATTATATAAAGCTTTAATAACTTCTTTCTTATTCCAATCCTTAGTTAAATATAAATGTCCTGATGATATTTCATGTTGACTTATATTTTGTAATGGCTGTTTGTTTACGTAAGCCTTAATTACCTTACTGTATATATCATGGGCATGATTCATTACTTTAATATGTAATTCAGATAATGATTCATTACCTATTAGAGGACATTTTTCTGTAACAATTAAATTACCAGTATCTATGCCATCATCTAGCCACATAACGGTATTACCTATTAAATGAAAATTCCGATTACTTAGACACCAATTAGTACAATTCGGACCACCTTTTACATAAGGAGATATACCTGTATGTAAGTTCATAATTTTAGATGTTTTTGAAAGCTCTTTGATTAACTTTGCACCCAGTAAATTGGTACCTGAAACTATCACTAAATCAGGACTTTCATTAACTATAAACTCTAAAACTTCATCTGAATTAATATCATTAGTTGAAACTTTTAATACTCTACTTTTGAATTCATCTGTAATAATGAAAGAACGTTGCATTTTTCTCCAAGCTAATGATAAAGGTAGAGCACAAATACTTTGTATAAATTTACTATATGATTTCTTCTTATTATATTTTTTTGATACCGTTACAACTGATGAAATAGTAGCGATTTGAGACACTTTGCTAATAAGTCCCCAATGGTTAGGTTGATCACCTATAAAAGCAACAATTTTCATAAAACCTCTGCTAAATGTCTGAAATTTATATTTGTTATATATGAATTTAATTAAGCTAGTACTGAAATAGTTCTATCAATGACAATAGATTCATCAAACTCTTTTTCAACTTTTAGCCTCGCGTTGCTGCAAATTATCTTATAAGCATCTTCAGGTAACATTAGTATTTTCTTCATTGCACCAGCTAAAGATTTGCTATTCCTCGGTTGACACAAAAATCCATTATAACCATCTTTAATAATATGCTTACATCCAGGGACATTCGTCGCTACACTCGGCAACCCCATAGCTCCTGCCTCAATTAAGGTTTTAGGCATCCCTTCTCTATATGATGGTAAAACAACACAATCAGCCTTTGCATACACACTAACAACATCATCACTGCTCCCTAGCCACTCAATGAAAGGATATTTAATCCATTGGTTCACTACATTCATAGAAATAGATGATTTATTCTTATTATCAATAAAGCCACATATTTGTAATTTAAAATCAAAGTTCTCTTGATACAAAATTTTAGCAGCTTCAACAAGTTCATTTAGACCTTTATCAGACAAAATCCGACCAACAAAAAGAAAAGTAAAAACATTTCTATAAGATTTATATAACACTGGATAAAACTTCTCCGTATTTACACCAGAACCTGGTAATAATTCCAATTTAAATTTATTGACTAACTTATTATCTGATAACATAGAAAAATCATCTGGATTTTGACAAAAAACTTTATCGGCATAAGGTTGGGATAATTTGTATAGTATCCTGACTATTTTTGATATTAAATTATTATTAATAAAAGCAGTCCCTAAACCACATACATTATTTATGACAACAGCACCATATATCTTAGCAGCCCAAGTTCCATATACATTATTTTTCAATGTATAATTGAAAACATAATCGGGTTTTATTCTACGATAGAGACATAATAGCTGATATAAAGTGATTATATCTTTATATACATTGTAACCTTTATTATCCATATCAATATTAGACCAATAGCATCCAAGTTCAGACATTAGCCTTTTAGAATAATTATCTCGAGGTGAAATACAATAAACTGTATACCCTTTATCAATAAACGCTTTAATTGATGATTGTCTGAAGTTATATAAATACCATGATGTGTTTGCGGAGAATACAATTACTTTCACTTTAATAAATCCTTATAATAAAGTTCAATAGAAATTATAATAAATAATAAACCACTAACATATAGTTAATGCCTAAATTAAACGCCACTCATATTTTTACTTACCATTCCATATTTTTCATTTAGTATTTTGTATTTATCAATTATTTTAGATAAATGATTTATATTTAATTCGACGTCAGAACCAAAATTATGTGGATGCCACCATAAATGATAGCAATGTCCATTTATAGCGGCATGTTCCATTTCAACTAATACTCTTCTGAGTAATAATGCTGAAACTAATGATGGCATTGTACGAGATATAGGTCTTAAAAAACGGCTTGCTGATATATTAGTCATTCCATTTGTTATCGATGTCTTATACCCATGATACCCATCTATCGGTAAGACGCTGTCAAAAGCTTTAAATCCTCTAACTAAATTGCTTCGTTGATTTTGGGATTTCTCCTGATATATAAAAGAATTAGGATTACTCCTATAAATATTTATATTATGTTTTTTACATACTTTTAAATAATCATCAGAGAACTGGTTTCTTGGAAAGACAATACTTTTTATATTTATGTCATTATCCGTTGCAATAGCTAATAATGATTTAGTATCAGCATCAAATTGCTCTAACGTTTGACCTTTTTCTAAGCAATAATAATGAGAAAATGTATGAGATGATATTTCTTGTCCATTATTTTCTAAAATCAATTTTATTAAAGATGGAGCAAAATGATATGGATCTGTTTTTTCTGAATCTCCTACACAGTTTGAGAGGTAATCGTAAGGGTTATACCTGTTATTTTCATATGATGGCATCTTATCAGGTAAATATTTAATTATTTCATTTTTGTTATTAGCAAACAAAAAACCTACAGTCGCCCATGAAGCATGAATATTGTTTAATTTAAACAAATTTAAAATTTTTGGTATTGCTTTACGAGCACCAATAATATTATTACCATAAGATCTAATTCTCCTCTTATCAAATACACCCCACATTAGTTCAAAATCTATTGATATTATAAAAATACCATTCATAATTATCTCCAATCTTATAGGTAGCTATCATATGGAATCCAAGAACTTGCGTGCGAGCCAAAAAAAAGCCAAGAAAACAAAACAATAAAATAATATAGATAGGTTAACGTAATAACAAAAAACTTATCCCAATACTCAAAAATATTAAATAAATTAGCAAAAACTAATATTTGAATAGGTATTAAGTAAATTGAAAAACGATCTATCATCGTTGATAAATTAGGGAGAAAAACCAAACAAAATAATAATAATAATGATGATATAGAAAGAAGATAAGTAAGATTATATATTGGTTTAGTATAATTAAACCTACTTTTAAAAAGAATAAATATAATTGATGGTATAACGCATAGAATTACTCGCATCAATGCACCAGGAGAAGTATAACGATTACTCTCTATGTATGTATAAATCATTGCGTCAAATGTATTTGTCATAAATAAATAAATAATAAAATAGACAAATAGTGAACAGAAAAATACTTTTTGATATGTAGGCCGCTCCGTAACTATAAATGCAAGAGGTATCATAACAATTGCAGTTTTGTGAAAAATAGATCCAAAAAGAACCAATAAAACATACCCTCTGACATTATCATTACTTAGGCTTATAATTGCTAACAGAAAAAATGAAATAGCGATAGCCTGTCTTGAATATCCCATAGATACAACCAAAAAAAGGTACGGGAAAGAAATTATTAAAGATATAAATGTACTGCTTTGGTTATTACTAAATTTCAATAAAGCAAATGAAAATATAATACCGCATGTTAAATTTACGCCTACCATTCCAAAATCAGAATGATAAGATAAATAGTTTATTATCTGATATCCAAAATCCTTCATTTGTAGAACTTCATAAAAGGATAAGGTTTTCATTAAATCATAGTAATATTTATATGAAAACCAATCAGGACCAATCTGGTACCTTAATCCTATAATTAAACTAAATGATATGAATATAATGAATAAGATAAAATTTTTACTATATATAAAATATCTAGTTTCTATGATTTCGTTTTTTTTAAAATCAAAAACTATTGAAAAAAAAACCAAAGAAAAGAATACAATGAAATATATCTCCATTATGCTACCTTAGAAATTATTTTTAGTAGGACATCCTGCTGTATTTGTAAGGAATATTTATCTTCTACTGATAATCTTGCTTTCCTTGAAAAATCTTCGTATACAAAATCAGAATCAACAATTCTATTTATAGAATCATACCAAGAATTTTTTTCATTTATTAAAAGACCACAGCCTAAATGATTTATTATATTTTCATTAGTACCAACCGATGATGCAACAACCGGTATTCCACAAGCCATATATTGTATAAGCTTATACCCACATTTACCTTTTTCGAAATTTTCATCTGGTATTGGCATTATACCCAAATCAAATTTTTGAATATAACTGACTTCTGAATCTTCGCTCCATGGTAATACTTCTATATTACAATAAGGAAAATGATTAACTATATCTTTATTAGCACCAATCATAACCATCTTGTATTTTTTATTTTTCAGTAAATCTATAATATTTGATTTAATCTGTAATATATATTTTTGTGTATAAGGAGAACCAATCCAGCCAATAGTGACCTGACCACAAGGTAATTTTTTATGAAGTCTAGGGTACCGACTTATATCTACAACTGTTGGTATTAACTCTATGTTTTTAGCACCAGCCAATTCAGCATGTTGATATATATAGTTATTTCCAACAATGACTACTTTAGCATATTTCATAACCTTATCGATTTTTTTAGATAACATAAATCTAACTAATTTATTATTTGAACTATCATAATTGTGAAAAATGGCATCATCATAATCAACAATATAATTTATATTTAAAATGCTCATTATCCATTCAAATAATGATGGCAGATATGGAAATAATTCTTTTTCTATGTAAATTAAGTGATATTTCTTAACAGAAAATAAAGTAATAAATCTTTTAAAATAACAGTAAGCTATTTTAAATACTGACTTAGTATTTTTAGAGTAATACGAAGATAGATATTTATCGTCAAACAAGTATGAAACTGTTACCTGGAATTCATTAGATTCAAGAAATGGAATATATTGAAACGTTCTTAACCTAGAACTAGCACCCATCCTTGAATACTTGGTAAACATTAATATTTTTTTCATAAGATACTCTTTGATAAATTTTGTTATACCTTTTAGCGCCAACATCTGCAGAAAATAGTTCTAATGCAGCTTGTTTACACCGTCGAGAACAATCAGGATCAGCTAACAAACTCTTCATTTCATTTAATGCTGTAATTAAATCCTGTTCCGAGTTATTTTTAACCACAACACCAATATTGAATTTTTTAATTAGATTAGCCATGTCACCAACACCTTCATTCCCTAATATAGGAATACCACAAGCCAAAAATTCAGCCATTCGTGTAGGAGCAGAACCTATTTTGCTGATTCCGGAAGTAAAATAAAGAATAGCAAAAGTCATATCATTTATATTAGACTGAATATCTTCTGGTTTTGATGATTTAATTTCTATTTCACTAATTGAATATTCTTTAGCTAGACCGTATAAAAAACATTGATCGTCTTTTGTAATCAATTTCACCTTTGAACTTTTGAATACTTTTTCAGATAATTTTAACGTTTGAAATAACCAATCACTATAATAC
Organism: Photobacterium malacitanum; assembly: GCF_900185615.1. Lineage (GTDB taxonomy): Bacteria > Pseudomonadota > Gammaproteobacteria > Enterobacterales > Vibrionaceae > Photobacterium > Photobacterium malacitanum. The sequence continues at coordinate 66,098 of NZ_FYAK01000011.1, forward strand.
CAACCACTTATAATAGTACCCATAGTACCAATGATGATATCTTGATTAGTTTCCTTTATATCATTTTTAAAACGAGTTAAATCTACACAAGTTGGAATTACTGAAAATTTATCTTTTGATAATGTTGGATTTTGATTCAATATATAAGGTAAAGCGGCGTTGGTTAAACTAACAATAGCTGCAGAATCATTAAATAACTCCCTTTCAAAGAACTTTAACATTTTATAAATAATAGAATCTTTCTTTAAACGTTCATCATCAACCATTTCTTCTAACCAAAGAGCACGCATATCGAATATAAATGGTAATTTAATTACTTTTCTAGCCAAATAAGCAGCAATACTAGGGATGTAACTTCGGCAATGCATAAAATCAAATTTATATTTATTATTTAACTTGTATATATCAAAGATTAAATTAGTTAAATCCCAAGAAGTAGCAAATAGTCTTGGCTTTTTATGATAGATTCTAGGTTTCCAAATTATATTATTTTCATAGCACAATGATTTTAATTTATCCACTTGTATTTTATTATCAAAATCATCTTTCTTTTCAAATGTAATTAATATAAACCGATAACTACAAGAAAGACGGGTTAAATAGGCAAGAATTTGAGATTGCCCTAAGGGCTCAAGTATTCCTGTATAAGAAAGATATAATACTATTTTTTTATTCATTATTATTTAACCTACACCTTGCTAGTTGTGAATATTCATTTACATATTTATAGTTGCTCTCACTCTTTAATAAAATATATCTTAATCTTATATACCTAAGATACTTATACAGTTTACCTTTCAATAAATATTTAGAAATTTTTATGGCTAATGAATCATCTTGCGAGTATCCAATACTAGATTTGAATCCATTTATTCTGAAAGATTTATTATAAAGTATTCTGGGATTATTAAATCCGCCCTTTGAAAAAAGTCCATGCCAATCATCAGCAATGAACTCTATATTTTTATTAATATCATATAATTTTTTTGCTGCCTCACTACCAATAACATATACAGCTGTAGTTCGTACATCTTTCATTGATAATGGATATACTAATTTTCCATTATTTAATTCCATTTGGTCATATAATGAGTATTTAGCTGTAGTTATATTTCTATTATACAAAAAGATTATTTCATCTTCCTTTATTATACTTTCTATTTCATTTAATATAGCATCAATGTTATTTGGTAGAATAACATCATCTTCAATAATACATGCACTTTTATTTCCAGATTTGAATATTTCCTTATATGCTTCAACATGTGACAAAGCACAACCTACTTGCCCATCATTAAATTCTTTACAATATGAATTTCTATTTATTTTTGTCCCATCGACTCCAATTATTTTATATTTTTTTTTACTTTTCTTTATTTCATTATTAATATGTAAATATCTTTCTCTTAATCGTATTATTGATATTAAATATATGTTCATAATAATCTCTAAAGTATATTTAAATACTTTTCCGCAATAATATTCACAGAAAAATCAGATGCTCTTTTTCTTAAAAAATTAATATCAGTATTAGAATTTAACTGTTTAATTATATTTTCAGAAAGTAATTTCTCATCATTAATTGGGACCAAACATCCATATGCTCCATTACCTAGAATTTCCCTAGGTCCATTATCACAATCAACACTAACTACAGCGACACCATAATTTAGTGCTTCCAAGATCACTACAGAAAAACCTTCATAATGAGATGATAATACGAGGAGATCTGCGTTAAGGTATATATTTTCTAATTCTTGGCCTTTTTTATTTCCTACAAAATCGATCTTATCTGATATTTCTAAACTTTTAGCTAATGACTGTAGTTTTTCTTTCATTTCACCATCACCCACGATGGTTAATTTAACATTTTCATCTTTTAACAATACTAATTTAAATGATTTTATTAATAATTCATGATTTTTAGCCCATTTCAAACTACCAACACTTATCACATTCTTTTCAATATTTTTTTGTTTACATATTTCACCTTGGTATAATTCAACAGGATTATATATTGTTTTTATAGATTTTCCTTTCAACCAGCCAAGCTCCTCAAGATCTCTTGATGCATTATTAGATACATTCAACCGACAATTAGCTAAAGGATAAAATATATTAATACTAAGTCTAAAGATAAGTCTTTTAATTTTATTTTTTATCCATGGCGTTTTGGAAAATGTTGTATGATCACTTAATACTAAATTCACTTGTGAGAATGAAATAAGTTTAGCTATTACTCCAACAATTGTTAATGGCCACATAATACACAAGAGTGAATCCGGCTTTTCATTCCTTATATAACTTCTTAATTTCAACAATCCAAAAAATTCTTTTTTCTCATTCTTTACACTTAAATCTACAATATTGACATTTTTATTAACATCACTGATTAGTTCACCTTTTTTATTCATCAAAATAAAATCAACTGATATATCCTCCATTTTTGAAAAGTGATTAGCTAAAATAATAGCGACACGTTCAGCTCCACCAACAGTTAAATTTGGAATATAAACTGCTATTTTTTTCATATTATATTCTCTGAAAGATAGATGTTAAATTTAATCTATTAACTATAAATAATATTAATATTACATATACAATCAAGGATATTAGCAATGTCCCTAATATATTAACAATATAATTTTCACAAGATGAAAACATATATTGACCAAAAAGCCCTGATATTATCGTTACAATAAGTATTGGAAATATTATTTTAATCTGTTCCGTTAAAAAAACTTTACTTATTTTACCACTTATATGTCCATATATAAAAAATGACAGATATGCATCAATTGATATCCCTATACAAATATATTCCAAACCAAAATTAATACTTATAGCCAATATGACTAGTGTTATTATTCTAGTTATAATTTCTAATTTTAGTATTTTACCAGGTAAACCTTTAACATATAAAAAGTTACTATTTATCGATTTTATAGGAAAAATCATCGCTCCTATACAGAGAATAAATAACAAGTTAGAAGTAGATTTCCACTGTTCACCTAAAACAAGACTAACGATCGGTTTTGAAATCACAGCCAAACCAAACATTAATGGAAATACTATTAGTGAAGATATTAACATTGTTTTTTTATATGCTAGTTTTAGCCTATCCTCATCATTTTGAATCGAGCAAAACATAGGATAAGTAACACGTTGTATAATGTTAATGACCGTAATACTTGGTACACTTGATATTGTTCTTGCTAGGCTAAAAACACCTAAGTCTGTAGATATAAATAATTTTCCAATAATAATTTTATATATATTATCGAAGAATGTTCCAATTAAACTTGCTGCAAGTACTTTTGAACCAAAACCAAATAACACATCAAATGATGCTTTTGAAAATCCGCATTTAGGCTTCCATGGATTAACTATATTAAGTAAGACAATATTAATAATGTTAAAACTTAAAGATTGAAAAACAATCGCCCATACACCATATTGGTTATACGCTAGAAATAAAGCTATTAGCGAACTACATATTACACTTATCAGTGATATTATTGCTTGCCTTTTGAAGTCCATTAATACTGTTAATCGAGTACGCTGAACTATAGTAAATGAACTAAGTATTATATTAATACCTAGTACACGGGCGAGTATAATTAACTCAGGCTGTTGATAAAAATCTGAAATATAAGGAGCAGAAAAAAAAAGTATTAAATAGCATACTGATCCAACTGCAGTACTAAAATATAAAGTAGTCGCATAATCAGCTTCACTACGATCTTGTTTTCTAATTAGTGCACTACTAAAACCACCGTCAACAAAGTTTTGAGAAATTGCAATAAATATTGCTAACATGCCAACTAAACCAAAGGCATTAGGACCAAGCATGCGTCCAAGTATTAACATGATGATTAGTTGGACTGCTTGTGTCACTATTCTCTCAATTGCACTCCACTTTATTCCGTTGACAGTTTTTTGTTTTAAACTATTCATAATCAAAAAACAATATTTTTGAAAAAGACACCATTATTATCTTTTTCAGATAACAATGGCTCTCCAAATAACGGCCAATCAATCGCTAATTCATCATCATTCCATAATATAGTGTGTTCTGCTGTTGGGTTATAATAATCAGTACACTTGTAGATAAATTGAGCTTCTTTGCTAGTAACATAAAACCCATGTGCAAAGCCTTCTGGTATCCATAATTGGCGCTTATTTTCAGCAGAAAGATATATTCCAACCCATTGCCCAAATGTCTGTGAACCATTTCTTATATCAACGGCAACATCAAACACTTCGCCAGATATTACCCGCACTAATTTCCCCTGCATATTTTGTGTCTGATAATGCAAACCACGTAAAATTCCTTTTTTGGACTTAGAATGATTATCCTGAACAAATTGAGTCGGCTTCCCTGTTACCATCATTTCAAAGTGCTTTTGATTCCAAACTTCCATAAAATAACCACGTTCATCCCCAAAGACTGTAGGTTCAATAATTTTCACATCAGGAATATTTGTTGCTGTTATTTTCATAATATTATTCCATTAATTTAAATATTCGATTAGATGGCTTAAACCTTTTTGCCACTCACTGGCTCTAATTCCAAATGTTTGATTAATCCTTTGCGTATCTAATTTTGAATTAGCTGGACGTTTTGCTAAGGTTGGATATTCATTCGTTGTAATATAACTTAATTGAGGTACGCTAACTAATATCTGTTGTTCAACTGCTTTATCAAATATTGTTTGCGCAAATTCATACCAACTTACATGTGGTAAACCTGAATAGTGATAAATACCAAACTTGTTATTATCAAACTGATCACCCTGCTCAAAAATTTGTTTTGCGATAACAATTAAAGTGCTTGATATATCACTTGCATAAGTAGGACCACCGAATTGATCACCAACCACATCCAACCTATCTCGTGCTTGAGCTAGTCTCAGCATCGTTTTAACAAAATTATTCCCATGTTGACCAAACACCCATGCAGTGCGTAAAATAATATGCCGAGAGCAAGCATTGACCACTTCTTGTTCTCCTGCTAGCTTACTTAATCCATATATACCTTGAGGCCCAAATAGATCATCTTCGCTATATATGCCACGTTTATCTCCTGAAAATATATAATCCGTAGATATATGCAATATTGCTGCACCGATTTTATTTCCAGCTTCCGCTAAATATTTTGGACCATCACGATTGATGGAATAGGAAAGTTCAATTTCTACTTCAGCTTGATCCACAGCTGTATACGCAGCTGAATTTATAATTACATCAGGCCTAAACTCTAATACCATTTCAGTTACAGCAAGTTGATCCGTAATATCTAATTCTTTTCGATCAACAGCTAATAATTCAACATTAGTACAACTTTGTAGCTGCTTAACTAAGCAACTACCTACTTGTCCGTCGCAACCCGTTATTAAAATTTTCATCATGGCTCCATAAGTGGCAATTCACTAACAACACGCATCAAGTATTGTCCATATTCATTTTTGAGCATTGGCTCAGCTAAAGCTTGTACTTGTTCGGTTGTTAACCAGCCATTACGCCACGCAATTTCTTCTAAACATGCGATCTTAAGACCTTGTACATTTTGAATTGTCTCCACAAAAGAAGAAGCTTGCTGCAGACTTTCATGTGTACCAGTATCAAGCCATGCAAACCCACGACCTAATAGTTCAACATTTAGCGTCCCATCATATAGATACATTTCATTTAATGTCGTAATTTCCAGTTCGCCGCGAGATGATGGCGTAACCTTTTTTGCCATCTCAACTACACGGTTATCATAGAAATATAAGCCTGTAACTGCATAATTTGATTTAGGACTTAACGGTTTTTCTTCAATTGAAATGGCCTGCATCTTTGGGTTAAATTCAACAACACCAAAACGCTCTGGATCTTTTACCTGATAACCAAAAACGGTGGCTCCATATCCATGCGATGCAGCATTTATCAATGTTTGACCAAATGATTGACCGTAGAAAATATTATCTCCTAACACCAGACAGACACTGCCATTCCCAATAAATTTTTCGCCAATGATAAAAGCCTGTGCTAATCCATCGGGAGTAGCTTGAACCGCATACTCCAAGTTGATACCAAAATCAGAACCTTCTCCTAATAAACGGCGGAAATTATCAATATCTTCTGGCGTAGTGATAATTAATATATCGCGAATTCCTGCTAGCATCAGAGTTGATAATGGATAAAATATCATTGGCTTATCATAAACCGGTAATAACTGCTTAGAGACGCCGCGAGTGATTGGATATAAACGTGTACCTGAACCTCCAGCTAAAATAATTCCTTTCATTTTATCATCCCTATATTTACAAGAATCGATAGTAATCGTTAAAATTAAACGCTTATAATTTAAAAAATATTAATTGAATTAGTGGTGAAATTTACAAACAAAATAAAAACATCAGCTCTAATTAATAAAACTTGAAATTGATAATTTTAATTACATGTTAAAAACAAAATGTATCAAATATCTATTTGATTGTATTCCAGCAATTACACTAACCATCTAATACTCGACTACACCATTTTTTATTATTTAAATACCATATAACCGTTTTACGAATACCTGACTCAAATGATTGCTCTGGCTTCCAACCTAATTCACGTTCAATCTTAGATGCATCAATCGCATAACGAATATCATGCCCTGGTCGATCAGTTACATAAGTAATTAAATTCTGGTATTGAGTTACAGCTTGAGGTTTATTAGGTGCTAACTCTTCAAGCAGTGAACAGATTATTTTCACCACTTCAATATTGGCTTTTTCATTATGACCACCGATATTATATGTCTCACCAACCTTACCTTTAGTGATAACGGTATAAAGGGCTGATGCATGATCTTCAACGTAGAGCCAGTCACGAATTTGCATACCATCGCCATAAACAGGTAATGCTTTACCGGCTAAGGCATTTAAAATAATTAACGGGATAAGCTTCTCAGGAAAATGGTAAGGACCATAGTTGTTTGAACAATTAGTCACAATGGTTGGTAAACCGTAAGTACGCAGCCATGCTCTAACTAAATGATCACTTGAAGCTTTTGATGCTGAATATGGGCTCGAAGGTGAATATGGTGTCGTTTCAATGAACAAATCATCAGTGCCTTCTAAATCACCATATACTTCATCAGTAGAGATATGATGAAAGCGAAATGACGCTTTCTGAACTTCATCCAACAGGTTCCAGTAAGTGCGTGTTGCCTCAAGAATAGTATATGTACCAATAATATTCGTTTCAATGAATGCTGCAGGACCATCAATTGAGCGATCAACATGACTTTCAGCTGCTAAGTTCATTACTGCATCAGGTCTATGCTTATCAAATACACGATCTAACTCTCCACGATTACAAATATCTACTTGTTCAAATACATAACGCTCACTACTATCTATTTCAGAAAGGGATTCCAGGTTCCCTGCATATGTTAATTTATCAAGATTAACGACACTATCTTGAGTATTATTAATAATATGTCGAATAACTGCTGAGCCAATAAAGCCAGCACCACCAGTAACTAAAATTTTCATGGGATAAAAGTTCTCTATTTCTGATAGTTATTTACTAAATTCAACTGCGAACAATAAATATTTATTCTAAAAATTGCTTATACCAAGGCATTGCAACACTGATTCCTGCTAGAATTCTATATTGTGGTTCATAACCCAATTTAGTTTGTGCTTTTGTTATATCAGCTTGAGAGTGGCGAACATCACCAACTCGAAATTTACGGTAGTTAGGCTTAGTAATATGATTAACATCATTCTCATTCAGTACCCTCTGAATAGCATAATATAAATCATTCAAGGTAGTACGATCCCCAACAGCAACGTTATAAATCTGATCCTTTGCTTCATCGGATGCTGTTGCGGCTAATATATTTATCTGAACGGTATTTTCAATGAAACAAAAATCACGACTCGTTTCTCCATCACCATTAATAAATATAGGCTCATTATTGATCATGGCAGATGCCCATTTAGGAATCACCGCAGCATAGGCCCCATTTGGATCTTGACGCTTTCCAAATACATTAAAGTAGCGCAAACCAATTGTTTTAAATCCATACGTCTTTGCAAATACACCTGCATATAACTCATTAACGTATTTAGTCACAGCATAAGGAGATAATGGATTACCGATATTTTCTTCTACTTTTGGCAGTGCTGGATGATCACCATAGGTTGAACTTGATGCTGCATAAGTAAAACTTTTTACTTGCTCTTCTTTAGCCGCTGTTAGCATATTCAAAAAACCACTAATATTAGTCATATTAGTGGTCAGCGGATCATTAATTGACCGTGGAACAGAGCCTAACGCTGCTTGATGTAGTACATAATCCACATCTTTGATTACTTTCTGACAAGTATTAAAATCACAAATATTACCTTCTATAAAATTAAACCGATCCCACTGTGCTTCAGAAACCAGAGATTTAACTTCATCAAGATTATATTGATGGCCTGTACTAAAATTATCTAAGCCTACAACCTTTTGATTTAATAGTAATAGTTTCTCTAATAGGTTCGAACCGATAAAACCCGCAACGCCCGTAACCAGCCACACTTTAGGGTCATGTAATAATTGTTGTTGAATATGTTGATACATGGTCTTTTTTTTCCTTATATTAAGGTGGGTATTTACCCACCTTATGCATCTTATAATTACAACCTCATGTCAACATATTGTTTTTCAAGAACATATTTCAGATCATATATAACATGTTTGGACTTACCGAGAGATTTAATCTCATCGGCTCCCATAACTTTAAATTCATTGTGCGCCACTGCGATGATAATTGCATCATAGTGGCCTTTCTTTATGTCATCGCACAACTCTAGACCATATTCGGATTTTGCTTCTTCTCTCGAACACCAAGGATCCATAACATCGACATTGATATTGTATTCTTCTAGTTCTGAAATAATATTAACGACTTTTGTATTACGAAGATCGGGGCAGTTCTCTTTGAAGCTCAACCCCATCACCAATATATTCGCACCTTTAACATGAATACGTTTTTTCAACATTTTTTTGATCAGCTGCGAGACAACAAATTTTCCCATTGTGTCATTAAGACGGCGTCCAGCAAGAATCATCTCAGGATGATATCCCACACTTTGCGCTTTTTGAGTTAGATAATATGGGTCGACACCAATACAGTGACCTCCGACCAAACCAGGACGAAATGGCAAAAAATTCCATTTAGTTGCTGCAGCCTCTAACACTTCTAACGTATCAATATTGAGTTTGTTAAAAATAATCGACAGCTCATTAATAAGTGCAATATTGACGTCACGCTGTGTGTTTTCAATAACCTTAGCAGCTTCTGCAACTTTAATAGAAGAAGCCTTGTGCGTACCTGCCTTGATAATACTTTGATAAAGTTTATCAATAAACTCGGCAGCTTCTGGTGTTGAACCACTCGTGACTTTTAATATATTGGTCACTCGATGTTCTTTATCTCCTGGATTTATACGTTCAGGTGAATATCCTGCATAAAAATCTTGGTTAAATTTAAAACCAGAAACACGCTCAAGTATTGGGATACAAATTTCTTCTGTCGCCCCTGGATAAACAGTTGATTCATAGATAACAATATCATCTACTTTAAGTATCTTACCTATCATTTCAGACGCTTTTACGAGTAAAGATAAATCAGGTTGCTTATGTTTATCTATTGGAGTAGGTACAGTAACAATAAATACATTACATTGAGTAAGATCTTCAATATTTACCGTATACTCAAGTTTTTTGGCCGCTTTTAATTCTGAAGTGGAACATTCAAGCGTAAAATCGTTTTTATCTCGTAATTCAGCAATACGTTTAGCACAAATATCAAATCCAATAGTATTGTGCTGCTTACCAAATTCAACCGCAAGTGGTAAGCCAACATAACCTAAACCAATAATACCTATTGTTGTATTTTCTAATAACAATTCCATTTTATTATTCCATTAGTTGAAATTTAATTTAGCTTTAACAAAGAAGGTCCTATATTAATAGAAATAGAGTATTCAATTTAAAGCCAGATTATTAATAAACATTAATAACTTTATAACATTTAGAAATTAAATAATAATTCTTTTCTTTTTCCTTCTGAAAAAATTATTTATTGCAACATTTTTTAATCGGCTAAGTATAACCAATGTTGTAAAATACAATATGAATAAAAACAAAAATGTAATAAACATCGTTGATTCATGAATATTATTTAAATCAGCCCAAACACCAAAGATTGAAAATATAGTAGCTATAAAACAAATTACAATTAACGTCATAGTCGGTGATAATCCCATGCGCTGGAAAATATGGTGTATATGCTCACGATCAGGTTTAAAAGGAGAATTCCCATTAATTACACGTCGAATCATAATTGTGGCCATATCCATTAATGGAATAGCAATTATCCATAATGCCGTAACTGGTTTTAAAGCTTTTGTCTCTATATTCTGAGTTCCACAAAGTAACATCCAGATAATAGAAAAACCTATAAACATACTACCAGCATCTCCCATGAATACTTTAAATCGAAAACCAAATGGAAATCCAATATTTAATATAATATAAGGGATAAGTGCGTTAACAATTAATAAGCATAATGTCGCTAAAAATTCGTTACCATTTAATATGAAAAAAAATCCCAATGAACAAAATGAAACTGATGCTAATCCACCAACTAAGCCATCAATACCATCAACCATATTAAACGCATTAATAGCACCAATAACAGCCATAATCGTAATTATAATACCAATGGATTCTGATAATATAATAGTTTCATTACCAAATAAGTAACCTAGATTAACTAACTTCAGATCACCTATTAATATCATTGCGAGTGAAATAGTTGCTTGAACTAATAAACGTATTTTCACACTAATATTAAAATAATCATCTAACACACCTAGTAATATTAATAATGTGGAACAACTTAAATACAACTGTAAATTAACACTCATTGGTATATATAATAAAATAGCTATAATTAATGCAATATATATTGAAATTCCCCCAACTAAAGGAATCATTCCCTGATGTAATTTTCTAATATCAGGCCTATCTACTAAACCTATGATTTTCGCTATTTTTCGCATAACAAAAAGTGATGAAAAAGATGCAAAAAAGACAAATAAATAAGCATTATCCATAATAGTAACCTTATCCTTGTAATAAATATAACAACTTTGACTATTTACTTAATTTCATAAAAACATATTTGGACTCCTATTCTTATATAAAAATATCAATAATTTCAAAAAAATAAAATTATTATTTGAACTTTATAACACCAATATTTGATACAATTTTTAGAACATTATTAATCTCTTTCCAAAGAATGACTTTATTATCTATTTATTTTCCGTACTGTAACTGTATTCTCTATAATAATTAATAGCTTTACGTTCCACAGCATTTAGAATAAATCCTTTCACCTCAATACCATTTTGCTCAAATCTTTGTTTAGCTGCTTCCAGTTCTTTCACCGATGTTTTTGCAAAACGGGCAACTATTAATGTAGTTCCAACATGCGCTCCCACTATTGCTGCATCTGTCACGGCTAAAATAGGTGGTGTATCAATAATCACAATATCGTAATTAGCTGAAGCCCAATCTATTAGCATTTTGAAACGTGGGTGGAATAATAATTCAGATGGATTTGGTGGTATGTCACCTCTACCAATATAATCTAGATTAGACACATTGGGATGTTTGATGATCGTATTGATATCCAGTTGACCACTGAGATAATCTGAAAGACCTGGCTTATGTTCGACACATAACTGACGATCCATTCTTCCTTTACGCATATCAGCATCAACTACTAAAACACGTTGTCCTGTTTGAGCTATAACCGTAGCCATATTCGCAGCTATGAAAGATTTACCTATACTAGGAGTTGGACCTGAAACCATCAAAACATTATTTTTTGCTTCCATCATTACAAAATACAAACTAGTACGTAGGCTACGTAATGCTTCAATTGACAAATCGGCTGTATTAGCAACAGCAAGTAAAGTATCTTTCACTACCAATTCTCTTTTGCGTTTTTCCTTTTTAACCATTTCATTTTGCCAACTCGATGCAGGAATTGAAGCGTAAACAGGTAACCCGATAAACTCTATTTCTAATGGGTTTAAAATTCCTCGATTAAATGCAGCACGAAAGAAAGCTTGGGCTAGACCTATAACTATCCCAACGAAAAAAGATAAGTTAACAATCATTTTTTTATTAGGTGATATAGGAGTCATATCTACATCAGCAACATCGATAATGCGCACATTACCAACAGTACCAGCTTTTATTAATCGTAATTCCTGTGCCTTATTAAGTAACTGTATATATATTTGTTGATTTACGTTTACATCACGTGTTAGTCGTAATATATCTTGTTGAGTTTGTGGTAATTTTTTTATTTCATTATCAAAATTTATTTTTTGCTGCTCTAAATAATTTCTATTATCAAGAAGGCTAATATAAGATGGGTGATCTTTAGTAAAACGCTTTGCCAACTCAGTTTCTTGAAATTTTAATTCACTAAGTTTTGTCTCAACTGCAATCAAACTATTTAAGGTGGAATTAGCTTCAATATTTAAATCGACTGAACCATTGACTAAACGATAGTTATTTAACTTATCTTCTGCTTTACTCAGCTTATCTTTAATACCAACAATCTGCTCAGTTGCAAAGTTAATACCTTTTTCAACCTCTTCAGACTTCCGTTCTACATTTTGTAATAAATAATTATTACTAATATCGTTCAGAATAGCCTCAATCAAATTTAGAGTTGTCCCTTCCAAAGTTAGTACTAACATACCAGTACCAACTCCTTGTTCAAAAATAGACAAATTATTTTTCAATTGACTAATAGCATTACTTCTTGTTTGCTTATCAATAGCAAAAGTCTGCCCTTTTTCTCCATTAATCTGGTTAACAATTAGTTTAAATGAGTCATTTTTAATTAATTTACCAACTTTACCATCAATGATATATTCCCCTTGATAATTATATATTTTGAACGTTTGCTGTGATAAATTTTCAACTTCAAGCAATAACTGCATTTTTGAAGTGCTATCAAAAAGACTTATTGATAGTTGTGGAATTTTCCCATATAACTTTGCTAAAATATAATCAATAATAGATTGATATTGAGGCGTCACTACAGTTGTAAGATCAAGATTATCGACTGTCTTCCCTAAAATCATCCTAGAAGTAATTAAACCTACTTCAGCATTTGTTAATGGTTCAACTGATAACTCATCGCCTATTCCAAGCATATCAGACAATGCACCACTCTTTGGTTCTACTTGTATCAACGCATCTGCTTGATAAATTGGTGTAGAAAAATAAACTTTACAAAATCCGACTATCGTTGCCATCGCTATTATTAATAATATACTCCAACGATACTCTAGAACAACTCCTATTATTTTACCCAACTCAATATCATTATTTTTTTTTACTGACGTTAATGTCGCATCCTTTATTACACTCATGACAGCTAATCCATTATATTAAAATGTTGAGAGTTAAAAATTACAATAAATAATAAAGTCATTTTTATCATCAAGAATGCATAATAATTTCCGTTGTTTATTAACATTCTTGATCTAAAAGATTTAATTTCTACTTGAATTAATCCTATTACCAATCTCTAAAATTACTTCTTGTTTCTGATATTAAATTAATACTATTAATCGTTGGAAGGAGTTGTGAAATTACACGGTTCCAGCGAACTATTGGTGCAGCTGTGACATAAACAATATCATATGGACGTAAATCAAATTCAGTACCAATCACTAGAGCTGTAGCATCCTTAGCATTAAGTTGAAATAGATCAACCATAGGGGCATTAATGTTATCTTTACCAAAACCTGCTTTTGTTGCGCGTATTACAAAGATGCCAGTTGCATCAGCTTCTATCTCATTAATTCCGCCTACACTGCTAAGAGCTTCCGTAAGACTCATACCTGCCCGGTCAATTTTCAGTAATTTTGGCTCTTTTACTTCCCCCATCACAAAAACTTTTTGCGCGTCGTCACGTGGGACATGAATAATATCGCCGCTTCTTAACAAACGATTTTGAGTCAAATCACCACGTTGTATTAATGCATATAAAGATACAGTCTCATCTTTACCATTACGAGTTAGCGTTACATTACGCCAATCAGAATTATCACTTAGACCACCAGCCTTATTGATTGCATCCAGTAAGGTTAGAGGAATATTAGTAATCGGCTGCTGACCAGGGTTTTTAATTCCACCTGTTATATAAGTTTTTTGAGATTGAAAAGAGGCAATGCTTACATCAACTTGTGGCTTTTCAATAAATGATGACAAACGATAAGCAATATCACTACGTACTTGGGTTACCGTTTTACCAACAACATTCACTTTTCCAATGTATGGATAAAAAATAGTGCCATCCGCATGAACCCAACTTCCTGACTCACTAGCACTACGATATGAGCCAGCAGGTATTGTTAATTCTGGGTGATCCCAAATAGTAATATTTAAAATATCACCCGGCCCAATATAGTAACGATAATTAGATAATTCATTATCTAAACTCGGGTTAGTCTGCGCCATAATATGGTTAGTTTTAAATTCACCTACTGATTGTGCTGTAAGTGGATATATATTTACACGATTTGAAATATTACTATTTTTACTTTCGATAACACGTTTACCATCAAGGCTAAGGTGTGACCCAGGTACAGAGCAACCTGTCAATAAAGAAGTCAGTAATATACTAAACAGGGCTTTTTTTGTTAATGTCATATTAATATTCACAGGGATGATGTAGGTAAAATAGAGTACAAATAAAAGTCTTATCACCGTTATGACCTCATGCCTATTCAGACATGCTACCGCCCGAAGATTACAGCCTCTCAATTGCTTTAATTAGGATTAAATCCACTCAATAATGTATTTAAACAAGATCAGCTAACTATCTAATTTAATGAAATAAACTATATATTCGCCATAAATTGCATTACATAAGGGGATTCACTTGTTGACAAAACGAAAATAAGAACAATTAAAAAAAACACTATTAAAATCAATGGTTTTTATTACACATATTGTGAATAAGGAATACCTTAGTAACCATTGTATGTTTTCCTGGAAAAATCATGCTTATTAGCAATTTACAAGGCGGGTTCATAGCAATTAATATGATGCTTTTTTGTTTCACTTATGAAACAAAAACAATTGATAAAAATAACTATATGTAAATGATTTGTACAAACTGCGGTTTTGAAATATTTTTAAGTACTAATTTATGTGAAGTGGTCGACAAATATTAACCACAGTTTTAAAAGCTAACTCACGATCTTAGCTTACGCAGTTTCTATTATGGATAAAACCCTCTGATTAGATAGCCAAATGAACTATGCCACTTCAGCTAATCACAAATAAAATGTTGTCTCCTTAGTTACTGTTCGTTACAAAATGCTATTAACACTCATTATTATCATCAGATAAGATAAAGTTGTTCTTATCATTCTTTATATACCTTTAAAGAAGATCTTTAAGTTAATTCTACATGCATTATATTTACACTAACCCTGCATACCTTAAAGGCATTCCTTCCTTTAGCGTAAATGCCTTATTTTTCGGTTACTAAATGGAATTTTTATGCGAATTTAGTATTTAATGATGACATGTAAGCATTATCTTTGTTATGTGATTAATTGAGGAAACTATGGAACCGATTAAAACCCAAATGATTTTAGATGCATTCAACCAACTTCCAGGGTGGTGGGGATTTAAAAATAAAGACTCTGTTTATATGTATGCAAATACTGAATTTAGTAAAATGATGGGACTAGAACATCATCTAGATTGCATTGGTCGCACAGATTTTGATATGCCAAGCCCTACCAGTCATTGTGCTAGTATATTCAGAGAGCAAGACTTACAAGCAATGAGAACCGAAAAGGTAGTGCGAACCCTTGATATCCATCCTTATTATGATGGTAGTTGGCGAGTGCATCTTTGTACTAAAGTAGCATGGCGTGATCAGAATAATGAAATTATTGGTATTCTATTTTCAGGTATAGAATTAAAAGACACCGCAATATTGAAAGCTGGCCACTGGCTTTGCCGTAGTACAGAAATGCCGCTTATAAAAAAGTCCTATTTAAACTTAACGTCTAAGAATTCAGACATTTATCTTAACACTCGTGAATCTGAAGTTTTATTCCTCACGCTCTACGGGAAGAAGCCTCAATCTATTGCAAAAAATTTAAATGTATCGGTTAAAACTGTAGAGACTTATATATTAAAGTTAAGAGAAAAATTTAATGCCAATTCAAAAATAGAATTAATTGATTTAGCATTAGATTTAGGATTTGGCTCGAATATTCCAGAAAGTCTGCTAAAAAAACAACTATCAATAATATTAAGTTAATTGTTATTAAACTTTTTATTATATTCAATACCATGATATATTTTATTAAAAATTCAAATCCAATAATTCACATTATGTTGAAAGCAAACAAGGACACCATCATAACCACTAGTATGATCTCACGGTTGAATCACTAGAGTATCAACATCAACAAATAATTAGTACCCTTTGTTTTCAAATCACTTTCAAGGATTATAAGTTATTGTGAGATTTATCTATACTGTTTGCCTTACTTCTTCATTATTTATTGCGAGTACAGCAGCTGCAAGCACTGCTCAAGATTATGATGCTTGCCTACTCAACGCGGTAAAAACCCAAAATGGTGATTTAACACTCAATAACATCCGTTTGCGTTGTACCAAAAATATTGCAGCGGCAACAACGCATCAGGCTTCTCCCCAGCCAACGCTTGTTTCTCAACGCTTACAAAATGAACGTGAAACAGCGTTCAACCGCTTCGTTATTACTCCCCATCGTATGAATTATTTTCTACCAATAGTCATGACTGACAGCATCAATGATGCCGCTTATAAAGATAGCCAGTGGGCGGGTAAGATGAAAAATGCTGAAGCGGAGTTTCAAATTAGTTTTAAAACACCATTAAATTATGGTGATTTATTGATTGATGATGATGGCTTATTTGTCGCTTTCACCTTGGAGTCATATTGGCAAGTGTATGCCGCAGACCTTTCACGTCCGTTTAGAGAAACCAATTATCGCCCCGAAATATTTTACCTAGCCCCGACACCATGGGCCCCCTTTGGCACCAAAACTTGGATGACACTGGGTATTGAACACCAATCAAATGGTCGAACGCAGGGTTTATCGCGTAGCTGGAACCGCGTCTATACGGATCTGATCGTTGAGAAAGGTAATTTAGCGATATCATTGCGCCCGTGGTGGCGAATTCCTGAAGATAAAAAACAAACACCCTTCTCACCCACAGGCGATGACAATCCAGATATCATCGATTATATGGGGCATTATGAGATAAATGCGATTTATAAGTGGCAAGATTACGAATTTAGTTTTACCGGCCGCCAAAATTTTGCAACTCACAAAGGCTATGGTGAATTGGGATTGACCTTCCCACTATGGGGTAAGTTACGAGGCTATACGAAATACTCAACAGGCTATGGTGAAAATCTCATTGATTACAACCATAAACAGCAACGACTCGGTGTTGGTATTGCCCTTACTGATTTACTTTAACGAAAGAGTTCAAATCCGATAAAAATGATTGCTGCAGAGCCTAATACCGCCACAAGACCTGTGACAATCTGATTTTGTTGTGACTTTGATAAATAGCGAATCACCCAATATGCAAAGCCTAATAAACCAAAAATAATCAGAATTTTTAACATATAGCACTCCATTGACTTGGTGAATAAATTACAGCCAGCAACATCCACCATTTTTAAAGATAATACTGATGTCTTATCTATCAGTGTAGGCGTAAATACCAATAAAAATAGCACCCTTAGGTGCTATTTTTGGTTCAATGCTTATCTTTCGTTAGCATGACTTTTAAACATTGGTATATCTTGCAACTGTGGAATAATTTGCTGAAGTTGCTGCTCTTGTTTAGCTAAGCCTTCAATTGATCCGCATAAATCATTTGCTTTTACTTTCATCTCACCACTATGTTGAGTCACAGTGTCAGTGATCTGCGTCTTTAATTGCGAAAATTTAGTCTGCATTTGACTAAAATCGAGATCACCATGTTTCATTTCATCACCAAGCGCCATTAATACACTTGATATTGATTCGACGGTAACTTGCTGCATCGCATTTTCAAATTCCGTTTTCCAGGTGGTATCCATACTACTAAACACATCAGCAGGCATCACAAACTCACCTTTCGCGTTATAAAATTTATGCTGCGCCTGCTCACTTAATTGTTTCACCAATGTTTGTACTTTAGTAAATGCAGCTTGTGAGTCAAAACTGCTTGATACATCTTTCAATACTGCTAATGCTAGGTCTGTGCCTTGTTGAGCTAACGCCGCCATCTGTGGCAAATAGGTCTGCATATTATCGCTGTAAGCTGTTAATGCTTGCTGTTGCATCGTATTAAGATCAACCTGCTTACCATTAATAAACAAATTATTATTATCATCTATTAATAGCTTTGGCTTTCCTGCTTCATAAACAGACACGTTACCTTTATCAATATGAATTGGATTCGGTACATTAACAGGACAGCTTTGCGCATATACTGCTCCTGAACTTAATAGCAGTAACCCACCAATTAGCCCTTTTTTCATCACTCTTTCTCTTTTTTTATCAAAAAAAGCAGCTATTCAAAACTGCTCTTTTAGGTTCATTAATCGTTAATGGTTATTATCAACTTGAAACACATTATGATTAAACAACGATGCCACTATATCAGCAGAAGATGCACCATCTATTAAGCCTAAATCGTGTTGTGGGTTGAAATTTTCTAACACAATATGCTGTGACTGCCCTTGAGTACTATTCACTTCAAGATTGAGATTGCCGTTATCATCAACATCAGCACTAACATGTTTCAATAAAACATCCATATCAACAATACTATTATTATCATCAGTCAATAAGTCGTAAAGATTGATTTGATCTTTATCTAATTCAAAATCAGTAATGGTATCTGTATTTTCCACCGCTGAAAGCGATGTTTCATGCCATATAAACACGTCATTACCACTACCACCGGTTAAAATATCATTACCTTGGCCAGCAGCAAGAATGTCGTTGCCACCGAAACCAAACAAAGACTCACCTTGGTTATCAGCAGTCAAGATATTATCTTGTTGATTACCAAAATTATCACTTAACTCAAGATTACCACTATTAAGTAACGCATCCAATTTATCAGCATTAGTCATACTAGTCGCATTATCACCAAAGAGATCATTATGACTAACACCATCTAATATGATGTTTTGCACAACTTGATGTTGATCGTCAAAAATCTGAATTTCAGTATTGCCTTGTTGCTCTACTATATTTAAACGATTATTCAAATCTTCAACAGATTGAATATCCTGACTATTAAGCGCATCACCAAGATTAATGGTATCAATACCCACTTCAAAATCCATGATAGTGTCTGTCGCTGGCGCATTAGCTGTACCAAAATCGGCTTCAGACCATAAGAAAGTATCTTTAACGCCATCGCCATGGCCATTAAGATCACCTCCCCACAGAATATCATCACCTCGACCGCCAACTAAAATATCAGATGCTAAACCACCGACGAGAATATCATTGCCGTCACCGCCAAATAGGGTTGCTTCAGCGGTACTATCAATCACTAAATTCGCTTGATTCGACGCACTATTCTGACCAATGATATTATTGGTTACACTAAGATCATCAACCACGACATCAATATTAACCGCAGGTGATATTGCTTGAGAACCATCAGATTCAGTCGATACTGCAGCAACGCTGATTGTGTGTGCACCTTGAGTAAGATCTTTAATATAAACATCATTCAGATCTTGCGCAGTAATTTGCCACTCACCATTACCTAAATCGGTACCAATAACATTGCCAGCTTTATCAACAACCTGAGCTGAGCCTAAATCACTAAGTTTGACTGTCAGTGTTTCAGAAGCATCAGCTGACGCTGCAGCAATTAAGCCAATCAAAGGTAACATTGTCCCTAATGAGCTTTGAATCGCAGCGGTTTGAATATGATCAGGACTTAAACTTAAGGACGGCATATCCGCTTTTGGTGTGACGGTAATATTGACTTTATTGGTCGTCGATAGACTACCACCAGAACCGGTATTACCACCATCATTGGTTGTGATGGTCAATTCATCATTGCCACTGAAATTTTCAGCTGCAGTATAGCTCACGCCACTATCAAGTACCGCGTTGATATCTGCCATTGAACCTTTCAGAACCACATTACCGCTGCCATCATCAGTAACTTCAACACCACTATTTGTTGGTAATGTAATCGATAGTGAGCCATGGTTAACCGCTAATGTCACCGACATCGCTTCATTATTGGCAAGCTCATTAAAATCAGTATCGGTAACTTTTATACCTTCCACAACTGTTGCAGTATCTTCACTCGCAGTAATCGTGGTAGGTACATCATTGACCGGTGCATCATTAACTGCCTCGACAGTAATATCAACTGTACTCACATCGGTTAACGCACCACCACTACCGACATTACCGTTATCAGAAGTGGTCATGGTTAGCTGATCGCTACCGTTATAGTTTTGATCGCTACTGTATTCAATCCCCGCATCAAGCAAGGTATTAATTTTATCGATATCACCACTTATCACTAACTTACCGTCACCATTATCAGTGATCGTTAGTCCTTGAGTATCGGTAGCAATAACCGCCAGTTGTCCATGCTCTACGCTTAGCTCAACTGTCATTTGCCCCGATGTACCACCTTCTTTGGCATCAATATCTGCAATGCTCAATCCAGTAATAATATGGCTACTGTCTTCATTAACATCAAATGTTGCTGGTACTGTATTTACAGGCGCATCATTTACCGCATCGACAGTAATATCAACTGTACTCACGTCAGTTAACACGCCACCGCTACCAACATTGCCGTTATCTGATGTAGTCATGGTTAGCTGATCGCTACCATTAAAGTTTTCATCACCAGTATATTTAACACCCGCATCAAGCAAAGTATTAATCTTATCGATATCACCGCTTATCACTAACTTACCATCACCATTATCAGTGATCGTTAGTCCTAGAGTATCGGTGGCAATAATATCCAGTTGTCCATGCTCTACGCTTAGCTCAACTGTCATTTGCCCCGAAGTACCGCTTTCTTTAGCGTCAACATCTGCAATGCTCAAGCCTGTAATAACATGGCTACTATCTTCATTAACATCAAACGGTGCCGGTACAGTATTTACAGGTGCATCGTTAACCGGTGTTACGGTTATATCAATAGTGTCAGTATCGGTTAATGGACCGCCAGCACCTGAATTACCATTATCGTTAGTGGTCATTGTCAGGCTATCTGTACCGTTAAAATCTTTGTCACCGGTATAGTTAATACCATGATCTAAAAGTTGATTAATCAAATTTAAATCACCATTGATAATCAACTTACCATCACCATTATCAGTGATGGTTAAGCCTGATGTATCAAC
The DNA here is from genome assembly GCF_900185615.1 of Photobacterium malacitanum. GTDB lineage: Bacteria > Pseudomonadota > Gammaproteobacteria > Enterobacterales > Vibrionaceae > Photobacterium > Photobacterium malacitanum. The sequence continues at coordinate 87,647 of NZ_FYAK01000011.1, forward strand.
ACCCGCAGAAATAGCAAGCTGACCGTGCTCAACACTTAGAGTGACAGTCATATCCATTACTGCATCATGATCATTGCTATCAACATCGGTAATTTGCAAACCATTTATCACTAGCGTAGCGTCTTCATCAACCGTTAATGGATCTGAAGGTAAATGGTTTACTGGTGCATCATTATCAGGAATAACATCAACATGGATAATCTTATCAACTGCAACACTGTCGGTACCAACAACACCGTTGTCAACCGCACGAATATCGAGATTTAAATCGCCATTCCAAATAGTGCCGTCAATAACCGTTTGATTATTAGCATCACCCGGATGGAAAATTAACGAATCCAGATCAGAGCCTGTCACTTTAATTATCCATGAACCATCAGCTTGCTTTTCTGCACTACCATCAACCCCATCAGGTAACGTAAACGAACTTGAATCAGGTACGTTAGTGATGGTTATTTGTAATGATTCAGCCCCATTTTCATGCACATTTGGACCAGGATTATTAATGGTGTTTTTGTCGTCATAAGCTTTAATACCCAAATCAAGCGTAATCGGACTATTTTCATCACCAGTGACATTAGTTGTAACATCAGTATCTACTTTATCGGCTACTGGTTGTACATCGATAGTGATGGTTTCACGATTCTCTGCCGGTTTATCCAGTGAGTCTTCTTTTGAATAAACCACAATATCAATATCAACGGTACCGCTGAAATCATGGGGTGGACGGACTTTAATATCACTTAAATCAAAGCTTTCACCAGATGCAGCAATTGTCCATACACCACCGCCATTATTAACAGCACCTTCAATGATAAAGCCATCGGGCACATTTTCTAATTTCATCGAAACAATATGCTCAGAGCCATCGATATCTTCTAAAGAACCACTGATTCCAGCCAATGAAATAGCGGTATCTTCATCACCAACAATAGGTGTATCAATACCTTGCCATTTGATTTCATCATTCACAGCAATTACATCAAAGCTAACCGTACTATCAAATGATTTCGTGTCAGTGACTGTCGCCCCGCTAGTTTGATCATAAATAGCAGTATCCACTACAGTTGTACTGACATTAATATCGACCTTACCGCTAAAATCGAGTGCAGGCTTAAAATGAATATTATCAAGCTGACTTTGATCAACCGTAATTGACGTGCCTAGCACATTGCCATTAGCATCAATAAATACGCCATTGGTAGTATCAGCTAATGTTAGGGTTACTGACTGTATCGTTTCTTTACCATCAGTCTCTGATGTATCGGTATCTTTTAAACTCATCGAGAGATCGAGTTTAATATCACCATCTTCGTAAGCAATATTATCGTATACCTGCTCTTGCTTATCATCAGAAGTCGAGATCGGTTGCTTATCGGCGTTTAGGCCATCAGTTTCTACAACCGTAATCGCGACATCTTTAGGCCCATCAACTTGTGGAGCAACTTGCACAGCAATGGTGTCGTTCTTGGTTATGTAATCACCACTTTCAGTATCCGTGGTGACATAGGTAACATCAAACTTAAAATCTCCCGCATAGTCATCAGGAAGATTTAATGTGATGCCTGAAAGATCAACCGTACCATCAGCACCAACAGGTACTTTTAATACGTACTCACCAGTAACGTGGTCAAAATCAGCGCCTGAAATAGTTGCACCATCTGGTAAATTATCGGCATTAATCACCAAGGTAAAGTCATCGTGAGCTTGATCACCGTTCGCTGTACTGATGGTAACAATGTGATCCATCATTTGCTTACCGAGATCAACACTATTATCTTCAGTGCCCGTTACGATATAGCTATCATCAACAATGATATCGGCGGCTTTTTCAGTATGACTTTCAGTATTAGCGATAAAATCTAACGTGATTGTTCCTTTCTCGTTAACTTTATCACTGACATCACCATCATCGCTCATATCTTGAACAAGGGCATTGATATTAAGGGTTAACTGACCTTTAAATCCTTCTGGTGCAATTATTTTTAAGTCATCTAGTGATGATTGCGGCACCGTCCAGCTACCATCACCATTATTAATACCACCAATGATCACAAATCCTTCCGGAATAGGATCTAACACAATTTGCGTGATCACTTCTGAACTTGAACTATCATCATTTTGCCAGATAATTTTACCGTCAGATCCAGCATCATTAGATAAATCAATCACACCGTCGCTACCAGAGGCTATCGTAGTCTCTTGTGTACCATTATGATCTATAACTATTGAACCATCAGGCTCAACAACCGCTTTAATATCAACATCCAATGTGCCAGTAATATCTTTGGTTACGGTTTCTTTATTACCGTCGACATCAGTTTGAGATACCGTAACCGTTGAGGTTAACTTTATATCTTGATCTGAATTATGAGGCGCAGTTACGGTTAATTCACCGCCATCAAGTAATGTCTGTAATTGCTGTGCAGTTAACTCAACGTTGCCATTAGTGTCTGTAGTCAGTTCTACGCCATTAATAAATAGTTGATAACCTGTCGGTAATCCACCTAAAGCTAACCCCGTAATATGCTCTTGCGGATCAGTCAGCGTTGGTTGCCAATGAACAATGGTTGCTTCGTCTTCTAGTCCTGTCGATATGGTGGTGTAATTATCCGCATCAATTTCAGGTGTGATATGAATAATCAACTCACTGTTAAACTCAGCACTTGCACCATCATTTTCAGTCACCACTGTGCGCACATCTAAACTGATATCTTCAGTACTATTCTGTGGTGGTTTAATAACAATATTGGTTAATGAGTCTAGGTTTACTTGGTAAATAGGCTGACCATTACTGTCTTCACCTGCGTAAACTAAGGTTTGTAGATTACCTTCTGCATCATAAATCTCAGTCCCTTTTGGAATACCTGAAATAACCACACTCAGAGTTTCAGAGCCATCAGTATTACCGTCAGCATTGGTGTGCTCACCAGAGACGACTTTAAAATCAAATTTAGCTTCGCCATCTTCTTTAATCGTGGTTTGTAAACCATCTCGACCATCATCTAATGGTGTCCAATCAGGGTTATCAGAGACAATTTCAGGGTGATCAACCACACCGGTTAACGCAACATCAATGGTTTGAGGACCAATAATTTTTTCACTGGTCTCAGTCGTCACTTGGCCGTTAGCATCTGTCACTTGTGCGACATCACGGACAACACCATTAACCGTAATACTAAAATCAACATTACTGTCTAACGGCGGTTGCATTGATAAACCGCTTAGCTGTTGGTATGAAATCTCATATACGCCATCGCCATTTGGCGTCAGTAGCTGATCATTAAGATACAGCACAGCGCCATCAGGCAATGCCGAAATTTGTAGATATAAAGTCTCAGAACCATCGGTATTATCGTCCAATGATGTCAAGTTAATATGGCTTGATAAATCAATCCGCTGATCTTCATTTGCTTCAACACGCGTGACTTTCAATACCGCATCATCAGCCACAGGACTGACATTAATAATCACAGTTTTAACTTCAGAGTCGGCGGTTTGATGACCATCGACAAAATTATTTTTCTCTTTGCTCTGTGCCTGAATCGTTAACTCAATATCGCCACTGAAATTATCAACCGGATTAACTTCAACTGACGCCATCTGGTTTGCTGTTACCTTATACACACCAGAGCCTGATGACGTTTCAGTTAATAACTGTCCACTAATTTCTAAAGTACACTTATCTTGATATTCTACTGGTACCGTAATGAAATAGAATAGCCTTTCTGAACCATCGGTGTCTTGTAAATCAGCGACAACATTGAGTAACACGTTATCCTGATCTTCTGAGGTGACATAGTGATCAACAGAACTTGCATTCCAGATTGGTGTATCCGCAATACCTTGCACATCAATAGAGAACTCACCATTCATAACCGGATGATTACCACCATCAGTGGTATTTACTTGTGCAGTTACGTCAAATTTTATTCCAGCTGCTGAAGTTGAATAGTCTGCATCAGGAACAAAAGTCACACCTTGTAAAATAAATTTCACATCTGGTGGATTGGTATTATCAACTGCAAACGCCTCCGGTGGTAAGGTAACACTACCGTCACTATTAACTGTGAGTGGCTGACCGTTATACATAAACACACCATGTGCTTGTGTTTGCGGTTGAATAGTTACTGTACCAACATGTTCACCACGGTCGTTATCCCCACCATCAATGGTCATATTGATTTCAATACCACCACGATTAGGGTCAACGTTATCAGTTGGATCGGTAGAGTGACGACCATCCTCTTCTTCACCGACACTATTTTCAACTTGCAGTATGGCGTCTTTATCGGAAATATCTAAAGTTATAGTGCCAGTTGCAGTATCGCCGTCACCATCGGTTACTTCAAAACCAATTTGTTTAATTAGCTCTTCTTGGGTTTGAGAGATGTTATCTTTGGCTATAAAGTAAGTATCACCATTAGGCTTGATCATCAGCTCACCTAATACTTGCGTACCATCTTTCACTTCATAGATTCGATATTCACCGGATTGTTCTAAGCTAGACAACGCAATATGTTGGCCATCAACAATCAAAGCCGTCACTTCAGCACCATCAGCCCCTGTTGCTGTAATCACATTTTGTTGGGTACTTGAGCTATCTTCTACCGTCGCTAATGTCACATCCTGAACCGATGGAATATCATCTTGAATTGTGACATTCACATTGACACTTCCACTGACATCACCATCGTTATCGATCGCATATACTGGAATATCAATGGTTAATTGATCTTCACCTTGAGTTGGATGATCTATTGTGCCATGCAATTGGAAGATATAACGTCCAGTTGGTAGTAAGTAATAAGTAAATACAACATTACCGTTAGCGATACCTTGGTAAGTACCTTCACTTGATTGCGATAAAATTATTTTATTACCATGCGAAGTTATGTCATTTTGTTGATTAAACGAGTCAACGTCTACTTTGTAATTAGTGACATAATCACTACCTGAGTTAACAACAATATCGCCAATAGCTGCTTCGCCATCACCCGACGGAGTCGAACCTGAGGCTAAATCACTTTCTTCAACCGTTAATGCAGGTGCAGCAATAATTACTGGATTAGCGCCATCTTCAATAGTTATTTGAGCATTAACATCATTAGTAAGAGGATCACCATCAGTATCATTAACTTGTACTGGTACATCGATAACAATCTTATCGCCATCAACATTTACCCAGCCACCATTATCACTACCATTATGGTCAAGTGGAGAGTGTTGGGTAATCGAGACTTTAATATCAACATCATGTCCGTTTGCAGCTTGTGTCGCGGTCACGGCGACTGTAACAACAACGTTTCCGTCAGCAGCACCTGTTAATACACCTGTATTATGATCATAATTAAAACTGATCTTTTCGCCATTAGAGGTTAATTCTGATTGTAACTCATCGATTAATGCCGTCAGCTTAGCGTTATCGATTGTTGCCGAGGTTGGATCAAGACGATCGACACCAGCAGTAACTGCAATATCAGTATTACCTGATACTGGATATCCTTGCTGACCAGACGCTGGCGTTAAATCACCTTCTGTAATGGTAATTGAGCCAGTTTCACCACCTGTAGCATTTTCACCATCAGTGACAGTAATAACAACTTGTCCTTGCGTACTGTCACCATCATTATCCGTCGCCGTCACACCAAGATTAATCTTGGCAATGTCAGCATCGTTTTGATCAATGGGGCCTTTGACTTCAACCGTGTATGAGCCATCTTTAGCAATCGTTACTACCATCACTGGCTTATTATCGCTATCAACCACGGTTAATACGTTACCGTTAACCGTAAATGTGGTCGCGGCACCATTACTGGTTAGGTTGGCTAAATCCGGTTGGTCAGCATTGAAATCAAGCTGATGGATCGCATCTGAGCCCACATCCAACGGCACTTCGCCGCTAATAACCTCACCATTTTGGGTGGTTTCATTAA
>NZ_FYAK01000017.1 GCF_900185615.1 Photobacterium malacitanum
AAGAGAATGGAGGCGCGTCCCGGAGTCGAACCGAGGTACACGGATTTGCAATCCGCTGCATAGCCACTCTGCCAACGCGCCAACGTTACTAGGTTTCCCCTAGCCTGTTGTTAATGACTTAACAACCTAATAGATGGTGCCCCGGGCCGGACTTGAACCGGCACAGCGCGAACGCCGAGGGATTTTAAATCCCTTGTGTCTACCAATTCCACCACCAGGGCACGCAATTTCTTGCGATGGGTAAGACACCATCTGTAAATACCGCCTAAGCCGTATTTTTTAATTTGAAGCGACACACGAGGTTCCCGATCTTGTAAACTCAGGCGTGACCTCAACATTGTTGAGTCACCTCTTGTGTTGCTAAATACTGACAACGTCAATATTTCTAAATTGGAGCGACACACGAGGTTCGAACTCGTGACCTCAACCTTGGCAAGGTTGCGCTCTACCAGCTGAGCTAGTGTCGCATATTCTCAAAGAGAATGGAGGCGCGTCCCGGAGTCGAACCGAGGTACACGGATTTGCAATCCGCTGCATAGCCACTCTGCCAACGCGCCATTCATAAAGAATGGTATTCTTTACTAAACCTTAGCGAGCCACCCCGCTGCGGTATGTGGTGTAATTTACTGATTTTACGGAGCGAGTCAACGAAAAATTATGACTTTTTATTTAAGTGGTCATTTTCCGTTACATCAACCTAAAAATCACCCCGTTTTTGATCAAAAACCACTCACACTAATATATGTCATCTTTAGTTTTTATTTTTAAATCTACTCAGCAACATACCCCCTCTCGATAAATGACGTAAAAATTATCTTTTAGATACTCAACTACACGCACACTATGGCTTTCAAAGTAACAATATTGCTGTAGAAACTATTATTTAATACTTTTCACAATAAACACATCCCCCTCTTAAATAGCATCAACCATCAGCATATTCTCTTTTTTATGCGAGTAATTATTTGATTTTAAAGCATACCTCTTTAGGGTTATTTAAACTGGCACTTGATTTGTATCATATTTATTCAAAGCCACTCTCAATAATATTATTGCAATTCACGATGTTGTTAAGAGGATTTATGAGCAAAGTCAAAATAGCGATTATTGGCAATGGCATGGTTGGCCACCGCTATATCGAAGAACTAATCGATAGAGCTGACATGGATAAATACGATGTTACTGTCTTTTGTGAAGAGCCACGTGTTGCTTACGATAGGGTCCATCTCTCATCTTATTTCTCTCACCATACAGCAGAAGAACTATCACTCGTTAAGCAGGGGTTTTATCAAAAGCACAATATTAATGTTTTATTAGGTGAACGTGCGATCACAATTAACCGTGATCAAAAAATCATTTACTCTAATACTGGTCGTGAGGTTAATTACGATAAATTAGTGATGGCAACAGGATCTTATCCTTGGGTACCACCCATTAAAGGCAATGAGTCCAAAGACTGTTTTGTTTATCGAACCATTGAAGATCTTAAAGCAATTGAAGCAACCGCTAAACACAGTAAAAGTGGCGTTGTTGTTGGTGGTGGTCTTCTTGGCTTGGAAGCTGCTGGTGCACTTAAAGCATTAGGTGTTGATACTCACGTTATTGAATTTGCACCTGTATTGATGGCTGAGCAACTAGACCCTCATGGCGGTGCTCAACTTAGAAAAAAAATCGAACAACTTGGTGTTGTGGTTCATACAGGTAAAAACACCCAAGAAATTATTCCTCAAGGTCAAACTGCACATAACACTCTCGCTTTTGCTGATGGTACCTCGCTTGAGGTAGATTTCATCGTTTTCTCTACCGGTATTCGCCCACAAGATAAACTTGCTAATAACTGTAACCTAACACTAGGTCATCGTGGCGGTATTGCTATTAATGATCACTGCCAAACCTCTGATAACGATATTTACGCTATCGGTGAATGTGCATCATGGAACGACATGTTCTTTGGATTGGTTGCACCTGGCTATAAAATGGCGCAAATTGCTGTAAGCCACTTATTAGGCGAAGCTCATACTTTTGAAGGCGCTGATATGAGCGCTAAATTAAAGCTATTAGGTGTGAAGGTGGGTAGCATTGGTGATGCTAATGGTCGAACGCCTAACAGTAAGAGCTATGTTTACCTCAACGAACAGCAAGATGTTTATAAACGCATTATCGTTTCAGAAGACGGTAAACAACTATTAGGTGCGGTTTTAGTCGGTGATACTGCTGACTATGGCAACTTATTACAGCTAAAACTCAATAATATTGAATTGCCAGAAAATCCAGATAGCCTAATTTTACCAGCACATGCTGGCGCAGAGAAACCTGCAATGGGTGCAGATTCTCTTCCTGATAGCGCAGTAATGTGCTCATGCTTTGATGTGACTAAAGGCAAAATTGCAGCAGCTGTTGCTGAAGGTCATACAACACTAGGCGAAATAAAAGCGGTTACCAAAGCAGGGACTGGCTGTGGTGGTTGTATCCCTCTTATTACTCAAGTTCTTAATAGCGAACTAGCTAAAGCTGGTATCGAGGTTAAAAATCACCTATGTGAGCACTTTGAGTATTCTCGCCAAGAGCTATTTCACCTTATTCGTGTCGAAGAAATCAAATCTTTCGAAGCTTTACTTGCCAAACACGGTAAAGGTTACGGCTGTGAAGTCTGTAAACCAACAGTCGGCTCTATTTTAGCGTCATGCTGGAATGAATACGCATTATCACCACAAAATACACCATTACAAGACACCAATGATGTCTTCCTTGGCAACATGCAAAAAGATGGCACTTACTCTGTTATTCCACGTATGGCCGGTGGTGAAGTCACTCCGGCAGGATTATTAGCTCTAGCGCAAATTGCTAACGATTATCAGCTATACACAAAAATTACAGGTGCGCAACGCATTGGTCTATTTGGTGCCCAAAAAGATGATTTACCACAGATTTGGCAACGTCTAATTGATGCTGGTTTTGAAACTGGTCAAGCCTATGCCAAGGCACTACGCATGGCAAAAACCTGTGTCGGTAGTACTTGGTGCCGCTTTGGCGTTCAAGACAGTGTTGGCCTTGGGGTTCAACTTGAAAATCGTTATAAAGGCATTCGTACGCCACATAAAATGAAATTTGGCGTCTCTGGTTGTACTCGTGAGTGTGCTGAAGCACAAGGCAAAGATTTAGGCATTATTGCAACCGATGCTGGTTGGAATATGTATGTTGGTGGTAATGGCGGCATGAAACCGCGTCATGCTGATCTTCTTGCCGCCGATCTCGATACTGAAACACTGATTAAATACGTTGATCGCTACTTAATGTTCTACATTCGTACCGCTGATAAATTACAGCGTACCTCAACATGGTTAACCAGTTTAGACGGTGGTGTCGACTACCTTAAAGAGGTCATCATCAACGATAAGCTAGGCCTTAATCAACAACTAGAAGCCGATGCTGAAAGATTGATTGCCAGCTATCACTGTGAATGGAAAACCACCCTCAGCAACGAGCAGCAATTAAAGCGATTTGCGCATTTTATTAATAGTACCAAACGTGATGATAACGTAGTTTTTGTGCCAGAACGTGACCAACATCGCCCTGCTACCGTTAATGAAAAAGCCACTACCTTTAACATTTCATTGGAGGAAAAAGCATGAGTCAGTGGGTTTCTGTGTGTCAGCTTGATGACTTAATTCCTGGTACGGGTATCTGTGCTTTAGTTAACGACCAGCAAGTAGCCATTTTCCGTCCAGATAACAGCGAACAACTGTTTGCTCTAAATAATAAAGACCCTTTTGCACAATCAAATGTGCTCTCTCGTGGTTTAATTTGCCAACATCAAGATCAACTTTGGGTTGCAAGTCCACTCAAAAAACAACGCTTTTCGTTAATTGATGGTCATTGTCTAGAACAGCCTGAGATCAAGGTCGCTTGTTACCAAATTCAAGTACAACAAGGTCAAGTACAAGTCCGTTTGTAATCAGAGCAGTAATGAGTTTGGCAGTCATTGCCAAACTCTTTTGCCATAGGTTGAAACACAGCATCGTTATCAATCTATGACAAACAGTTTTAATTACTACAGGGAAAACGTATGTACACTGATACCATCAAAAAATGTTCAGCTAATGCCGCTCGTATTGTTGAATTTGCACAACAAGAAAAATTAGGATTTTGGCTAAGTTCTGCTATGGCAGGCGCTTACGTTGGTTTAGGTATTATTTTAATTTTTACTTTAGGTAATATGGTTGATCCTAGTATTAGACCACTCGTTATGGGGGCTACATTTGGTATCGCATTGACCTTGGTCATTATTGCAGGATCAGAGCTTTACACCGGACACACTATGTTTTTAACTTTTGGTGTAAAAACAGGTCAAATTACTATTGCTGATACACTACGTGTATTACCGCAAACATGGATGGGTAACCTTTTAGGCTCTGTCGGTGTTGCGCTATTGTTCTTCTATGCTGGCGGTGGTCATCTTTTAAATGATGGCAACAGCTTACTAAACAATGTCGCACTCGCAAAAACAACAGCACCAGCATCCGTATTACTTTTCAAAGGTATTCTTTGTAACTGGCTTGTTTGCTTAGCAATTTGGATGTGTCAACGTGTTGAAGGCTCGGCTAAATTTATTGCTATTTGGTGGTGCTTACTTGCCTTCATCGCATCAGGTTATGAGCACTCAATCGCTAACATGACTATCTTTGCTCTGTCATGGTTTGGTCAACATAAGGAAGCATTCACCCTAGCGGGAATTGGTCATAACTTATTTTGGGTAACGCTAGGTAACACAATTTCAGGTGTTGTATTTATGGGCTTAGGCTACTGGTTCACCACGCCTCGTACCCAACGCCCACATTTAGGCTCTGCGCAGAAAACAGAACCGCAACAGCAAGCCGCTTAATTGACGATCTAAAATAAAAATCAGCCTGGAGCAAATAGAATGACAACCAATGAGACTGTGTTTTCACTGCCAACATCGAAAGAAAAACCTGCTGCTACTAACGGTAAAGTAATACTAGTTGGTGCTGGCCCTGGTGATCCTGATTTGTTAACAGTCAAAGCATTACGTTGTATTCAACAGGCTGATGTCATCGTCTATGACCGCCTTGTATCTAACGAGATTGTTGAGCTCTTCCCTCATCATTGTGAGCATATCTTTGTAGGTAAAGAGGCGGGCAATCACTGTGTGCCACAAGCTGATATTAACCAAATACTGGTAACACAGGCACTCAGTGGAAAATTAGTAGTGAGGCTAAAAGGCGGTGATCCGTTTATTTTTGGTCGTGGCGGTGAAGAACTAGAAGCCTTATTACCATTTAATATCCCCTTTGAAGTGGTACCTGGTATTACGGCGGCATCTGGCTGTGCGGCTTATTCTGGTATTCCATTAACTCACCGCGATCATGCACAAAGTGTTCAGTTTATTACTGGGCATTTAAAAGAAGGTAAAGATCAAATTGACTGGTCGTCACTGGCTCGCGCTAATCACACCTTAGTCTTTTATATGGGATTAAACCAGAGCCATGTTATTCGCCATAAACTCAGTGCTTATGGTATGTCGCTGGCAACACCTATTGCCATCGTAGAGCGAGGTACCAGTTCACAGCAACGGGTACATACTGGTGATCTAGCACATTTAGAATCATTAGCTAAAGAGGCAGCAAGCCCTGCTCTTATTGTGATAGGCAGTGTTACGACACTCACTCACAATTTAAATTGGTTTCAAGCGAAACAAGAGCAAGAAACACAAAGCTATCCTAAAGTTCACCAGTATCAATCCCCTCGAAAGGTAAGCTAACGCAATAAAATAAAAAGGCACTTTAATACGTTTGTGACTATCATTTTTACAGTATTCATCATAGCAACTTAAAACGGCTGCACCGTGCAGCCGTTAATGATAGAAAAATAAAACCAAGGTGATTAAAAGCTAACTTTATCAGCATCAAAGTAGTAGCGTGCTGGCGCGATATTCATGCCGCCCGTAACCGGCAAACAAACACCTGTAATAAAACCGGCGAGATCACTTGCTAAAAAGCTGACTGCATTTGCAATATCTTCAGGCTCACCCATGCGTTTAATTGGCTGAGTTGCTAAGAAATTATCAATAAACTCTTGGTTCAAGTTATTTTTCACAGCATCTGTCGCTATCATACCTGGCAATACTGCATTACAGCGGATACCAAAACTTGCGTATTGAATCGCGATTTGACGCGTCATATGATTAATCGCATTCTTAGCAGTACCATATGAAATACTCGACATTTCAGCACTTAATGAAGACAGTGATGAAATATTTACAATACTACCACCGCCATGTTTCACCATGGTTGGAATAACGGCTTTTGATGGAATAAATACACTATTAATATTAGCAAGCATATTCTTTTCCCAATCAGTAACTTCTGTATGGGCTAAATCACGATCTTTACGTAAATCAACACCGCCAAAGTTATTGATTAACACATCAATCTTTCCTTCTTTTTCAAGAATAGAATCAATTAACGGCGCGTAAGAATCGTTATCAAAAGCATTAAAAAACATGCCTGTTGCTTTGCCGTTATTCTTCTTAATTTCATCAGCAGTCGCTGTTGCTTCATCAACATTCCAATCAGCAACGTAAACATTCGCACCTTGAGAAGCCAATAACAAGCTACAAGCTTTACCAATACCTTGCGCACCAGCTAGTACTAAAACTGTTTTATTTTGAAACATAAACCACCACCGAACACTGTTTTATTTTAGTGTTATATAATAGCCATTAATAATGAATCTTGCTATAGATACACTAAATTATATAAAAAACACACTGAAAAAGCTTATCGATACAACTGGAATAGCCAAAACATTTTCAAACTGCAAATACAAAAAAGGCCTGATAATCAGACCTTTTCATTACTTGTTTATTAGTGGTTATCTGCGTTCAGCAAATCACCTTTTGCAGCTTTAAGATATTGCACCATTGACCAGTACGTTAGCACCATTGCAATATAAAGCGATGCGTAACCTAGCCATACAACATACTCGTGTGGATGCCACAGTAGTAATAGTAAAGCAAACATTTGCGATGCTGTTTTTACTTTACCTACCCATGAAACGGCAACACTTGCGCGCTTACCTAGCTCAGCCATCCACTCTCGTAACGCTGAAATAATAATTTCACGGCCAATCATAGTGATCGCTGGCACTGTCACCCACAACGTATGGTAATGCTCAACCACCAGCACCATTGCAGTAACAACCATTAATTTATCGGCAACAGGATCAATAAAAGCACCAAAACGGGTTGTTTGATTAAGCTTACGCGCAAGATAACCATCAAACCAATCGGTTACACCAGCAACCCAAAAGATTACCGCAGTAGCAAACGCCGACCATTCATAAGGTAAATAAAAGGCAATAACAAAAAATGGGATTAGAATGAGTCGGATAAAACTTAAAATATTTGGGATTGATAAACGCATAATTTTATTCTTATGTTCAAGATCTGGGCCTAACATACAACCTAGACTACTCTAAAAAACGAAAAGAGTGTGCCTTTTCTGTAAATTCAACCAATTAAAGTACTGTTGCAATGATGACCTTCAAAGCGACAGACTAACCATGTTGCAATGCATCGACTATTTTTTCCGCTAAAGCTAAACTGATACCAGGCACTTTAGCAATTTCTTCTTTATTTGCTTTTTTCAGTTCTTGCATTCCACCCATGTATTTTAATAATGCCTGACGTCGTTTAGGTCCAACTCCCTCGACATCTTCAAGTGTACTACGTTTTCTTACTTTTGCTCTCTGGGCACGGTGACCACTGATCGCATGGTTATGACTTTCATCTCGAATATGTTGAATTAAATGTAACGCGGGAGAATCACTTGGCATAGAAAATTCTTCACCGGTTACGAAAATTAACGTTTCAAGCCCTGGTTTTCGTGTGGTTCCTTTAGCAACACCCACGAGCATTGGTCGTTTAGGCCACTCAGCAATGTAAGGCTTAACAACATCATACGCTCTTGAGAGCTGACCTCTACCCCCATCTATGAAAATTATGTCTGGAATTTTATCTAATTCCATGTTTTTACTGTATCTGCGCTCTAATACTTGTGCCATTGCAGCATAATCATCACCACCAGTAATACCACTAATATTATAACGTCGGTATTCTTGTTTTAATGGACCTTCTTGGTTAAAGACCACACAAGATGCTACGGTTTTTTCACCCATGGTATGACTAATATCAAAACATTCCATCCGTGAAATAGGTTTTAAGTTCAGTGCTTGTTGTAGTTCAAAGAAACGCTCTTGAATCGTCATGCGATGATTGAGTTTACTGGTTAACGCTGTTGCAGCATTAGTTTGTGCTAACTGCAAATATTTTGCTCGCGTGCCACGAGGATGGTATTTAATCGCAATTTTACGCCCAGCAAGCTCTGACAGCGCCGCTAAAATGGCATCACTGTCATCACCAAGTTCTTCACTCAATAGTATTAAACTTGGAATAATCCGTCCTTCAGCTTGATTAAAATAGAACTGAGTAATAAAACTGGATAACACTTCCGTTAATGAAGCATCAACGGGCATTTTCGGAAAATAGCTTCGACTACCTAGAATTTTGCCCTGTCGAATATACAAACCATGAATACATGCCATGCCATTTTGGTGTGCAATACCAATAACGTCTAAATCATCTTCGTTATCTTGACTAACAAATTGTTGTTCTTGAATTCGGCGTAATGCTTGGATCTGATCACGATAGACCGCAGCTCTTTCAAAATCGAGTGCCATACTGGCCTGCTCCATTTTTTCGACCATGGTGTTGATCACTTGACGATCTTTACCTTGTAAGAACAAACGCACCCATTGTACTTGTTGCTGATAATCCTCATCAGACACTAAACCGGCAACACAAGGGCCAGAACAACGACCGATTTGATACATTAAACAAGGGCGACTGCGATTAGCATAAACCGAATCTTCACATTGACGGATAGGAAATATTTTTTGCATCAAATGCAAACTTTCACGAACAGCAGAAACATCAGGATAAGGACCAAAATATTCACCTTTACGGCGTTTCACACCGCGATGAATAGATAACCGAGGATGTTTGCTCGCACTTAGCAAAATATAAGGATAGGACTTATCATCACGCAATAAGACATTATATTTAGGTAAATACTGCTTAATATAATTGTGTTCAAGTATTAATGCTTCGGTTTCTGTATGAGTAACGGTTACATCTACTTTACAAATATTTTTAACTAACGCGCGCGTCTTTTCACCGCTAACATTAATGCGGAAATAACTGGCTAAACGTTTTTTGAGATCTTTAGCTTTACCAACATAGATGACTTCACCACTGGCGTCGTACATTCGGTAGACGCCAGGTTGGTGAGTGACCGTTTTGAGAAAGCTTTGGGCATCAAAAACAGTACCATCATTAACGTGCTCAGACACTACAATGTCTCGGTATCAAGCATGCCATGACGAATAGCTAGATGTGTTAACTCAACATCACCACTAATATTTAACTTATTAAATAGGCGATAACGGTAACTATTCACAGTTTTAGGGCTTAAACTTAATTGTTCTGATATATCGGTAACTTTTTGGCCTTTAGTGATCATCATCATGATCTGTAATTCACGCTCTGACAGTTCTTTAAATGGATTTTCTGAATCGGGCGCGAACTGACTTAGAGCCATTTGTTGAGCAATTTCAGATGAAATATACCGTTGACCGCTATTAACCATACGAATGGCATTCACCATTTCATCTGGCCCTGCACCTTTGGTTAAATAACCTGAGGCACCGGCTTGCATAACTTTAGTTGGAAACGGATTTTCGGTATGTACCGTTAATACTATAATTTTAACATCAGGATTGAAGCGTAAAATTTTACGAGTAGCTTCAAGACCACCGATGCCTGGCATGTTCATATCCATAAGAATAATGTCAGCATAATT
Source organism: Photobacterium malacitanum (assembly GCF_900185615.1). GTDB lineage: Bacteria > Pseudomonadota > Gammaproteobacteria > Enterobacterales > Vibrionaceae > Photobacterium > Photobacterium malacitanum. The sequence goes on from NZ_FYAK01000017.1 coordinate 9,939, forward strand.
ACTACGACACCATTTTACGGCTTCCTCACCACTGATGGCTTCCCCTACCACTTTAATACCACGGACGTCTTCCAGAAGACGTCGGATCCCTGTGCGAACCAGTTCGTGATCATCTACAAGGAATACATTAATCAAGCTGTATCTCCAATATGATATGGCTCTGCACCCTGCCACAATGGCGGGACAGCTAACTCACTAATACTTATAATTTTACCTCAACTTCGACATTAACCTCATACTGATTCTGTGGATCAGTGCAAAGTTTCACATAAAGTTAAGGCTTGACAGTTTACAGTTATCTATTTTTTACGCGCTGTAAAATAATGACCGTTGTTCGATTATTGTCTATTTTATAATAAAAATAAAGCCCCAAAAAACACCCATGTTCATATAGCAATTATACTACTATAAAAAATAGCTAAATCAGTAATCTATAACACTTTATTAACCTCATTTAGTAAGCATAAATGAATGCTGATTATTCTTTAGCCGTCTAGATGTAAAGCATTCCTTTCCTGATTAGATTACGTTATCATAGCGCCGCTTTTGGTTTCACATTTTAAAGTTTACTCCGTTTTCATATTGAAAAGACTTACACCGCTCTTACTTAATAATGGATTATTAGTACTGAGTTACCTTATTAAATAGTGCTTACTATCATACGGTACTCTACTGATTGGCTTGGTCTGTCGAATCTGCAACGCGACGATTACTACCATAAGCATTTTTATAATCCAATTATTGCATTTCATCGATGACAATATGATGTCTCGATGGCTGAGTTAACAAGGTTAAGTTATGAGTCTTTCTGCTAAAACAGTTGTTGTTATTGCAATTGGTGCAGCCTTATATGGCATTGGTGGTTTACCTATGTTCGGTATTCCTGTTTTTGCTAATACTACCCTTAAACCTGCAATGGCCGTACTTGCCTTATTTGCAGTTCTCTTCGGCCCTTTAGTTGGCTTTCTAGTTGGTATTATTGGCCACTGGGTAACAGATTTATTTGCGGGTTGGGGCGTATGGTTCACTTGGGAACTAGGCTCTGGCATCGTTGGCTTAATTATTGGCCTTTATCCTATTCTTACTCGTGGTCGTTTAGACATGGGGCTTTTTTCAAAGCTTGATTTTAGTCTTTTTGTCATACTCGCTTTTGTTGCCAATGTCGTCGGCTATGGCTGTTCTGCTTTCCTTGATGCCATCCTTTACGCTGAACCTTTTACCAAAGTATTGCTGCAACTAGTGATTATTGCATTAAGTAATACCGTTATTATTGCCTTTGTTGGTCACTTAATCTTAACGTCAGTCGCAAAACGCAAGCAGCAAAGCTTCAACTTAAAAGAGGCTTATTAATAATGAGTATTGTTTTTAATAATTTTTCGTTTAAATATTGGGCACTTGAAAACCCAACCCTTAAAAATATTAACCTCACGATAAATAAGGGCGAAAAAATTGCGCTTATTGGCCCAAGTGGTTGTGGTAAATCTACTTTAGGTCAATGCCTTAATGGACTTATTCCCCACGCTATTAAAGGTGATTGCAGCGGCGAGTTATACATTAACGGTAAAAATACTCGCAACTTAAATCTTGACCATTGCACCAGTATGGTGGGAACAGTACTACAAGATACTGATGGTCAATTTGTCGGCTTAAGTGTTGGCGAAGATATTGCCTTTGCACTTGAAAACCAAATGATTCCACAGCAAAAAATGCGTGAAATCGTGCAAGCAACCGCCAATATGGTCGATTTAAACAGTATTTTAGATCACTCTCCTTTTGACTTAAGTGGCGGTCAAAAACAACGCGTCTCTATGGCTGGTGTCATGGTTGATGATGTTGATATTTTATTATTTGATGAACCGCTAGCAAGTCTTGATCCTAAAACAGGTAAAGCGGCAATTGAAATCATTGATAATCTGCATAAAGATTCAGATAAAACAGTGATCATTATTGAGCACCGTTTAGAAGATGTATTACATCGTCCTATTGATCGCATTATTATGATGGAACGTGGTGAAATCATTGCAGATATGACTCCTGATGAGCTATTAGCTAGCCCACTATTACAACAACATGGTATTCGTGAGCCATTATATCTCTCTGCAATTAAAGCTGCTGGGTGTACCATCACCGCTGAAGATAAGCCTGCTTATTTTTCAACCATTAATCTTAATAAATTCAAGCCTCAAATTGAAAACTGGTTCCATCAGGTTAAGCAACCACAATTAGAGCCAGTAAACGAAGTATTATTAAGCGTTAACAATCTTAGCTATTCCTATGATGGAATTCGCAATACTTTAGATAATGTCAGCTTTGATATTCATAAAGGCGAATTTGTCGCTATTATGGGGAAAAATGGCTCAGGAAAATCTACCATCACTCGCTTAATTATGGGTGTTTTAGCGGCTGATAGCGGTACTATTTCCCTTAAAGGTGAAGATTTAGCAAACCAATCCATTTTTGAACGCTGCCAGCATATTGGTGTGGTGATGCAAAACCCTAATCATATGATCTCACATCATATGATTTTTGACGAAGTAGCATCAGGATTACGCAACCGTGGTATGGATGAAGCACAGATTAAAATCAAAGTAGAAGCGACACTTAAACTTTGTGGTCTGGGACGCTACCGCCATTGGCCTGTTGATGCATTAAGCTTTGGTCAGAAAAAGCGGGTAACAATTGCAACAATGCTAGTGTTAGAGCCTGAGTTATTGATCCTTGATGAACCAACAGCTGGCCAAGATTACCATCACTACACTCAGATGATGGCTTTTATTCAACAACTGAATCAAAAGCTAGGGCTCACCATTGTGATTATTTCACATGATATGCACTTAGTACTTGAATATACTCAACGCGCGATTGTCATTGCTGATAACCGCTTACTGACTGATGATAAAGTTAATCATATCTTTAGTCAGCCAGCATTATTGGATCAAGCTAACTTAACCGTTACAAGCTTATATTCATTAGCACAAGCTATGGGTATTGAGCATATCGATCAATTTATTCGCTGTTTTATCGCCCACGAACTAAAAAATAAATAACCATGAAAAGCAAACATTTAAAATTTGGCATCAGTTATGTCAACACTCACTCTTGGCTGCACGCTTTAAACGGTATTACCAAGTTTGTGTTATTTATGGCGTGGGTAACCATGGTTCTGCTCACCTTTGATCTGCGGGTTATTTGTGGATTAATCATTGTGGGGTTATTACTATTAAAAGCCACTAAAATTCCATTTGCGGTCTATAAGCCCCTATTAGTCGGTACCGCAGTGGTATTATTAATGAATGCTTTATTTATGTTTTTGATTGCCCCTCAACAAGGCACCGATTACATGCATTCAACTACAGTATTGGTGCATCTTTTTGGGCACTATAATATAACTCTTGAGACTGTATTTTACTTACTGACTGTTACCCTTAAATATTTCAGTATGTTCCCAATTGCGTTAGTGTTTGTTTTCACCACTCACCCAACGGAATTTTCAGCTAGCTTAAATAAACTCGGTGTACCTTATCGTATTGCTTATGCGGTTAGCTTAACATTACGATACTTGCCAGAGGTAATGAAAGATTTCACCAATATTATGCATGCTCAACAAGCACGTGGGGTGGATATTTCAAAGAAAGCCCCTGTCATTACGCGTATTCGTAATGTTGCTAAAATTCTGGGGCCACTGATTTTCTCAAGTTTAGATCGCGCTGATGTAATTTCTAATGCGATGACACTACGTGGTTTCGGTCGTAATAAAAAACGTACGTGGTATAGCTTAAAGCCGATGACCAAAAATGATGTTATTACGTTAATCATTATTGCACTAGTACTGGGACTGGGCATTTTACACCGTTACCAATCAGCTACGCTGTTCTGGTATCCGTTCCATTAAAGCCCACTAAAACGTAATTAAAAACCGTCATTTATTGGCGGTTTTTTTGTTTAAGCTGTTGTCATCGCTCGCTTAATTACTTTTCTTCCCCCCAACTTTTTAGCTCCCCCTAGCTAATAATATTCACCTCTTTCTCAAATTATAAGAAAAGCAAATTTTTACCTGTTGTCACCTTACCTATTTAACCGTACCTTATATTAACAAAAAATAAACTCATTGAGCACTAAACACACAAAACAGGGCTTTTTTCAGTGCTTAACAGCGTCAATAAACACGCTTTATACACTAATTTTAACAAACACAACATCAACACCATTGTGATAAAAAAATAATAATTATCACCCTGTAATAATCATAAAAAGGACTTTAAAATGAAACGACTCGCAATGCTTGTCAGTGCGTTAGGCTGTATTTTTTCCTCCTCCTTCGCCACCGCAGCAGACAACTTTATTTCTATTGGTACTGGTGGCCAAACAGGGGTTTATTACATTGCCGGACAATCTATTTGTCGCTTTGTAAACCGTACGACTGATACCCATCACATAAAATGTAATGCCCCGACCAGTGGCGGCGGTGTTGCGAACGTTAATGGTCTTCGTAGCCATGAATATAACTTTGGCATCATGCAGTCTGATCATCAATTTAAAGCCCTTAACGGCTTAGCCCCTTTTCAAGATCATGGCAAAATGCATGATATTCGAGCAGTATTTTCTTTACAAAGTGAAGTATTTACCATTTTGGCTCGTGAAGACTCAGGGATTCATTCTTTTGATGATTTAAAAAATAAGCGGGTGAATTTAGGCAATCCGGGTTCTGGTCAACGTGACACTTTTGAACAAATTTTAGCGGTTAAAAACTGGAATAGTGATGTGTTTAGTTTGGTTTCTGATCTCAAGCCAGCAGAACAAGCCCCTGCAATGAGTGATAATAAAATAGATGCGATGAGCTATTTTGTCGGTCATCCTAATGGCGCTATTCAAGAAGCCTCGACCACGACTGATACTCGTTTAATTGCCGTTACTGGGCCTGACATTGATGCGCTACTAAAAGAAAAAAGTTATTTCACCAAAGCGATAATCCCTGGTGGTATGTACCGTGGTAACCCTGATGATACCGTGTCTATCGGTGGCAAAGCAGTATTATCGACTAATGCCAATACTGATCCTGAAATGGTATATCAACTAGTAAAGTCAGTATTTACTAACATTGATCGTTTCAAGCGTCTACACCCTGCTTTTGCTGATCTAAAAGAAACCGAGATGATAAAAACAGGCTTAACAGCACCATTACACGATGGCGCTGTACGTTACTACAAAGAACGTGGCTGGATGTAAATTTCACCGTCAAGCGAGGTCGCTCTTTATCTCGCTTGCCCTTCTTTTTACTAATGAAAATATCCTGTTCACGATGGATTAATGACATTTACTATTTTCATTAGTGCCAACTTGTAAGTGAAAACATATGGCTCAACAACATCTCACCAGTGACACTGCCCTTTCAACCGAAGATTTAATCGCCAAAGACGTTGGTGCTCGTTTACCTACGGGGATAATGGCAAAAATTATTACCTTTTTAGCTATTTCATGGTCGCTGTTTCAATTATGGATTGCCTCTCCTCTGCCTTTTATCATTGGCATTGGGGTTTTTAATGATACTGAAACTCGTGCAATCCATTTGGCTTTTGCGCTTATTCTGGCTTTCTTCGTCTTCCCTGCCCGTCATTGTTCAGCAACGGATCGGGTACCCTACAGTGATATCGCACTTGGTATGATAGCAGCTGCAACCTCATTATATTTATTTGTTATGTATAATGAGCTCGCTCAACGCCCAGGTAGCCTGACTCAATTTGATTTAGTTATTGCATGTATCGGTTTACCGTTACTACTAGAAGCTGCTCGGCGAGTATTAGGCCCAGCCTTGCCTCTTATTGCCCTTGGCTTTATTGGTTATAGTTTTGCCGGTCCTTGGATGCCAGGGTTACTTGCTCATCGCGGTGTCCAATTTGCTTCACTGGCAAACCATCAATGGATCACTACTGAAGGTGTATTTGGTATTGCCCTTGGGGTATCCACCAGCTTTGTATTTCTATTTGTATTGTTTGGCGCTCTACTTGAACGTGCGGGCGCTGGACATTATTTCATTCAGTTAGCTTTTAGTTTATTAGGGCACCTGCGTGGAGGCCCAGCTAAAGCTGCAGTCGTTGCATCAGGATTAACGGGATTAATATCTGGCTCTTCAATAGCTAACGTGGTTACCACGGGAACTTTTACTATTCCGATGATGCGTAAAGTTGGCTTTAGCAAAGAAAAAGCTGGCGCAATAGAAGTTGCTTCATCTGTAAATGGGCAGATTATGCCACCAGTAATGGGCGCAGCTGCTTTTTTGATGGTGGAATATGTCGGTATTCCCTATATCGATATTATTAAGCATGCCTTTTTACCCGCTGCTATTTCATATATTACGCTGCTATATATTGTGCATTTAGAAGCGTTAAAACTCGGCATGACAGCAATTGAACCCAAATACCATAAACCTTGGCTAGTACGCCTAACCAGTTTTAGTTTTGCTTGTTTGTTAATCAGTGGTTTTTCATTAGCAATCTATTACGGTTTAGGATGGATAAAACCGCTATTAGGTCATTATGCCGGTTATGTCATTGGAGGGTTATTAGTTGCGGTCTATATTGGCTTACTCAGCGTGGCAGCTAACCACCCACCATTACCAGAAGAAAATCCTGATGCACCGTTGAGTGAATTACCTGAAACTCGTAGCGTTTTATTAGCGGGTTTACATTTTATTTTACCGGTAGTGGTCTTGGTATGGTGTTTAATGGTTGAACGTTTATCCCCTGGATTATCAGCTTTTTGGGGATCGGTGATGCTAGTTGGTATTATCGTCACTCAACGTCCATTACTGAGTCTATTACGTAAAGACGGTTATCATTATGGTAATTTTGTTGATGGTAAAAATGATCTGATTGAAGCTTTAATTGCAGGATCACGCAATATGATCGGCATTGGTATCGCGACTGCAACTGCGGGCATTATTGTCGGTGCGGTTTCTCAAACCGGTGTGGGTTTAATTTTAGCTGATTTAGTTGAAATGCTATCGATGGGTAATTTAATGCTGATGCTAATTTTATCAGCACTATTAAGCCTTATTCTCGGTATGGGATTACCAACCACGGCGAACTATATTGTTGTTTCTAGTTTATTAGCCCCCGTTATTGTCACTCTTGGCCAACAAAATGGCTTAATCGTTCCTTTAATTGCCGTACATTTATTTGTGTTCTATTTTGGCATTATGGCCGATGTGACACCGCCAGTTGGGTTGGCGTCTTTTGCTGCGGCTGCGGTATCAAAAGGTGATCCAATCAAAACGGGTATTACTGCGTTTTATTACAGTTTACGTACCGCAGCTTTACCATTTTTATTTATATTCAATACCGACTTATTACTGATAGATGTTAGCGTTAGTCACGGGATCATTATTTTTGTGATAGCGACAATTGCGATGCTTATTTTTGCAATGGCAACCCAAGGATGGTTTATTACCCGTAATCGTTGGTATGAAAATATCGCACTCTTATTGATTTCATTTACATTATTTCGACCTGGATTTTGGCAAGATTTAATTGTTGAGCCTTATCAAAATATTGCGCCAACACACTTAGTAAGTACCCTTGATAAGCTATCGGCTGGCGATGTTATTCGAATGCGAATTGCAGGTGAAGATGCTATCGGTAAACATCGTGAATTTAGTGTGTTATTCACTGTACCAGACGCTAAAACAGGCCAACAGAAACTTACAAAGCTCGGCATTGAAACCTATCAATATCAAGGTAAGACGCTCATTGATATGGTGACATTTGGCAGCCCTGCAGCAACCGAACAATTGCAATTTGACCAACAAATTGTTGATATTCGAGTCCCTGTTGAGCGTTGGCGAAAAGAGTGGTTATGGTTACCTGCTATTTTACTTTTTGGTGTCATCATCAGAAATCAGCGTCGGCGCTTAATAGTGGCACCGATAGCAGAAACACCATCAAAAACAGCTATCGTATAACAAAAAAAGCCGATCAAACGATCGGCTTTCTGTTGTCTATATTTAAAGCATTACATTAACTATTTTTAGCACGCTGTAAGCTACGCTCTCTTTGGCCTTTAATCACCAAATAAATACCCACTAAAATAAACGGAATACTTAATAACTGACCAGTATTAATTACCATATCGGTAGAGTAATCAGCTTGATGAACTTTAATAAATTCTAATAAGAACCGTACTGTCATCACCAACACTAAGAACCAACCAAGCAGTAACCCTTTATATTTACCAATATCGGTTTTACGATATAAAGCAAATAATAAGAAGAAGATCGCCAGATAAGAGAAACCTTCATAAAGCATTACTGGATGACGTGGTACTAAATCAACACGTTCAAACACCACTGCCCACGGTAGATTACTTGGTGTGCCCAAAATTTCTGAGTTAAAGAAATTACCAAAACGGACAAAGAAACCAAATAACGCTGTAGCGATTGCTAAACGATCAAGCAACCACATACGGTCGATAGCATATTTTTTACTGTAGTAGTAAACCGCAATGATTAAACCTAAACCACCACCGTGACTTGCAAGTCCACCTTCCCATACCGCAAAGATTTTCGCTGGGTGTGCCCAGTAATAATCTGGATCATAGAACACAACATGAAATAATCGAGCGCCAACAATGATACCGACTACGGCATACATTAGTAATGAATCTAAACTTTCAACAGGTTTATTTTCACGCTCATAAATTGACTTCATAACTTGGAAGCCAAACGTAATAGCGAGCGCAAATAGCACGCCATACCAATGTATCTTTAAACCAAAGAATGACACCAGTATTGGATTAACATCCCAAACAAAATGATTCAAACAAGATTACCTTCTGAGTGAACAATAGCCAAAACAATAGTTGCTATCGATAATCATCACAGACTAGCAAGAAAAACCAGCGGGGTGAATAAACAGCAGCTTAATTTTTCAAAGAATTTCATCAAAACAAGCCTAATAAACCATCAATTAAGCAATATCAAATCCATCAATATCACAAACTGCTATTTACAAGGTTACTTTCATTGATAGATGTTTGCTATTGGTAGTGCTCGTCAGTGATTCGGTATTATTTTAAAAGTCAGCATAATAATCGGCTAATTTAGCAGTAATAATTTCATCTAACGCATTAATACCACAATAAACATCAATACCTAACGCCTGTAGCTTATGCTCAATATCCGCGGCTGACGCAGAAAAGAATAATGTTGGTAAATGAAAATAGCTTCCAGCAAGAGTTTGATTACGCTCTGTTAAATAATCTACCGTATAGTCAAAAATGCGCTGTTGAATCGCTATTGCCTCAGCTAATGATGATACTTTAAACGCTAATGGTTGTGCCCAATCTAAGTATTGTCCTTGATAAGTCGCCAAAGGTTGAATTAACGCGTCACTTTGGCCTTGAATTGACACTAATGCCTGCGCTAACGCCATCGATGCATCAATCACTTCAACATTTTCAGGTAATAGCCCTTGTGCTTTAAATCGCTGACAACTAATAGCTGTTAAAGCTAACGGTAATTCAGTGCAACCCAATATTACTTTAGTACATCCCTGTTTGGTCATTTCATCACGTATCACTTCACATAATAGTGTTTCTGCTTGATGGGTTATTTTAGCGGTTTTAATACCAAAACTGGGATTGTAAATGGCTTCCATTATCTTAGCTTGATTATCTGCAGAAGGCTGCGTGGCTTTAATTCCCTCTTCCGTTAAGGCTATTTGATATAATTTTGATTCTATAAGACTGCTCACCCCCATCACTAATACCGACTCTTGACAGCCTTGTAACGACGTTGCGGTCTGTTTAATCATATCAACAAAAGTTACTGGTATATTTGGCAAAATACGCCGAAATAATTCATGGGCGCTATTGCACGCTAAACCAAGCTGATCAACGGCTAAATATTGCATTAAGCGTAAAGTATAAGTAGCTGTATCATATTTACGTAATTCAGGAATGTCAGTGGGCAACCATTGTTGCATCACTTCTTGGGGTTTATAAGCTAAACGTGCATTACCAAAAGCAACAAATTGGTAGTCTTTTTGCGCTGGTAACGATGCCATTTTTAGCATCAGATCGACCATCGCTTCGTTGCCCATCCCCCCAATGATACCAATACGTGGTTGGTGTAAATTATCCGTAATTTTCATAAGCTCACTGACTCAATATTTATGACTGAAGTAAATAGCTTACAAATTCAGCGATTTTTTTCTTTGATGAATACAATCAATCCAACCAATAAATTGATAAATATGTTAGTAAATATTTCGAGACACAATGACTAATATTTATAACCATATCACAGCCAATAAAAAAGCAGCTTCAATGGAAGCTGCTTCTAATCGTCAAATCAACGCAGAGAATTACTGCTCGTCAGTTGATTCTTGAAGTGACTCTACACCACGATGGTTGATCTGTAGTGCTTGTAAAAAATTACGTAACACTTGATCTTTACACTCACGGTAGTGTTTATGATCTACTTTACGGAAGAAAGCACTTAATTCATGTTTACTTAAACGAAAATCAACTAATTTAAGTAAATCAAGCACATCATCTGCTTTTAGATTAAGCGCAATTTGTAATTTTCTAAAAATAATATTATTTGTGATTTTGGTCTCTGGTGCTGGTTGAGCACCTTCTTTTTTGCCGCGCTTTTGATTAATAAAGCCATTTAAGAAAGTGGCAACTTGCTCGTCAGAACAACTTTTATAACCTTCAGCATCATCCGCTTTTAACCAGCTACACACTTGCTCACGTGTTACTTCACAATCAGCAGCAGCAAAAATAGCGATCATCTCACTATCATTTAAATCAAAAGTATAGCGAACACGGCGCAAAACATCGTTATTAGTCACAATTTATCCAATTTAGTATGCCGTGGTTGCAATAATCACAGCGAAATTATCAGCGCAGAATAACAGATAATCCATTGCTATTCACCCGTATCTAGCAGCTTTTGCACATCAACTATACCGATCATAGCTTTGTTCAATGGGTTTTTCTCAGCAGTAATCAATAATTTTCCATCGCCATACCAATGAATCGCTTCCCATTGGGAATAAATACCTAACCGCTTATAAATACCCGTTGACCAATCTGGTTGGTTATTCTTTACTTTTACCAACCAAATGAAGGAGTAACCAAGATACATATTTTTTCGGTAACCAATAAAGGCTAAGGTTGATGTTTGTGGATCATAATCAACACCAGTAATAAGGCCTTTGCTTGGGTATTCAGCTACAGGTTCAACATATTGCATCTGGTTTACTTTGGATGTATCTAAACGGTACAATTTTGTGTTTTCATTTTTCCAATTTTTAGTAAACAACCATAACTGATCGCCAACAATGGTGATCGCTTCGCTGTCAAAATTATGCTTATTAAACCAACCTTTTTTAAAATCGGTATATTGGAAATTTAATTCTGCTGTTGGCGTTACAACTTGTTGATGGTTAAGCTGATTTTTAGCGACTTTATAAATAACACCACCTTTACGTTTAGCAAGGTTATTGCCAATATCTCCAATATATATAAAGTGCTGATCTTGCGCTAAATCTTCCCAATCTCGATTAAGACTTTTATTAATTTTAACCGTTTGTGCAATAGCCGTTAAATCATGATTTAATCGATAAATTTTATTTTGGCCATAAGTATCATTCTGAGTCCAAATATCACCATCAATGACGGCTAACCCTGATGTCTCGCTTAGCTTTTTAGGCATATATGCCAAAATATCTACATAAAGGGTATTCCGCACAAAATAAGTAGCTGCCACACTGCATGATGACAGTAATAACACAGCTAACAATCCTATTAGAATTCTTTTCATTATTAATTAGTTACCCATAAAAATCATAATATAATGAAGCAATAATTAACTATCATATCACTATCTTTAACATATGAAAAATCAGTATAAATCATACAAAATAACGATATAAATAAGCATTTTTTACGATTAACAACCATAATTAACTCCAAACCTATTAATTTACGTTTACTTAGGTCTGGCAGGTAAATTATGTTCAAGATTTCGAACCTTATAAAACATAAATACAAATTGGTAATATTGTGCCTGTTATTCATAAGTTTTCAGGCATATTCTATTCAACTCGCTCCTCTGAGCGGCACTAAATATACCGGTGATTTGACTGTATTAGAAAAAAAGCGTGTGTTGAGAGTATTGGTGGCAGCAGATTTGGGCTTCTATTACATCGAGGATGGTATCACTAAAGGCATTATTGCCGATTTATTACAACACTTTGAAAAAAACATTCATAAAAGTCATCCAGCACTACATTTACAAATTATCCCTGTCCATCGTGATAACTTATTGCCTTATATTATCAGTGGATTAGGTGACTTAGCTGTAGCGAATATTACCATTACTACTGCTCGAAAAAAGCACGTCGCTTTTAGTCAACCAGTATTAAGTAATATTTCAGAAGTTTTAATTAATAATCAAAAACAACCTCCCTTCAATAAGGTAACTGATTTAAGCGGTCAAACTATATGGATCAGAAAAAGTTCTAGTTACTACCAAAGTTTACTTAAAGTAAATAATAAATTAAGGATGCAAAATTTACCAATCGCATCAATATTATTTATTGATGAAACATTACAAGACTATGAATTATTGGAATTAATAAATTTAGACTTATTAAATGCAACAGTCATTGATGATCATAAAATAAAAATCTGGCAACCAATTTTAAAAAATATTCGAGTAAATGATAGCTTTGTTTTACGCAATGATGGCAAGATCGCATGGGCAATGCGTAAAGATAGTCCCCAACTTATGAAATTAGTTAATCAATATATTGATACTGTTAAAGAAGGTACATTAATCGGCAACATTATTTATAATAAATACTTAGAAAATCATCGCTGGCTCAATACCCTACTCGATCCTAACAATATTGATAGAATGGAAAAGTTATCGCACACTTTTTTCCGTTACTCAAAACAATACGATTTTGATTACTTAATGTTAATGGCACAAGGATTTCAAGAATCTGGATTAAATCAGCATAAAATCTCAAATAAAGGAGCCGTAGGCATAATGCAAATATTACCGAGTACTGCTCGCGATCCTAATGTTGATATCCCTAATATTTATACCTCAACCAATAATATTCATGCGGGTATTAAATATATGCGTTTTCTACAAGATCAATATTTTAGTAGTAATGAAATAGATTATGATAATAAAATTTACCTCTCATTAGCTGCTTACAATGCCGGTCCCGGTAATATCAATAAAATGAGAAGATATGCAAAAGAACAAGGCTATAACCCTAATGTTTGGTTTAATAACGTCGAGTTTATTACTCGAAAACATATTGGGTTACAGCCTATTGTCTATGTTAATAACATCAATCGTTATTTCATTGTCTATAAACAAATAATGAAACTAAAGCGCTTTCGTGACTCTGGAATTAGACCGTTTATTCCACCGTATCGATTTGACGGTTCAGTCTTATTTAAATAACCTACATCAATTGTATTATTATGCATACTATATAAGTGCACACCTAACATTTGACGCTATATTATGCTTTTAAGTTGGGAATAGATAAATGCTTACTACGACGCTCTTGTTTCTGGAAATACCATAATTTACGGTTTTTAGATGATTTTTTCATTACTTTACCAATCAAAATAAAAATAGAATAAATATCATCCTATTATTGAGCCTTAATGTAAATTAGTGCCGCCAACAACAACACCTCATCTTTACAATGTTAAATTGTAATATTGACACGACAGATATACTTTATCCTTTGCTTCGATACTATTTACCTTTAAATTTACTTTCATTATCTTTAACAAATATACCCCATCTATGACATTAATAATTAAAAAACAAAGGATAAATGACACTCATATTACAACCCAGATCACAGAAAAAATAATAATGACTCTTTAGCCATGCTCAACCACCATTTTTTTTAACATTTTTTATAGTCTAATTTTTCAAAATAGCAAGCGATTGCGCAACTCTGGAAAATAAGTTCTTGTCAATTGCAAAAAAAAGCACTGGATTAAAAGTGCGATATATATCACTTTATCTAAGAATGAAATCGTTCAGCATAACCACATAAACAGATAATAATCACACTGAGCACAATCCAATATGGTCTATCTACACTTTATACTCGGGTTAGTCGTTATTGCAGTATTAGCGTTACTTGCTAGTAATAACCGTAAAAACATTAAATATCGATATATTCTTCAACTGCTTATTATTGAATTAGCATTAGCATACTTTTTACTTAACTCATCAGCAGGTACTGGCATTGTAAAAGAATTTGCTGATGCCTTTAACGGCTTGCTCACATTCGCTGCTGATGGTACTAATTTTGTGTTCGGTAATTTATCGAATAACAATGATTTTAACTTCTTCCTTAGTGTGTTAATGCCAATTGTCTTTATTTCAGCATTGATTGGTATTCTACAACATATAAAAGTATTGCCTTATATTATCAAAGCCTTAGGTTTCTTATTGTCTAAAGTTAACGGCATGGGTAAACTTGAATCATTTAACGCAATCAGTGCATTAATGGTTGGCCAGTCTGAAAACTTTATTACTTATAAAGATATTTTAGGCGGTATGTCTGAACGCCGTATGTATACTCTTGCAGCCACAGCAATGTCGACAGTTTCGATGTCAATCGTTGGCTCATACATGAAGCTTATCGATCCTAAATATGTAGTAGCAGCACTATTCCTTAACATGTTTAGTACCTTCATCATTCTTTCGATTATCAACCCTTATGATCATGAGGCTGAAATGAATATCGATGAAATGATGGCTGCTGAAAGTGGTGAAAAATTAACATTCTTTGAAATGCTAGGCGAATACATTTTAATGGGCTTTAAAGTCGCCGTTATTGTTGCTGCTATGCTAATTGGTTTCATCGCATTAATCTCAATGATCAATGCTGGTTTTAATGCTGCTTTTGGTATCAGTTTCCAAAACTTAATTGGCTACTTATTCTACCCTGTTGCATGGCTTATGGGTGTACCTGCCCATGAAGCACTACAAGCAGGCAGTATCATGGCAACCAAATTAGTAACCAATGAATTTGTTGCTATGATGGATCTTCAAAAACAAGTAGGAAGCTTATCTGCACATACTGTCGGTACGGTTTCAATCTTCCTTGTTTCATTCGCGAACTTTAGCTCTATCGGTATTATTGCTGGTGCGGTAAAAGGTGTGAATGAAGAAAAAGGTAATATGGTTGCTCGTTTTGGCTTACGTCTACTATACGGCTCAACGTTAGTTAGTGTGTTATCTGCATTAATTGCAAACATCATGCTATAAACACTTCCGTTAATGACTTGGGGCTTCTTTTTTGAAGCTCCCTATTCTACCTTTTCCTTCCTGTTTTCTCTTCTGTTCTGCATTTACTTCTGCTTCCACACCAAAATGCAACTAATCCCACTGCCACTCGTTAAATAAGAAATATTAACTTCCAATTTTAACCTCTTTAATTTGTATGATAAATAATTTAAATTTTGTGTTACTCATCACATAATATTCGATTTAGCGAAAACATGTCCTGAGCCGATTAATAATTATAACCATGAGGCTTATATGTTAAATAAAACCATTTCAGGTGCCGAACTTGTCGTTGAAACTCTAAATGCACATGATGTTCCCCATATTTTTGGTATTCCAGGTGCTAAAATCGATTCAGTTTTTGACGCTGTATGTGATAACGGCCCTGAAATTATTATTTGTCACCATGAACAAAATGCCGCGTTCATGGCAGCTGCAACTGGACGTTTAACAGGTAAAGCTGGTATCTGTCTTGCCACATCAGGTCCTGGTGCATCGAATCTTGTTACGGGTGTTGCAACAGCAAATAGTGAAGGTGATCCCGTTGTAGCACTGGCTGGTGCGGTCCCACTTTCGATGTATTCTCATAATACGCACCAATCAATGGATACACGTTCTCTGTTTAATCCTATTACTAAGTTCTCAGCTGAAGTAATGGACAGTGCCTCAGTCCCTGATGTGGTTCATAAAGCATTCCGTATTGCAGAGCAACCTACTCAAGGGGCTAGTTTTGTTAGCTTACCTCAAGATGTGCTAACCAATCAGATCCCGTTTATTCCTGTACAGCAACCTAAGCCTATTTTATTTGGTGGTGCGCACCCTCAAGCTATTCGCCAAGCAGCTGATCGTATTAATGCGGCAAAAAATCCAGTATTACTATTGGGTATGGATGCCAGCCAACCTTTTGTAACAGCATCTATTCGCCAATTGCTACAACAAACAAAAATAGCGGTAGTTAACACCTTTGCAGCTGCAGGCGTGATTTCACATGATTTATATGATTGTTTCCTTGGTCGTGTAGGTTTATTTAAAAACCAACCGGGTGATATCGCATTAAACAATGCTGATTTAATAATCACAATTGGCTACAGTCCAATCGAATATGATCCTATTTTATGGAATAAAGACGGTAAAACACCGATTATTCATATTGGCTACCAGCAAGCAGATTTAGAGATTAGTTATAATCCAATTTGTGAGGTTGTTGGCGATGTTGCCGTTTCTGTTGATTCTATTGCAGCAGAATTAGATCAACGCGAACCTCTTGAAAATAATCAAAAACTACAAGATTTACGTCAAGACTTACAACATATTATGCGTATGGGTGTTAACAAAACTTCATCAATGGGTGTCCACCCACTGCGTTTTGTGCATGATCTACGTCGATTCGTGAGTGATGATACAACCGTATGTTGTGATGTAGGCTCTATCTACATTTGGATGGCACGTTACTTCCACGCTTTTGAGCCACGCCGGTTGTTATTTAGCAACGGTCAGCAAACGCTAGGAGTTGCTTTACCTTGGGCTATCGCAGCTTCATTGCTAACACCTAATGAAAAAGTTATTTCAATGTCTGGTGATGGTGGCTTTTTATTCTCATCAATGGAATTGGCAACCGCAGTTCGACATAAATGTAATATTGTTCACTTTGTTTGGACAGATCACAGCTACGACATGGTTAAAATTCAGCAGCTGAAAAAATATGGTCGTGAGAGTGCCGTTAGTTTTATCGGTCCAGATATTGTTAAGTATGCAGAAAGTTTTGGCGCACATGGCTTAGCAATCAACAATGCTGATGACATCGAGCCAGTACTTCGTAAAGCAATGGCATTAAGTGGCCCAGTACTAGTTAACGTTAATGTTGATTACCGCGATAACAGCCGTCTACTTGATCAACTTCACCCTTGCCAACAAGATTAAGAGGAACATGTCATGAGTCATCAAAACAGCGACAAAACGTTTTATCAAACCTCAATGATGAGTGCCTTAATTGCAGGTTTATACCAAGGTGATTTTACAATTGGTCAATTACTGGATCATGGTAATTTTGGTATTGGTACTTTTAATGATCTTGACGGCGAGATGATTGTATTAGGTGATGAAGTATATCAACTCACCAGTACTGGCGATGTGCACCTTGTTAATCATGATATTACGACACCATTTGCTGGTGTAGTTAACTTCGAGCCAACAGACACAGTCAGTCTTATTGAGCTAACTAAAGCTGAGTTTGAAACTTGCTTAGAAAAAGATTTTGTCGCTAATAACGCCATTAATGCTATCCGTTTAACCGGCAAATTCTCATATGTTAAAACTCGTACAGTGCCAGCACAGCATCGACCTTATCCGCCAATGGTGGAAGTGGTAAAACATCAGCCTATTGCTGAAATGACTCATGTTTCTGGTGTCATGATTGGTTTTAAAATCCCTGAATACATGATCGGTATTAACGTTCCAGGATTCCATTTCCACTTTATTAGTGACGATCGCACTCAAGGTGGCCATGTAAGTGATTTTATTTTAACTGAAGGTACTGCTGAAGTTGAGATCTTTAAAGATTTCCACTTACGTATGCCAGCTTCTCAAGAGTTTGATCGCGCAGATTTAAATCCAGATGATCTTAAAGCAGCCATTCATACCACAGAGAAATAATACGCTCTAAAAAATACCTTAAAGCGCTATCTTTTTACAGGGATAGCGCTTTTTTTTATTGTTTAAAAAAAGACTATTGACACTCCTAATAACTATCTCTATTATCCGCGCCAACTAAAGCAATCGATTACATTTATTGCTTTACATCAAAAATATCACTTCATAATGCAGCTGATCCTCATCAGTTGTCTTTCTATTTTATAAATATGAGAGACTTTGATTTTGGGATTGATTATGCAAACTGACACACTAACTACAACGACTTCCCCACACCATACTAATTGGCAAAACAAGGCAATTTTAAGCGTGGCTTTTTTGATGGCGACGACCTCTGTTGGCCCTGGTTTTTTAACGCAAACCGCTGTATTTACCAATATCTATAACATTGATATGGCTTTTCCTGTTTTTGCATCAATGTTTATTACTTTTGGTATTGTCATGAACTTATGGCGCATCGTTGGCGTCTCTGGCTTACGTATTCAAGATATTGCTAATAAAGTAGCACCTGGAATGGGGTATTTTATTGGCATCCTATTAGCGCTTGGGGCGGTTGCTTTTAATTTTGGTAACGTCAGTGGCTCTGCGCTTGGTATGAATGTTCTCACGGGACTTGATACGACATGGGGGGCCATTTTTACAGGAGCAATTGGTAGTCTGTTATTCATTGTTCATAACGCTTCTAAACGTATGGATCAAATGGCGCGTTACTTAGGCTTATTAATGATCGTATTAATAGCTTATGTCGCACTCACTAATTTGCCGCCACTAGCACCAACAGCTATCGCTGCAATAGCCCCTTCTGATTTTTCAAACCTTTTATTACCGACGTTAACTATTGTCGGTGGTGCTGTTGGCGGCTATTACACAGGAGCACAACGCTTAATCGATGTGAAATTAACGGGTATTGAAAATACTCACAATGTCACCAAAACAGCATGGGCTGGTATTTCTATTGCGGTGATTATTCGTATTTTATTATTTTTTGCAGTATTAGGGGTTATTACAACCGGAGTAACATTAGATTCAGCAAATCCAGCAGCTGATGCGTTTCGTCATGGCGCAGGAGATATTGGTTACTTTATTTTTGGATTGGTACTATTTGTCGCTTCAATTACTTCGGTGGTTGGCAACTCATACATGGCAATATCACTGATAAAAACCCTTTTTCCAGTTGTTGCTCGTCATGAAAAATTATGGTGTGTTGGGTTTATCACATTCACAACCCTCGGCACTGTATTAATGAATATGCCGATCCTATTACTAATGCTTGCTGGACTTGTAAATAGCATCATTTTACCGATCGTACTTGCCACAGTTCTTGGTGCTACACGTAACCCCAAAATCGTAGGAACTTACAAACACCCACTCTACCTTACAGTAATTGGTGTCACTATTGTCCTGATTATGAGCCTAGCAAGCCTTTCTAATATTAGTAGCTTTATCACTAAATTTATTGGCTAAACACTAGGGTATGTCGCTAGGCATACCCTTTAGCGACTGATTTATATCAACTAATAAAATAAAAAAACATATAAGCTGAATTTTGCTAAGCGCCACACAAGCCATAAATATAATAAATATCAATATAAAAAGCACTAATGGTTGTCTTTAGGTATAGGTTTTAGTTATATTAGAGCCACACCAATGTCGTTATTCTTATGTAGAACGATAAGATAGCCTATTACTCATTATAAAAATAAGATGAATCGTTAAAAAATGAATATAAAGATTGAAACTCTTAGCTCATTTATTGCTGCTGCCGAATATGGTTCGTTTAGTGCTGCTGCACGACAGCTGAATAAAACCCAAGCTGCAGTTAGCCTCACTATCCAAAACTTTGAAATTGATTTAGGATTTCAAGTATTTGATCGTTCAAGTAAATGCCCTCGCCTAACAGAAAAAGGTGAGCACGTATTAAAAAATGCCAAAATAATGATGGCGCAATATCAAACATTCCTTGAGCGTTCACTATCTATTTATCACATGAATGATGTGAAAATCAAAGTCGGTATTGATCCACTAGTCTGTAATGAAAAAATACTCTCAATAATCAAAAGATTATCTTCTGACTTACCAAATATTGAACTGTTTATTATGCAGCAAAACAGTAAGCGTTTAGCAGAAGAAATTAAAGCTAAAAATCTTGATATTGCATTAGGTATTTTTGATCACGAAAATAAAATTAACCTCGAGTATACTCAAGCGTTCAATATCAATGTTAGTTGGGTAGCGACTCAATCGTACCTTGATAAACATAATACGGGTGCAACAACATTAAGCTACCAAGATTTTTGTCAGCAACGTCTATTAATCCCTGCATCTTTAGATTCATTACCATTTGATGAAGCAAAAGCAGCACTACAACTGTGGCATGTTGAAGATATCCATACAATTTTATCATTATGTCGTGAAGATATTGGTATTTGTTGCTTACCTGATTTTGTATTAAAACATGATCTTAAGAATGAAATGCTAAAGAAACTTAATCTTTCATTCAGTAAAATTACTAGTAATGTATGGTCGGCTTCACTTATTTATCCTATCGGCTCTCAATTAAGTCCAGCAATTCACTGGTTACAAGGGCAATTTACTGACATAGAATCATTTTAAATTATCTTCTTTTAAGCATGAGCAAAACTGCTCATGCTTACTATTACTTTTCTAATCTACGTTAACATTCCTACATTTATAACAATCCCCCCCTCCTTTTACCTGCGCTTTAGTGATTGCTTGACGGCTTACAACTGTATACTTATGCATATTTTTTGACTACATAAAAACCAAAGCATTACCAGCGAATAATTGTAACCAATGATTACAAGCACATTTATTCTTGCCTAATTATTACCATCAAGTAAAGGTCATTTGCTTTTTAACACCATTGTCATTAAATATGTTTGGAATATAATGGTCACCAATGGCACAACAGTGATATTTTAAAAAAAATACCCGTGTCGAGTTCACAGAACTTGAATTTTGACTGATTTAATTGTCTTATATCAAAGAAATTCATCACACATAAGATATCAGGTAGCCGCCCTGCGTGTTGTGGCTAATAAAAAGTCATTTTGTAGCAACGGATCAGCTCATCTATTTAATGATGGAAGACCATCCCCTGAGAATGATATCTAGGGTTCACTTTTTTGAGGTATTCGTTATGTCACGAATCGTTATTGTAGGTGGCGGTGCTGCCGGTATAGAACTATCGACTTTGTTAGCAAAAGCTAACCGTAAAAAGCATGAAATTATTCTGGTTGAACCAGAAACAGATCACTATTGGAAACCCCGTTTACACGAGATTGCTGCAGGTACCTTTGATCGCGAGTTAGATTCAGTTTGCTACTTCACCCATGGTGCAATTAATGGTTACCAACATTATCAAGCAGCAATGACAGATATTGACCGTGAAAATAAAATGCTTAGTGTTCGTCGTAGCGATGGTACAGAAGCTGCGGTAAAATATGATTACCTTGTTGTCGCTGTTGGTGCAGTAAGTAACGACTTTAATACTAGCGGTGCTCGTGATAACTGTATTTTCCTTGATTCGGCAAGCCAAGCTCGTCATGCATGGAACAAAATCAGTCAATTGCTACGTGAAGGCAGTGATCGCACTGTAAATATTGTAGGCGCTGGCGCAACGGGTGTTGAACTTGCAGCTGAACTTGCACGAGTAAGCCATAAATTACAACGTTACAATGCAGCTAAACTAACAATCAATTTAATTGAAGCTGCAGATCGTGTGTTACCAAATAGCCCACAAAAAATGTCAGCTAAAGTATTAAAAGAGCTACAACGTACCAATATTAATGTACTGTTAAATACTCGAATTAGTGAAGTGTCAGAACATGGTATGGTCACTGCTGATAATCAGCCATTAGAGGCAGATATTCAATTTTGGGCTGCTGGTGTAAAAGCACCAGAATGGCTAAAAGGTCTTGGTGGTTTAGAATATAACCGTATGAACCAAATTATGGTGAATGCGAATTTAACCACAACAATTGACGATAGTATTTTCTCTTTAGGTGATTGTGCATCAATTCCACAAGCAGATGGCAGTTTTGTTCCGCCAAAAGCACAAGCGGCAAACCGTGCAGCAGTGCATTTAAGCAAAAGCTTAACTGGCTTATTACGTGGTAAAGAATTAACTGACTTTGAGTTTAAAGATGGCGGTATGGTTGTCGCTGTTGGGCACCACTTTGCTGTCGGCTCATTTGCACCGAATTCAAAGATGGCAAACAATTTGGTATTTAAAGGTCGCCTGATTCGTCGTCTTTACGATACGATTTTCCGTCTCCACCAACGTACGGTTGAAGGCATGTTTACGGTATCACGTTTAATTATTACTAAACGCTTAAAAGCACTATTCCAGCCAAACGGAATGTAATAAAAATATAATATATATTCGGCTAAAAATTTAGCCGAATATATACTTAATACTTAATACTTAATACTTAATACTTAATACTTAATACTTAATACTTAATACTTAATACTTAATACTTAATACTTAATACTTAATACTTAATACTTAAAAATATAGCTCGTGATCTTTCATTTACAAGCTATTAATACTCTTACTCTACATATAAGATTAATATAATGATAAAATTCTTTGCTAAATTATTCGGTAATAATACTGAAGGTACAACATCACCTTTTATTAAATTACACCCTGCAATTGATAATGGAATTAAACCAACTGATAATACCTTTAAAGGTGGTTTAATAAGCTGTCATTGTCGAAAAAATAAAGTTAATGTTAAATTAACCGGACAAACAGCTCATAACCATGCTTGTGGTTGTTCTAAATGCTGGAAGCCTAAAGGCGCTTTATTTTCACAAGTAGCTGTAATTCCACGTGATAATGTTGAAGTTATTGCAAATGCTAAAAAACTAATTATTGTCGATGAAGCTGCAACAATTCAACGTCATGCTTGCAAAGACTGTGGTGTGCATATGTATGGTCGTATCGAAGATACTAACCACCCTTTTTATGGATTAGACTTTGTACATACAGAGCTGTCTAGTGAGCAAGGTTGGTCTGCTCCTGCTTTTGCTGCGTTTGTTTCATCAGTGATAGAAACGGGTACAGATCCTAAGTCAATGCCAGAAATTCGCGAACGTTTTGAGTCATTAGGTTTAGAAGCTTACGATTGCTTATCTCCTGACTTAATGGACGCAATTGCAACACATATCAGTAAAAATAAATAAAATATCCGCTATTTTATTTCACTATAATAATGCCCTTTTAAGTTGTGCCTTATTAGGGCTATCAATTTTTGATTATTCCTATTTAGTAATAATCAATTACAGTATTCGTTATTGTGAAAAATAAAAATAAGCATAGTATATATCACATCAACACAATATATATTTCGTTGATTATTATTATAATTAATTTCCATTTTTCAAATAGGTACTACTAAACACGGTACTTTTAAAAATGTCGTTTATAATTAATTATAATAAACCTACAAAATAAATATTATCCAATAACAATTAAATAAGAGAAAAATTATGTCTATCTCTCTACACCCTGCAATTGATAACGGTTTCGCTGCAACTAAAGAAAACTTTCAAGGTGGCGTATTAAACTGTAAATGTGAAACAAATACTGTACGCGTAAAACTATCAGGTCAAACTGCACATAACCACGCTTGTGGTTGTTCTAAGTGCTGGAAGCCAGAAGGCGCAGTATTTTCACAAATCGCTGTTATTTCACGTGACAATGTAGAAGTAATCGCAAACGCTGACAAACTTGTTGTTATCGATGAGTCTGCAGCTATCAAGCGTCACGCTTGTAAAGAGTGTGGTGTTCATATGTATGGTCGTATCGACAATACTAACCACCCATTCTTTGGTCTAGATTTTGTTCACACAGAGCTATCTACTGATGAAGGTTGGTCTGCACCTGAGTTTGCTGCATTTGTTTCATCAATCATCGAAACAGGCACTGATCCAAAAGATATGACTGCAATCCGTGCTCGTCTAAATGAGCTTGGCCTAAACACTTACGACTGCCTGTCTCCAGCTCTAATGGATGCAATCGCAGCACATGTTTACGCTCAAAATCACCCACAAGCATAATCTCCACATAACTTTTGTGTAATAAACATAAAGCAACATCTCTTTTAGGGGTGTTGCTTTTTTTTTATTCGTTTTATTTTATATTACTAACATAAAAAGCAACAAGTGTGACACAAATCACATTTATAAAACCGTTTTATACCTAATTGATTATCTTGGTCTACTCTATTTCTCGGCTTTAATTGAGTACATTGTCCTATATCTATATCAAAAAAGCCTTCATTATTACATCTTAGTAATAATGATTTTCTATTTTTAGGGATTATCAATCTTTAAGAAATAAATATAATGGTTGCATCAAGTCACAACAGCGATGTTAAATCTGTGACTATAATTAACAACGAACACCATGCTTGATCATGGGTCGCAAACATTTAAGAGAGTAAACGATGACTGACAAATTTATCAAATCAAAAGCTGCTATCGCATGGGGTCCAAAACAACCTCTTTCTGTTGAAGAAATTGATGTAATGCTACCACGTGCAGGCGAAGTATTAGTTCGTATCGTTGCAACTGGCGTATGTCACA
>NZ_FYAK01000007.1 GCF_900185615.1 Photobacterium malacitanum
TATCCGGGAGACACACGGCGGGTGCTAACGTCCGTCGTGAAGAGGGAAACAACCCAGACCGCCAGCTAAGGTCCCAAAGTTATAGCTAAGTGGGAAACGATGTGGGAAGGCTCAGACAGCCAGGATGTTGGCTTAGAAGCAGCCATCATTTAAAGAAAGCGTAATAGCTCACTGGTCGAGTCGGCCTGCGCGGAAGATTTAACGGGGCTAAGCTATACACCGAAGCTGCGGCAATATGACTCGTTCATATTGGGTAGGGGAGCGTTCTGTAAGCCGTTGAAGGTGCATTGTAAAGTGTGCTGGAGGTATCAGAAGTGCGAATGCTGACATGAGTAACGATAAAGGGAGTGAAAAACTCCCTCGCCGGAAGATCAAGGGTTCCTGTCCAACGTTAATCGGGGCAGGGTAAGTCGACCCCTAAGGCGAGGCCGAAAGGCGTAGTCGATGGGAAACGGGTTAATATTCCCGTACTTCTTATAATTGCGATGGAGGGACGGAGAAGGCTAGGTGAGCCTGGCGACGGTTGTCCAGGTCCAAGTATGTAGGCTGATGGTTTAGGCAAATCCGGACCATCCTAAGGCTGAGATACGATGTCGAGCTACTACGGTAGTGAAGTCATTGATGCCATGCTTCCGGGAAAAGCTTCTAAGCTTCAGATTATAAGAAATCGTACCCCAAACCGACACAGGTGATCAGGTAGAGAATACCAAGGCGCTTGAGAGAACTCGGGTGAAGGAACTAGGCAAAATGGTACCGTAACTTCGGGAGAAGGTACGCTCCTAGCGGTGATGAGACTTGCTCTCTAAGCTGCCGGGAGTCGCAGATACCAGGTGGCTGCAACTGTTTATTAAAAACACAGCACTGTGCAAAATCGAAAGATGACGTATACGGTGTGACGCCTGCCCGGTGCCGGAAGGTTAATTGATGGGGTTAGACTTCGGTCGAAGCTCTTGATCGAAGCCCCGGTAAACGGCGGCCGTAACTATAACGGTCCTAAGGTAGCGAAATTCCTTGTCGGGTAAGTTCCGACCTGCACGAATGGCGTAATGATGGCCACGCTGTCTCCACCCGAGACTCAGTGAAATTGAAATCGCAGTGAAGATGCTGTGTACCCGCGGCTAGACGGAAAGACCCCGTGAACCTTTACTATAGCTTGGCACTGAACATTGACCCTACATGTGTAGGATAGGTGGGAGACGTTGAAGCAATCACGCCAGTGGTTGTGGAGTCAATCTTGAAATACCACCCTTGTATGCTTGATGTTCTAACGTCGACCCCTTATCGGGGTTACGGACAGTGCCTGGTGGGTAGTTTGACTGGGGCGGTCTCCTCCCAAAGAGTAACGGAGGAGCACGAAGGTGGGCTAATCACGGTCGGACATCGTGAGGTTAGTGCAATGGCATAAGCCCGCTTGACTGCGAGAATGACAATTCGAGCAGGTGCGAAAGCAGGTCATAGTGATCCGGTGGTTCTGAATGGAAGGGCCATCGCTCAACGGATAAAAGGTACTCCGGGGATAACAGGCTGATACCGCCCAAGAGTTCATATCGACGGCGGTGTTTGGCACCTCGATGTCGGCTCATCACATCCTGGGGCTGAAGTCGGTCCCAAGGGTATGGCTGTTCGCCATTTAAAGTGGTACGCGAGCTGGGTTTAGAACGTCGTGAGACAGTTCGGTCCCTATCTGCCGTGGGCGTTGGATGATTGAGAGGGGCTGCTCCTAGTACGAGAGGACCGGAGTGGACGAACCGCTGGTGTTCGGGTTGTATCGCCAGATGCATTGCCCGGTAGCTAAGTTCGGAATCGATAACCGCTGAAAGCATCTAAGCGGGAAGCGAGCCTCAAGATGAGTCATCCCTAGACCTTTAAGGTCTCTAAAGGGTTGTTGAAGACTACAACGTTGATAGGTCAGGTGTGTAAGTGCTGCGAGGCATTGAGCTAACTGATACTAATTGCCCGTGAGGCTTAACCATACAACACCCAAGGGGTTTTTCTTCTCACAAGAGAAGAGACGGACTCGACAAACACTTGAATGACGTGTTGAGAACAACTAGTTAGATTATTTCCAGATTTAGTGTTAGGTCACATCGCTCCTTGCCATCCATGGCATCGCGATATTAGTGAATCCTTTCACGTCGAATTTGCTTGGCGACCATAGCGTTATGGACCCACCTGATCCCATGCCGAACTCAGCAGTGAAACGTAATAGCGCCGATGGTAGTGTGGGGTCTCCCCATGTGAGAGTAGGACATCGCCAGGCTTTAAATTTATATTATTGTTATTAATTAACAGTAATAGAGACAGAATTTACTTAGCAACCATAGCGCAGCGGTACCACCTGATCCCATGCCGAACTCAGAAGTGAAACGTTGTAGCGCCGATGGTAGTGTGGGGTCTCCCCATGTGAGAGTAGGACATTGCTAAGTTTCAAATTGCTTAAATGCTGAATAGACACTGCGGAGTGGTAGTTCAGTTGGTTAGAATACCGGCCTGTCACGCCGGGGGTCGCGGGTTCGAGTCCCGTCCACTCCGCCATTATTGAAGAAACCTGAATCGAAAGATTCAGGTTTTTTTTCGTTTGTAGAAAATGGTGTAATAGCGTAGGTTATTATCCGTCATCTCGGAAGAGAGGAACGAGCTATCCGTGATCTGCACATCACGTGTTTGAGCATTGCAGAAACCAATAAAAAAGCAGTTAAAACAATAACTCTACAACGTGCTGATAATAGATTCCTTATCTCGTTCGTAACCTCACTGTAGGGAATGACGGCAGAGGGTTAAGTTATAAATTAGTTTCTGTTAGGAAGCTAGCGGCCTGACACGCTGGGGGGCGCGTTGATGTTAGGTATGGCAAGTCCCGTCCACTTCACATTATTGAAGAAACCTGAATCGAAAGATTCAGGTTTTTTTTCGTCTGTAGAAAATGGTGATTATAGCGCGGGCTATTATCCGTCATCTCGGAAGGGAGGCACGAGCTATCCGTGATCTACTCATCACGTGTTTGAGCATTAAAGATACCAATAAAAAAAGTAGCTAAAACAATAACTCTACAACGTGTAGATAATAGATTCCCTATCTCGTTCGTAACCTCACTGTAGCGAATGACAGTAGTTATAAACAGGAGTCTTAGCAGTAAGTCTGGTCCACTTTACATTATACAGAACAGCCCTAATTGAAAGATTAGGGCTGTTTTATGTCTGGAGAAGTCTATTTCAATTCTTCATAGAGACCAGTGTGAAAAATTTCACGTTGCTGTTGGTCACTAATATCACGACGATGGGCGCGGTAGCGGGAAACAGCATAAGTAATAATGACAGAGAACAAGGTGTACGCGATAAGAAATGTAAGTGGTGAATGAATAATATCGGCTGCAAATACCCAAATAACACCAATAACAGTGATCGCAAGTTTAACTAATGCTGCTGTAACTAAAAAACTCATCGCATATTGTGGTCGCAGAATTGCTTGATAGGCGATTAAGTAGCCACAGCTAACTGCGACAATCGCTAAGCTAAAACCGACTGAGAATGAATGAAAATGTTCGCTAAACAATACCGCGAGCGCGATCATAGTGATAGCAATGATGGCCTTTTTCATAACAACCCCTTATTACATGACGTAGAAAGTTTTGTTTAACAGAATAAGCATGGACCTAAATTTGGGAGTTGTATGTGAGCCCATCCGTTTTTTAGTGGGTTGGAAACGAAAAAAGCGCAGATTGTGAGCAAGATTGGATTATTATTAATTATATAAACACGGATTAAATAATAAAGAAAAGGGTAGTCAATCGACTACCCAGTGGCAAAGATCAAAGTAACTGATCTGCACAATGTAACAGCTATAGGGCGTGTTACTAGGACTTAGCAATGAAAATATCTAACGGTTTATACTGCAAGAAATTGTTTAAACTGCAATAAGACGGCTTCTGCTTGGGTTTGATCTTCCATTTCTACAAACAGACGTAATAATGGTTCTGTACCTGAGAAACGTGCAATCGCCCAGCCACCATTGGTAAAGTAAACTTTTGCACCATCGGCATAGCTAACTTTTTCAATATCATAGCCAAAATCAGGTAACGCTTTTTCGATATAAATTTTATTATAAAGACGCTCACGTTCAGCAGCTTTAAAAGTGCAATCGCCTTCAGCAGTATAGGCATAGCCAAAGCGAGTATAAATTTCATCTAATAATTCAGATAATTTTTTACCCGTTGAACTGATCATTTCAACTAATAAACTTGATGCGAAAATACCATCTTTACCTTTAATATGGCCACGAATAGTCAGGCCACCTGAGCTTTCTCCACCCAGTAATGAGTTATCGGCTTCCATTTGTGAACTGATGTGCTTAAAGCCAACCGGTACTTCAAATGACTTTTCGCCATAGGCTGCGGCGACTTTATCAAGCAGGTGAGTGGTTGCGATATTACGCACAACAGAGCCTTTCCAGCCTTTGTATTCTAATAGGTAGTAATACAGCAGTAATAACACTTCATTAGGATGAATAAAGTTACCTTTTTCATCAATAATACCCAAACGATCAGCATCGCCATCGGTACCAATACCAATATCATAGCCTTCTTGAGCGACTAAATGTTTAAGACGATAAAGGGTTGCTGCACTTGGTGATGGCATTAAGCCACCAAAACCAGGGTTTTCACCATCGTTGATAACATCAACATCACAACGGCCAGTGATTAACACCGTTTGTAATGCATTTTTAGCAACGCCAAACATTGGGTCGATAAGAACGCGTAGGTTAGCTTTTTTGATTGCTTCTAAATCAAGTAAATCAATCACAGAATCAACGAATTCGTTCATTGGATTGATGATTTCAATTAATTTATCGCGTTGTGCATGTTCAAAATCAATCTGCTTAATATCAGCATCCGTCAGTACTGCAATTTGTTGTTCAATCTTTTGGGTAATGATTTCATCAGCATCACGACCGCCCTCGATGAATACTTTGATGCCATTGTAATCTGCTGGGTTGTGCGATGCCGTAATACACGCTGAGTAAATTGCACCGGTTTGTTTAGCTTTAAACATCACGATCGGTGTTGGTACAAAGCGATTGATAAAACTACATTTGATGTTATTTCCTGCTAATACTTCCGCAAACCAAGTTGCTGCTTTATCTGATAAAAAGCGGCGGTCATAACCAATAATAAATCCTTTATCAGTGACAGATTCAGTGATCATGATGTTAGCTATTGCTTGTGCAACTAAACGTACATTTGCTTGGGTAAACTCTTCACCAATAAAGGCACGCCAACCACCGGTTCCAAATTGAATCATGGAGGAACTCCTATTTCTCTCGCAAAATAAAATGGGGAGTAAATTTACTCCCCTAAAAGTGATTAGCCCATTACGACCGTAACAGTATTTACAGAGCCTTCAGCTTGAGGGGCAATCGCACCATCAATCGGCTGACCATTAAGGGTGATGGACTTAATGCCTTTGCTAACATGATCTGGGTTAGTAACATTAATATTGTACGTTGCACCACGCCATTCACGCGTTACTTCAAATCCTGGCCATTCAGTTGGAATACATGGATTAATCGTTAAGCCATCAAAACCAGTTTGAACACCAAGAATAAAGTTAGTGACAGCAAAGTAAGCCCAACCAGACGTACCTGTTAACCATGGGTGGTTAGCACGACCATGATCTTGGTGATCGCGACCCATGATAAATTGCACGTAAGAATAAGGTTCAGCCATACGTGTTTCAATCATGTCGTTTTGGTTGTATGGGTTCAGTGCATCATAGAATTTCATTGCACGGTCGCCACGACCTAGTTTTGCTTCTGCTACCCATGCCCATGGGTTTGGATGCGAGAAGATCGCGCCATTTTCTTTAACGCCTTGATATACACGGGTTACGAAACCAATGTCATCGTTAGGGGTTGAGAATGATGGTGCATTAAGATGTAAGCCATAGTCTGAGTAAAGATTTTCATCTACCGCATCCATTGCTTGCTCACCACGATCTTGTGATGCCATGCCTGATAGAACAGCAAGGGTATTTGACTCTAGGTGAATACGGCCCTCTGTTTGCTGTGCTGTACCAATCTTGTCGCCATTTTTGGTTAAACCACGAATGTACCAGCCGCCTTCGTCATCCCATAAATGGGTTTCACATGCTTCACGTACATTGGCTGCCATTTCAGTGTATTTTTCAACATCTGCTGTTTTACCTTGGTATTTAGCCAGTTGAATAAATTCTTGTAGTGCCCAGAAGTGAAGGAACGAGACCATTGCTGATTCACCGCCGCCTAAGTTTAGGCAGTCATTCCAATCGGCACGTAGACCTTTACAGATACCAGTTTGACCTACATATTCGGCAGAGAAATCAAGTGCTGCTTTCATGTGATCATAAACTGTTGCATCACCACCGTCAGCGTATGGGATCACTTCGTCTAGGAAGCTTTCTTCGCCCGTTTCTGTCACGTACTTACAGATAGTAGGGACTAGCCATAGATGGTCATCTGAACAAGTATCATCAATACCGTGGATCTTATCTGCATCACTTGGTGTTGGTACGACTGTTGGCGATTTTGATGGCTTAACATCGGCCATGTCAGGATCGAACCAATCAGGATCAAATAGATGTAAACCGTAACCTGCTTGCACTTGGCCGCGAAGTAGATCAACTAAACGCTTACGTGTCATTGCTGGATTAGAGTGCGGTACAGAGATAGCATCTTGAGCGGTATCACGGTAACCAAGGCCAGTACGACCACCGACTTCGATGAATGAAGCAAAGCGTGACCATACAACACACGTTTCAGCTTGGTATAGTGTCCAAGCATTGATCATAGTATCAAGGCCTTCATTTGGTGATGTTACTTTAAACTTGTTACAGCGGCTTTCCCAGTGGTGCTTAATTTCAGCAAATGCTGCATCAACAACAGCATTATCTTGGTATTTTTGACGTAGACGTTGGCCTTCGTTTTTACCAACACCGAGAATGTAGTTAAAGCGAATCTCTTCACCAGGTTGAAGCGTAAATTGCTTGTGCAGCGAACCACAATGGTTGTAGCAAGTTTGAACATGGTTAGAACAACGGCCTTTCTCTACAGCGATTGGATTAGACTCATCACGGTATGCACCGATGAAAGTATCACGTTGGCCATCATAGCTATCTGGGGCAAAGCTTGATGCTAGGTAGTAGTAACCTTCTTTTTCTTTGGTGTTGTAATACAAGTCGTATTCAATTACGCCATCTTCATAAGATGTACCTGCAGAGTAAAGACTCATCTGATGGTTTTGGTTATCAGATTGAATGTGACTAAATGAGAATTCAACAAATGAGAACGCACTAATCGTTCGTACTTCATCTGTGGTGTTTTTTAGCACTACATCCCAAATTTCAGCATCTTCGCCAATCGGTACGAATAAGGTTTTCTGTGCTGAAATACCGTTGTATTCACAAGCAAATTTTGAGTATGACAAGCCATGACGTACTTCATATTTCGCTTCATCAAGACTTTTAGCTACTGGCTGCCATGAGATTGACCAGTAATCACCTGTCGCATCATCGCGTAGGTAAACATAATGCCCTGGACGATCAAATGTCGCATTGGGACGGAATTTCGTAACGCGATTGTATTCTGGTGACTTATAGAAAGAGTAACCACCGGCATTTTGTGAAATCACTGTACAGAACTTTTCAGTACCAAGGTAGTTGGTCCATGGTGCTGGGACATCAGGTCGAGTGATAACATACTCTTTATTGCCGTTGTCAAAATAACCGTATTTCATTATTTCTAATCCTTAAAATATTTACTGTTCTGTGTACGTGGTTATTCACAGTGGCGGTAATTAATTCCCGCCTTGTCTAGATAGTTAAGTTGACCTTTTAAGCGTGCTTTAAAGTCATCCCAGTTACGATGTTGTGGTTTACTCCAGCAGATCTCCGATACCGCCAGTAAGCGCGGATAAATCATATATTCAAATCTGCTTTGGTTATTAATTAATTCTGACCAAAGTGCAGTTTGAATGCCTAAAATGTGCTGCCGCGCAGAATTTTGCTCCGGTAGCGTGCTAAGTGGATGATAATTGTAAACATTATCCAGTGTTAATTTACCGGCCCAATCGACGCCAGCTTCGTCTGCAGAGTAACCTTGAGCCAGATCGAGATAGGTGGCTTGTGCGGGTTGCATTACGACATCAAAGCCATTTTTCACGCATTCAAGGCCGGCTTCTTCATTGGTCCATGAATAAATTACAGTGTCTTTACTGACTTTATTACCATGGGTGGCTTCTTCCCAACCCATCATACGTTTGCCTTTTGCATGTAATACTTGTTCTGCAAAGCGCAGCATATGACCTTGTAATTCCATTGGGTCGTGGTAGTTGTTATCAGCCATTAGTTGTTGGCACGCAGCACTGTCGGTCCATACGCCTTTAGGGACTTCATCGGCACCAATATGTACAAAAGGTGCAGGGAATAGTTCACATACTTCTTCAAGTACGGTTTGAATAAAGGTGTAGGTTCCTGCCAATGCTGGCGATAAAATATTGTCAGGGTAGTTCTGAATACTGCGATATACCGAATGATCGTTTGGATCTTGTAACAGCTCAGGGAGCGATAAAATCGCCGCACGGCAATGACCAGGAATATCAATTTCAGGAATGATACTAATGCCACGATCGCTGGCATAAGCAATCACATCACGAATATCTTGTTTGGTATAAAAACCGCCATAGCGTTGATCAATATGACTAAATTGTGGCGCAATAATCTCATTTGGACCGCGCCATGCACCAATCTCAGTTAATAGAGGGTAGGCGTCAATTTCAATTCGCCAGCCTTCATCATCGGTTAGATGCCAGTGGAATGTATTGAACTTATAACGCGCTAACTGATCCAGTAGGTGCTTAATACGATCTACAGGGTGAAAATGACGCCCGCAATCAAGCATCATGCCACGGTAGCTGTAATGAGGTTGATCGTTAATTTCTACCATTGGTAAGCAATAAGCAGCATCGACAACATGGCTTGGACGTGTAGGCAGCAATTGCAATAAGGTTGATGTTGCATGGACAAAGCCGCTAGCCGAACTAGCATGGATCCAAATATTGTCGGTTTCGATCAGTAATTGGTAGCCATGTTCAATAATGTCATTATTAACGTGATAATGGATATTGCCCTGAGGGCTAATTGGCATTACTTCGTTAAAATGCTTTTTATATTCAGCGCTTAACCAGTTTGTCGCCCCTTGTGCTAAGGGTGGTGGAGTTTCAAGAGCGGTAAATTGGTTAACAATAAACTCACCTTGAAGTCGAGTTAAGTGATTGGGTTGGGGAATTAACGCAATATCACAACCAACACTTGGCAATGGCGTACAGTAACGCTCGATCGGATCTTGATCTAAATTAATGGTAGTGGTGTGGACTTTTAATGGTTGAATCAGATCATTATCGTTATCCAATGCAATAAATGCTTCATTGATGCCATCATCATGTAAGTTGAATGGCATTGTTCTCATGGTAAATTCAGTATAAAAGTGTCCATTAGCCATTAACGGTGGTAATTGGGATAATTGGCTGTAGCTGCCAATTTGGCTAATACTACCAACAGAAACACTGGCTGGATCAATGCAACGGCTAATGAAGAAATACAGTGACCATCCATGCAACGCTTGATCGGTTAAGTTATGCAAACTTAACGCATAGCGGCAATAGCCTTCAGCTTTCTCTATTACTGTAAAATCAAGACGGTAAGTCATTTTTACTTCCTTAACGTACAAATAAGTTGTGATTGCCACGCGCCATAGCGATAGCGCCGTCCATTGCATCACCTTGCGGCGTTGCTAGTCGCTGCTGCATTGGTGGAGTTAGCCATGTTTGAATGCGTTCACCAATACCGCCCATGAGGCAAATACGGGTTGCGCCACGCACAATCAACGCTTGCATCCACATTTCAATGTCTGCAGCCGTTTGTTGTAATAGCGATACCGCGAGTGAATCGTTTTGGGCGGCAAAGCTAAAAATTACCGGAGAGAATTGACCATAATCACAAGGACGTGCCGTTTTTGACCAACTAACAATTGCATCAATATCATGCTCAAAATGGCTCAATACATGCTGGGCTAACTCAGTTGTTGGCACGATGCCGTCAACACTGAGTAAGACTTGTTGGATCAGGCGCAGTCCCATAATGGCACCGCTGCCTTGATCTGAGATCGGAAACTCACGCCCACCGACCACATGCTGGTTACCGTCTTGCAATAAGATGCCGCAAGATCCAGTGCCAGCAATGAGAATTGCACCATTTTGCCCGCCCCAAGCACCTAAACAAGCGCCATATGCATCTGTATTTAGCGTAATGGCACCGTATGGGTGAGGTTGTTGCATGAAGGCATGCCACGCTTGTTGTTGTTCAGCGCCTGCAAGCGCAAGTCCTATTGCCATGTTAGGGTAATCAGCTGGTGTTAATTGTGCTTGTTGAGCGGCAAGAGCAATGGCTTGTTGAATTGATTCCATTGCAATTTCAGCACCGAGCAGAATATTAGCGCTACCCGTTTTTGCTTCACCGATTACATTACCTGCGATATCACAGATACGGGCGCGACATGAGGTGCCGCCACCATCAACGCCGACAAGATAAGTAAATGGAATATTAGCCATGGTGACGCTCCTTAAATTGCAGGGTAGTGGCTAATAAATACCAACCGCCATGAGGGATCCATTGCTCACCCCAACGCCAGTTTTGCAGCATATCGTCCTTTTGGCCGTCAGGGTTAAAGGCGATGTCTTGTTCGTTATCAAAGCCAGACGTGATGCCGTTACAAACACCGCCTTTAGCGTTACTGAAACCTAAGTGAGGTAAGTAATCTGGATTGTTGTAACCATGACCATCTAACATGCACATATCAAAAGGATTTAAGCCTAAAATCCAATTTATAAGTTGCTGACCATATTGCATTAATTGTTGTTTTAATGCGTCATCAGAAAGGTGAGCTTGTGCCATGAATGCCATGCTCGCAAGGGAAGCGATACGCGCATTTTCACCTTGCCACCAATAACCAGATTCATTGTTATGGGCGACAAAGAAAGCAGTTTGTTTATCGCCATTAACGGCTTTAGTGTACTGACGTGGATAGCCAAATGGATTGTTAACTTCAGCGGTTAACGTCAATTCAAAATTAAGGGCATTTACCAGTACTGGGTGCAATTGTTGCTGGTGTTCGGTATCAGGCTCGGCAGCTAAATACTGCATCAGTGCAATCGCGGGTAAGCCTGCTTCTGCTGCATGATAATAAGGGCGACTGCCATCAGCTGTTGCTGACCAATAATGGCTAACGTTTTCATCTGACATTTGACGTTGGCTTAGACGCTGGGCCCAATCACGCATTTCAGTTAAATAACGTTGTTGATGAGTGGCGCGATAAAGCTCTACCGCAGCTAATAAGGCGCAGTATTCATCAATAATATTTTCAACGTTATCGTTAAGATAATTGGTATTGTGTTGTTTTAAATGCCAGTAGCCATGTTCTGCGGCATGTAAGTAGTGTTCGCTTTGGTCGCCGTCACAATGAGGAATGCGAGTACAGGAAGGCAAAGTTGTGATCCGTGACGCTGCTGCCAGTGCTGCTATTGCGACGCCACCACCTTGGCGGAAACCTGCTTGATAATCATCAGTTTTAATGCCGTCTTGGGTCGCATAAGCACAGATATCACGTTGTGCTGGTGACTTGCTCCATTTATCAAACACGGTCATGTAAAAGAAGCCGTCATCACTTTGCATTCGCACTAAAAAATCAGCGCCAAATAATGCTTCCTCTAATAAACGTACTCGGGTGAAATCTGCTATATCAGTTTGTTCTTCAGCGATTTCATATGCTTTGAGCATGTTCCAAACAATCATTGGTGTTTGCTGAGGGTTGAGATAATTAGCATAAGAAAGGTGGCTTAAATATTTGCTGACATCACCTGATGCATCGTACCAACCACCGCGAACATCAACGTTGATATCGCTGTTGAGTAATTGTGCTTGGCTATCTGCTTGATCGTAAATACCACTGCAACGTTGTGATTTGAAATAATGTAAAACATCACTGAAAGTACGTTGCATTAGCATGCCTTCAGCAATACTGAATACTGTGGATTCAATGTTGGCATAGCGAATACGAAATTCACCAGTACCTTGGAAAGTAGAAAAATCTATCTGATAAATATTGCCCGTATGCCATTGTGCAGTAGTGCCACACGCAACTAATGGTAGCTGCATAATAGTTTGGTTAGTTTGATTGCAGACTAATTCGGCTTGGCCTGAAAGTGTTTGGGATGTTGTTTGTAATAAAGCCTGCTTTGTATTAAAGCGCTCATAACCAAGGTGATTAATTAACAGCTGCATAGGGCCTCCAATGTCGCTAATAAGTGATGGCTCCTTATGGGAACCATCACTGAATTGCTTGAGCGACAAATAACATGGAAATAAAAGTAAACGTGTTATTGATGCTAAATTTTTATAACGTTGGCTTTATTACTTAGTTTTCGTATAAGTAACAACGCACAAAGTGGTTGTCAGATAATTGAGTAACGGCTGGCAATTTCTCACGACATTTATCTGTTGCTTGCATACAACGACCAGCAAATGGACAGCCAAAGCTTTCAGGCGTCCATAACGGAATTTCACCTTTATTACCTTTTAGTTTGGTATGGATCGATTTGCTTGGATCCGGTACCGCTGACACTAAGAGTTGGGTGTATGGGTGCTGCGGATTATGAATGATCTCTTCCGTATCGCCCCACTCAACCATATGACCGACATACATAACCGCAAGATCTTCAGCAATATAACGAGCTGTTGCGATATCGTGAGTGATGTAAAGCAGCGCCATTTCACGCTCAAACTTCATCTCTTCCATTAAGTTAAGAACACCCGCACGAATCGATACATCAAGCATTGACGTTGGTTCATCAGCCAGTACCACTTCAGCGCCAACCGCAATGTTACGTGCTAAGTTGACACGCTGACGTTGACCACCTGAAAGCTGGTGCGGGAATTTTGCTGCAGTGGCTTTAGGTGGAATCAAACCCACTTGCTCAAGTAGGTTGTAAACCGTCTCTTCAAGCTCTTTTTTATTACCAGATGACACTTTATTGTGAATCAGTAATGGGCGCGCAATATGGTGAAAAATAGTATGAGTAGGGTTTAATGATCCAAACGGATCTTGCCATACCATTTGTACACCTTGACGGTATTTCATTACGTCATCACGGCTGTTAATGGTTTGAATGTCACGTCCGTAATATTCAATATGGCCGCCACTTGGTGCGTACATTTTTGCGATCATTTTAGCTGTGGTTGATTTACCAGAGCCTGATTCGCCAACCACAGCTAAGCCACGGCTTTTGTACATTTTGAAAGACACATCGTTAATCGCACGCATCTTTGATTTTTTAAGTGAGTTACTGTTTACCGAGAAATCTTTAATAAGATTTTTACCTTCGATAATCGGTGTTCCAACAGGCTTGCTCATAGTGTCTCCTAAATACTGCCTATAGAATGCGGTGTGTTGCTACTAGTTACCGGTATTGGTAAATAGGTGGCAGTTTGATAAACGTCCTGGTTCAATTTGGCTTAACTGAGTTGGCGTGCTAAAGCACGCTGGATGGGTTTTTCCACAGCGAGCTTGGAAGCGACAACCTTGTGGTATTTCAAGTAAGTTCAATGGATTACCTGGAATACCGGTTAAGCGTGTTTTAGGGCCTGTCAGTGGTGGGAATGAACTTCCCAAACCTTCTGTATATGGGTGGTACGGTGTTTCAAGAATTTGCTTTGATGGTGCCACTTCAATGAGTTCACCTGAATACATGATGCCGATACGATCTGAGAACTCGACCATCAGTGATAAGTCATGGGTGATAAATAAAATTGAGAAGCCAAACTCTTCTTTTAGTGCATAAATTTTTTGTAGAATTTCACGCTGAACCACTACATCAAGTGCTGTGGTTGGTTCATCCATGATGATCATTTTTGGATTCAGTGCTAACGCAATCGCGATAACTAAACGCTGACGCATACCGCCAGAGAACTGGTGTGGGTAATCACGTAAACGACTTGGGTGAATATCAACGATTTCCAATAAACCTTCAGCACGACGAATTGCTTGCTTACGGCTCATATTGGTGTGGCGCATGATCACATCACAAAATTGCTCTTCCATGGTTAAGACAGGATTCAAAGCGTTCATCGCACTTTGGAATACCATCGACATTTCACTCCAACGGAAAGCAGACATCGCCATATCGGTTTTCTTTAAAATGTCACCGTGACCATCAAAGAACACTTCACCACCGGTAATGAATGCTGGCGGCTTGTGCAGACGCATTAGTGAGAAAGCAACCGTTGATTTACCGCAACCAGATTCACCAGCTAGACCAAAAACTTCACCTTTACCAATGTCAAAGCTGACATTATTAACGGCACGGACATCGCCAGAATCAGTAATATAATCAACACATAAATTACGAATTGAGATTTGTGGATCAGTCATTATTTAGTCCCGCCTTCTAGTGCTGGTTGAGGCATAGCTTCAACCGGTTGTGCTTGTTTAGCGTTTTCTTTTGCAAGGTTTTTCCAACGACGCATGCCTTTATGAGAACGTAACTGTGGGTTAGCTATCTCATCGACAGCGAAGTTAAGCATAGCAAGGCCAATAGCGATAAATATCAATGCAAAACATGGAGCTAGTACTTCC
The DNA here is from genome assembly GCF_900185615.1 of Photobacterium malacitanum. GTDB lineage: Bacteria > Pseudomonadota > Gammaproteobacteria > Enterobacterales > Vibrionaceae > Photobacterium > Photobacterium malacitanum. The sequence continues at coordinate 14,716 of NZ_FYAK01000007.1, forward strand.
CACCATGCGCCAATTAGCATTGAAGATGAGGTTTGTACGTTGTAAAGCATCACACCCCAGCTAATGCCGTTTGGATCGCCTAGACCTAAGAAAGATAATGTTGCTTCAACGTTAATCGCATACATTACTGAACCAATGAAACTTGCACCTACGATAGAGATAAGGTTAGGAAGAATCTCAACGAAAATGATACGAGGAGAGGATTCGCCTAATACTTCAGCCGCTTTTACAAACTCTTTTTCTCTGATTGATAACGTTTGTGCACGTACTACACGTGCGCCCCATGCCCAGGAGGTGACCGCAATAACGATGGCTATTGTGAGAGGACCTGCTTGGCCTACAAAGGCTGCAATAACAAATAGAATTGGAAGTTGTGGCATTACCAGCATGATGTTCATACAGGCGGTGAGGAATTCATCGACTTTACCGCCGAAGTAACCCGCTGAAATACCGATAATGGTTGCTAAGAAACACACTAATAGACCAGCACCAAAACCAACCGCTAATGAAGTACGAGCGCCGTAAACAAGTTGTGACCAGATATCACGACCCATACGCGATGTACCTAAAACGTGATCAGCATCTTTTGACATCAATAACGTACGCTTGTTAGTGGCTAAGTTTTTCGCAATCCAACCATCAGGATTATCCTGCGCTGCTTTTACAACAAAAGCAGGGTATTCATGTGGATTACCAGTTCTTTTATCTGGAGTATATTGAGTCAGTAATGGTGCAAACACTGCCGTCAAAATAAAGATAACAATAATGCTAAGACCAAACATTGCTTTAGGGTTGCTAGATAGCAATTTAAATAAGGCTTTCATGATTACTTGCCTCCTTTACGTAGACGAGGGTCTAGCGCAACGATTAGGATGTCGGCCATAAAGTTAAAGAACAACATAAACATAGTCATAATTAATAACTGACCTTGTAGTACTTGGTAATCACGCGCATGGATTGCGTTTAGCATTACTGTTCCCAGACCTGGATAGTTGAAAATCATTTCGATAATAAGCTGACCACCGATAGCCATACCTAATGCCATCGATAATGCGGTTACACTTGGTAGCATCGCGTTACGTGCTGCATAGTTGAATACCACACGGTTTTCACTTAGGCCTTTTCCTTTTGCCATGGTGATGTAGTCTTCATTTAGCAGGTTAATCATGTTGTTACGCATGCCAATTAGAAAGCCGCCAATCTGAATAATAGTGGCACAGAAGAGAGGTAGGGCGGCGTGGTAAAGTACATTCTGATAGAACGCTAAGCTGCTCCAATCTGGGACAACGCCTGCTGTGTAGGCATTACCTGTTGGGAACCACTTTAAGCCGATAGCAAAGGTAAACATCACTAGCATCGCGATTACAACTGGTGGAACGGCTTGAATAACTAACATCCCTGGAGAGATAAAAGTATCGTAGCTACTGCCACGCTTCCATGCTGCGAAAATACCAAATACTGAACCGACACAGAATGAAAGAATTACAGCAGAACCTGCTAGGAATAGTGACCAGCCAATTGCGCCTGCTAATAAATCATTCACTGATAATGGGTAAAATTTAATTGAAGTACCAAGGTTCCACGTAAATACGTTGGCTAAATACGAAAAGTATTGCTCGTAAAGTGGACCATCAACAAAGCCAAGTAGCTTTTTCATAGCTTCAATACGCTCAGGGGTTACCTGGGCAGTTGCGTTTGCGAACATCATGGTAACGGGGTCACCTGGCATCGCACGCGGAAGAATAAAGTTTAGCGTTGCCGCGAAAATTAGCGCGATAAAATAAAACGATAAACGACGTAAAAAGAATCCCATAACTCACACCTTACACATCCAGCTTGCCTTCCTGAGCTGAATTCAGGACGTAAAACCCCCTGACGCAAGCGTCATACCTTTGATTGCAAAAAGGATTAGAGGGAAGAGGCGGTGCACAAGGCGTGCACCGCAAATTTAAGCAGAAATTACGCTTTTGGTTTTAGATCCAGTACTTGAAGTAGACGCTCTTGAACACCAGCCCATACCATTGGACGGCCTTTAGGGTTCTTCTCGTTCCACCAACCAGTGAAGCGACCTTCATTGTATTGGAAGTTGTTAGCACCAGAAATTACTGGAATAGTAATTTGGTTCTCAGCAATGATTTTCTGAATGCTATGAGCAATCTTCATTTGCTCACCTTTATCAGCAGTCTTGTAGAAGCTGTCTAGCAACGAATCTAGCTGTGCATTTTTAAAGTAGTGCATAGCGAAACGTGGCATACCATCACCTTGCTGTAGACGTGAGTTGTACGCACTGTCCCAGTATAGGTGTGGATCTGCACCGTGGAAGTAGTTAGTAAACGCTACATCGTAAGTGCCTTCTAGCATTGCTTGGTTGTAAACAGCAAAGTCAGGAGTACGTGCTTTCGCATTGATACCTGCTTCTTGAAGCTGTTCAACACCTAGCTGTACGGTGTTGTTGAAGTCAGTCCAACCGTTTGGAGATTGAACTTCAAGCTCGATCTTCTCACCTTTTGGAGATTCAACAAATCCGTCACCATCTAGATCTTTAAAGCCAGCTTTAGCAAGAAGATCTTTAGCGCCTTTCACATTGTAAGTGTTGTAAGGCTTGTACTTATTGTGTGTTGCTTCGTCAGACCATGACTTGAAGCTATCGCCTAGGCCAGATGCGTAATCGTTCGGAGTACCCGCACCGTAGAACGCGATGTCGATGATAGTTTGACGGTCAATTGCCATAGAGAATGCACGACGGAAGTCAACATTGTTGATTGCTTCGTTGTTACCCGCTTTTGGCGACTTATAGTTCAGCATGAATGCCATCGTACCAGCAGCAGGGTACCAGTATTTGTGATTAGGATTTGCTGCAGCATAAGTACTGTCGATGTCAGGAATGAACGATGATGTCCAATCTAACTCAGAGTTGATGATCTTAGTTAGTAGTTGGTCATTGTTAGCGATTTGAGGAACACGTAAACAATCAACTTCTAGGTTGGCGTTATCCCAGTAATTAGGGTTACGACATTGAACGTAAAGTTGCGGAGTAAATGTCTCGATCTCTGTAAATGGACCAGTACCTACTGGGTTTTCGTTAGTGAAGGTTGTTGGGTTCTTCACTTTGCTCCAAATGTGCTTAGGAACAACGGGTACTTTAGCAATTTCAAACGGTACGTTTGAGTTAGCAGCTGTTAGTGCAAAGATAACCTTGTTACCGTCTTGCTTAACAGATTTAACCCACTTGTTGATACCGATTTGGTCAAGTTCTGGTTTGTCTTTTACTAGCTCAAAAGAGTAAACAACATCTTCAGCTGTAAAAGGTTTACCGTCAGACCATTTTACGCCATCACGGATTTCAAACGTAACATTCATTAGGTCGTCAGACATGTAGTAGTCTTTCGCCAAACGCATAACTGGCTCGTTACCGTGCATTTGGTTAAAGATAACCAATGGCTCATAAACGAATTCAGTTGTAGTACGAAGGTTTGTTGCTAAAAACGGGTTAAAGTTACGTACCATTGTAGGGTAAAAATCCGGTACGATTGTTAGCTGGCTTTTTTCTGATGCAGTTGCAACGGGTGCTGTAAAAGCGGTCGCTGCTGCAACAACTGCAAGTGCTAACTTAGTTTTGTTAATATTGGCAAGCATAGCTGTTCCTTACTCTTAGCTCTGTTTCACTAATGGAAATAAAAGTTGGCTCCGTCATTGGAGCGCTTCAAACCTACTTCATCGGAACTGAGTAACGCTGAACCGTTGAATGGCCTTGTAGGTTCTCAGTGGCTTCAATATTGGCTGGATTGGCTTAATCGTCAATGTGGTCGCCCGTTAAAAACGTCAAAATAATTAATGTTGTCGTTAAAAACGTTAATTTCGGTGTTTTAGTTGATTGAGTGTTTAGTAAATAGCGTGGTTAACGTCACAAACAGGTTTTGCTGTTACATTGGTTACGTTAGTGGTTACTTCTTTTTAGTTGTTGTTTAATTAGGTTTTTTTTTGGACTTTTTACTTGTGTGATGTAACGCATGCTGATTTTTGCTGTTATTTTTATACGGAAAATTTACCGTGTTAGTTTGTTGTGATTCGGTTCTCATAAACTAAAAGAAATTATTTTGACGCTGTTTGAACGCTATTTTTTGATAGATATGGTTTAATTTTAACCACAATGATAGTGTGATCTTGATCAGTGATATGAATTTTAAGGTGATTATTTCGAGTATTAAAAAAGTGTCTGAGTGTGATTGTCGTTGTCTTTTGTTGAGCCGAAGAGAGGCCTGTATTAAGCGTCGTTACCATAGGTTAGTACGATAGTTACGGCGAATAAAATAAACTCAGTGCATAAAAAAAGGCCCTATTAGGACCTTTTTTGTATCACTATTTAATATGTCGGCTTAACCATGGCTGATAATGTGGTGTAGTTTGTCACGCATGACCACCAGTTCTTGACGGGCTGTATTTGATTGTGGGCAGCGCTCCAATACATAATCAATGGTATTTATAACGGTGCGCCAGCGCGGCGTTTTAGGCAAGGTTTCAAGCTGGAGGTATTTATCTAATGTTCGCGTTTGAAGAGTACTGCGATCTAAATAAACGCGCCATAAACCACTTTCTTCAGCTAATTCAAACTTACTTTTATGAGATTCTGCTTCCCAAAATAGTAAGGCGGCTTTCATTGAATCGACTAATAACTGGCGAATTATTTCGGTTTTATTGTGTTCACCATCACCTAACTTATCGGCTAAGCGAGTAAACTCTCCACCCAGCTCGCGTAACTGCTGAAGATTGTTTTTGTCGCCATTGAAGGCAAATTCAGACAGTACATCAATTGCATTTTCAAGCAAATTAATACGATGATCGGCTGAAGGGCCCTGACTATCAAAGACAAACATTTGCTTGAGTCCAGACTCAATGGGTAAATTAATAACGGCGGTCATTAATTGTTGCTGTTGATCGCCAATATAATAATTTAACAGACCATTAAAGTGATGATTATCTGTGGCTGTAATCGGCAGTGGTGTTGCCAGTATATCGTCAATGGTATAACGCTCAAGTAGCTCTGGCGCACGTTTAAATAGTTTGCCTGCAGCACCATTGGCATATCTAATTCTGCCTTCATTTTGAACACATATAATTGCTTCGTTGGTTGAATCTAATAACCCTAGTAAGCGACTTTGGGTTTCAATCAAGCCAATCTCAACTTGTTCACGTCGATGGATCTCTTGCTCTAATGCGTGGTTTTTCTGGCGTTCAATTTCTGTTTTACCCGCTTGAAGGTAAGCACGAATACGAGCAATAAGTTCTTCTTTATTAAACGGTTTAGTTAAATAGTCATTGGCGCCGCATTCAAAGCCTTTTAAGCGGTCTTGTACTTGTCCAAGTGCTGATAACATAATGATTGGCAAAGCTAATAGTGAGTAATCTTTGCGCAGTGTTGTACACACCTCATAGCCACTCATTTCAGGCATCATAATATCTAGCAAAACCAGATCGGGTTGTTGTTCAGCAATTAAAGCTAATGCTTGAGCGCCACTTTCTGCAGTTTGCACTCGATAGCCAGCAAGACGTAAGAAGTTAGTCAATATTTGTAAGTTAACTGGCTCGTCATCAACCACTAATAACCGTTCACCATCTGGATTTTCAGGTAAGTCTGACGGATCATAATTAGCCGCATTTAATAATGGTGCTTTAAAATGATTATTATTAGGATTTGCCGCCATTGCTGCAATTTGATTGGCATTGGCTAAGTTAAGCGTGAAACTAAAGGTGGTTCCGACCATTGTTTGGCTACTGACGTACAAGCGCCCACCCATTAATTCGATTAACTGGCGACTAATAGAGAGTCCAAGTCCTGCTCCTTGACGGTAATTTGCCGTTCCGGTGTTAGCTTGAATTAATGGTTCAAAGATATGTTCTAGTTGCTCGCTTGGAATCCCTTGTCCAGTATCAACCACTTGAATACGTAATTGATGCTCTAATACTGTTGCCGATAAAATGATTTTACCTTCAGAGGTGTATTTGATCGCATTGCCAACCAGGTTATATAGCACTTGCTCTAAGCGTTGCTCATCGGCATCAACTAAGGGCAGATCTGCTGGAATTTGATTAATAATGCGAATCGGTTTATTTCCCAATAAATGGCTTGATAACTCTAGCACTAATCGAATCGCAACCGACATATCAACCGCTTGATGATTAATAACTAGATCACCATAACGCATCTTATGATAATCAAGTAGGTCATCGACCAAGGTCGTTAAGCGCTGACCACTGTTAATGATCATCTCTAACTGACGTCGTTGTGGCTCATGTAAGGCGCCATTAGCTCCTGCTAATAAAGATTCTGCAATACCGACCATGCCATGCAGTGGAGTGCGTAATTCATGTGATGTTGTGGCTAGAAACTCATCTTTCATTTTATCTGCGGTTTGCAGCTCATTATTTTGTTGGCGAATAACCATCAGATTTTGTTCTAATTCTTTATTTTGCTGGCGAATAAGGCCTATTTTTTCGTGAATGGAGCGCTGCATACGCGCAAAACTGATCGCTAAGCGCCCAATTTCATCTTGGCGTTCAGTACCATCAATTTTTTGTTCTAAATCACCACCAGATGCTTTTTCAGCCGCCCAGGTTAAGCGTAACAATGGCGCCGTAATCGAGTTTGATAGCCAATGTGAAGTAATGATCACCAAAATAATTGCGGTTACCATTGCTGCGACAAAGATTTTCTCAAGTTCAAAGATACGCGCAAATGCTTCTTTTTCTGGTAATTCCACCACCAATGCCCAGTGATTACCAAGAATATTTAGCGGTGAAAAAGCGCCTAATACAGGGATATTATCGTAGTTGATAAAACTACCAATGCCTGATTGTCCTGCTAAAGCTTGATCAATACTTTGGCTTTGAAGTTGAGACGGTAATTTTGCATTAGACTCAAACCGAAGTTGGTGATCACTACCCACTAAGAGTGTTTGAATATACTTAGTATTATCTTTAATTAATTCAGTGACTTTTTTATTACTTAATTCCATAAACACATAGCTGTGTAAGTAACCTTGCTGAATAATCGGGGCTGCAAACCAAGCGGTGGTATCATTATTATGGCTATTGCTACTGAAGTCAGTAAACACGACAGGCACTTGTTCAGGGCTATGTTGTGTTTGTTCTGTTTTCGCTTTGATGGCTTTAAATGTTTGCTGTAAGGCAAGATGGGTGTTGTCTTTAGCTAATAAATTGATACCAAAAAGCTGGTGGTTTTTGACTGAATAAACCACATCACCAGAGATATCGACTAACATAATATCTTTGAAATCAGAGCGTTTAAGATATTCATTATAAACAGCATTATAACGCTTAAACATTAACCGATAACGCTCATGACCAATATAACCACTGTCAGCTGTTTGATCACTTTTGGTGGTTAAGGTTAAATTAAAATAATTAGCGCGACCTTGTGCGTCGAGTTGGGAATCAATATTACCAAGTTGATGGAATGCGCCAACTAAGCCATAAAAACGCCCACCACTATTATTGGATAGTTCTGAGCGGGCAAAACTCTTAACTTCAGACTCTTTAGCGGTAAAAAAACTTTGAAGTTGTTTTTGTTTATTGTCACGCAATGAGGCGAGATGATTGATACTTTGTTCGGCTAAATCTTTAGTGTGTGAATTAAGAAAATAGAGTGCCGACAATATCAATGGGGTGATACTGAGAACTAAAAAAGCCAGCATTAGTGTGTGCTGAAGACGTTTGAAGCGTTGAGTATTCTGCATTCCGGTGCCTGAATAAAAAGGTGTATTTACGGTTTTAACGGCAATAAATGCCACGTTAAAATAACCATTAAGATTTTAACGATGGTCCTTTATCGTTTTAACTCAATGTGATGAATTACAGCGTTTATACTATATTTTTATTATGAATCAAGTTACTAGAAATAGAATCGTGTCAAAAGGCACACAATTAACAAATTTGACGTCATAAAAAAGGGCAGTATTGACTGCCCTTTATAAAATTCAAATATTGCTTATAAGTTGTTGTTATCTATTTTTTAGCGCTATAAACATTGAATTTATTTGTACGAGAACTAATGTCACACTGGCCAAGACTGGCTTCAATCAAGGGTGGATATTGTAGAAAACAGTTAGCCACAATCACTAATTCACCACCTTGAGCTAAATAATCAGGCGCTTGATTAATAAACGTTTCAGTAGCGGTATAAAATGTTTTTAGACCAGCATGAAAAGGTGGATTACTGATTAAATATTGGTAAGGGCCATTAATGTTTTTATAGACATCAGTAGCAATAAAATTAGCCTTGAGTTGATTAACTTTAAAGGTTTCTTTAGCTGATTCAATCGCTAGTGCGCTGATATCACACACATCAAGTTCGATCTGTGGGTATTTGGCTTTCATTACCGCACCAATAACACCTGCACCGCAACCAAAATCAAGTACACGGCCATTAAGTGTTGGTAAGTTATTTAGCAGTAGCTCTGAGCCTTTATCAAATTCACCATGGCTAAATACGCCAGGCAGTGAACGCACCGTAAGATTGACACCTGCAATACTGATCGGGTAGCTGCGGAACCATTTATTGATATCAAATGTAGCTGCAGGTGTATCGCAACGTCCCCAGTAAAAGCTACAACGACGGGCGGAGTCATATTTGGTTAATGGGCCGTATTGAGCAAACATTTTTTCTGCGCTGCGAACACCACTGCGGTTTTCACCTACAATACAGACTTCGACACCAGCCGCAAATTTGCTCAATAACATCGACAATAAATAATCAGCTTCTGCTTTTGCTTTGGGCCAAAAAAGCAAAATCATATCAATATCTAATTCTGCATTAAGTTCAGCGCCAAAATGACAGTCAATTGCTTGGTGGTGTTCAATATCACCGACGTAACCGTAATTGGTGGTAAATACGGTTACCGATTGTGCTATTGGAAGTAATTCTGAGGCAAAAGTATCGTTTAGTTCACCAGCAATAAGGACTTTACGGTTTTCAAAAAACGCAGATTGACGAGCAACCACTTGGCTCGCAGCGGAATAAGACATGTAACTGGCCTCAAAATAGACATCATGGTTCAGGAACGCGGATTGTTCCATAAATAGTGACAGATGGAAAGTCACTGGCTGTAGAACAGTAATAATCCTCATTGGCCGTTATTACCATCGCTAATAATAACGGCCTGTTAGACGGTGATTAGTGAGGATTAGTTATTATCTTGTTGTTCAAGGAAGGATTGAAACTCAACCTCATACATTTTAAACAGCACTAAAGTAACCCCGAAAATGATAGGGCCATAGATCATGCCAATTAGGCCAAATAACTGAATACCACCGATGATTGAAAAGAAGATCAACAGGGTGTTCATACTTGAACTGCCCTGCATCAGTAATGGACGGACGATGTTATCGATAGAGCCGACAACAATTACCCCCCAACAAGCAAGGAACAGTGCCCATTGCCAATCACCAATTAGCAGTAAATACAACGAGGCTGGTAGCCAAATTAAGGCGGTGCCGACGACAGGAATTAATGATGCGAAAGCCATCATTGAGCCCCAGAATAGGCCAGGAAAACCACAGAGCCACATTGCAAATCCGCCAGCAACGCCTTGAGCGACGGCCGTTAAAAATGAACCAAGGACCGCTGACTTTGCGACTTGTTCTACTTCGTTCATTATTTCATCTTCTTGGCTGCGTGATAGTGGGATCACATGACGAATGGCCGCGATCATTTTATCGTTATCACGTAATAAGAAGAATAAGACAAATAGCATCATCATAAAATTAACTAAGATACTGGTTGCATCACCTAATATTTTAGCGCTGATATTGAATGCTTGAGATCCGACTTGTGATGCTGTTGTCGCTATTTTTTGAATAATGACCTGTGGATCAAAATCATGGAATGGTGAGTATTTATCAATAAACGCCAACGCCCGTTGCGCATCTGGATGTGCAAAGAGTGCTTTGGGACCACCACTGGTTAACCACTCATAACTTTCTTTAGATACTGTTGTACCTTGATGCACAATTGATGAAAACACCACTAAAAGAGGAATAACAATAATAACGGTCATAATCAGACATGACAGCATCGCAGCAGTATTTTCACGTGTTGGCATTTTAGCTAGTAGCCGTTTATGTAATGGTGCAAATAACAGTGAAATGATAAATGCTAATACAATCGGGCCAAGATAAGGTTCGATTAATTTATAACTGGCATAAGCTGCGACAATGAGTGCCGCAATCAGCATCCAGTGGCGTGGTTCTACCTTAAAGGGTTTAGACACGGTATTTATCCTTTTAAAATCGACCGCTAACAGTCACTCTCACTTTAATTGATAAAGATTATCATTATAATCATTAAGGTTGGTTTGATGATTATAGCCTTTATCGAGGAGATAACTTATGGGATGTTGTAATTGTGGTTGTGATGACAAAAAAAAACCTAAGCCGCCGTTAGTGCTAATTGTATTAGTTCTAGTTGCTGGACTTGCAGTCTATTTTTGGCAGTAAATATTCACTATATAGCATGCATTATTTATTGGTTTTATGATTAACCTAATAATAAACGGCTATCATAAAAAAAGGCCACAATCAGTGACCTTTTTTGCATCATAGCATTAATAAAATAATGTTTTTAACAACATTGTATTATTTATTTTAATTGGCGCTATTTCGCTTCAGCGGCAAGGGTTGCAAAGGCAAAATCAGCCGCTTCTAGCGTTGCGTTAATTTCTTTATCGTTATGTGCCAGTGAGGTAAAGCATGCCTCATAAGCCGAAGGGGCAAGATAAACACCTTTATCTAACATCAAATTAAAGAAACGCTTGAAGCGTTCAACGTCACACTTGGTCACATCTTCATAGCAAGTCACACTATCTTGATCAATAAAGAAGAAGCCAAACATTGCGCCAACTTGGTTAACTGCTAATGGAATCCCATGTTTTTCAGCTAATGCTTTAAAGCCGTCAGCTAAACGTTTAGTGGTATTTGCAAGGCGTTTTTCATTACCTTCTTCAGTTAATACGGTTAAGCATGCATGTCCAGCAGCCATAGCGACAGGGTTACCAGATAATGTACCAGCTTGGTATACAGGTCCTGTAGGCGCGACAAATTCCATTACTTCACGGCGACCACCAAATGCACCAACAGGCATGCCACCACCAATAATTTTACCTAAGGTTGTGATGTCAGGCTTGATATTGTAATAACCTTGAGCGCCGCCTTGTGAAACACGGAAGCCTGTCATTACTTCATCTAGAATTAATAATGCACCAAATTCATCACAAATATCACGTAAGCCTTCAAGGAAGCCCGGTAGCGGTGGAATACAGTTCATATTACCCGCAACTGGCTCTACGATAATACACGCGATTTGATCCGGTTGAGCCATAAATGCTTCGCGAACAGAGTTCAAATCGTTGTAGGTCGCAGTCAAAGTATGTTTGGCAAAATCAGCAGGAACACCTGGAGAGCTTGGTTGACCCAGAGTTAATGCACCAGAGCCTGCTTTTACTAATAGGCAATCAGCGTGGCCATGGTAACACCCTTCAAATTTAAGAATTTTGTCACGGCCAGTGAAACCTCGTGCAAGACGGATCGCACTCATGGTCGCTTCAGTGCCTGAACTTACCATGCGTACCATTTCCATTGAAGGCATCAATGTTGATACTAATTCAGCCATGGTGATTTCCATCGCTGTTGGCGCACCAAAACTTAAACCTTGCTGGGCTGCATCAATAACAGCATCACGAATAGCTGCATGGTTGTGCCCTAAAATCATTGGACCCCATGAGCCGACGTAATCGATATAGGCATTGCCATCAGCATCAAAGATATAAGCCCCATCGGCACGTTCAATAAATAATGGTGTACCACCAACGCCGGCAAAGGCACGCACAGGTGAATTGACACCACCTGGGATTTTTTGTTGTGCTTTAGCAAATAAATCAGCTGACTTGCTTGTTTTGCTCATATGAAATCCTATAAAAAAGTAAGGCGTTGATCCAATCCACAGAATTCTCTGTCCTAATCAAGCATAGGCGAGAGAAGTGTGGGGAGTGAAGCTGTCTTATTGTACCTAAAGTGGCGCGGAAGAGAGAGTCATTTTACGGTTTAAAATGAAGCAGAATCTAAACTGGTATGACTACAATTTGCGGAACAAGTCACAGTTGCAAAGCTATTTTTCAACATTAGCAGTGTAAATCATAACCACATTGGATTAGGCTATAATACTCATCCATCCTTATCTTCTGCGCTGTAATGGCGTTATCTTTATATAATACGGCTCTCTAATGACTGAAAAATCGCGCGGTCTTCATATGCCTTTCCATCTTCAACCGAGTGGGTTAGTTAGGCGTTTTTTGACCCAGGATAAAACCCCGGTATCTGTTCTGTTTCTTTCTGCTCTCGTCGGTATTCTTGCCGGTTTGGTCGGTACGCTATTTGAAATTGGTGTGCGATGGGTTAGTGAGCAACGAACTGTGTGGCTACGCGATGAAATTACTAGCGTGCTGCCATTATGGTTAGCCGCCTTCCTTGTTAGTGGTATCTTAGCGTTTATCGGTTATTTTTTAGTGTGTCGTTTTGCCCCTGAAGCGGGGGGCTCTGGTATTCCTGAGATTGAAGGTGCGATGGATGAAATGCGCCCTGTTCGCTGGTGGCGGGTTATTCCAGTGAAGTTCTTTGGTGGTTTAGGCGCGTTGGGCTCAGGCATGGTTTTAGGCCGTGAAGGACCGACAGTACAAATGGGCGGTAATATTGGTCGTATGATTTCCGATATTTTCCGTTTAAAAGATAAAGAAGGTCGTCACTCATTACTTGCTGCAGGTGCTGCTGGCGGTTTGGCTGCTGCGTTTAATGCCCCAATGGCGGGTATTATGTTTGTTATCGAAGAGATGCGGCCGCAATTTCGGTACAGTTTAATTTCGGTTAAATGTGTCATGATTTCGGCAATGATGTCGACGATTGTGTTTCGGTTTATTTCCGGCCAAAGTGCGGTTATTACCATGCCACAATATGATGCTCCGGCATTAACATCATTGTGGTTATTCTTGCTATTAGGGGTACTATTTGGTGGTTTTGGGGTTGTTTTCAACCGCTTAATTATTTTTACTCTCGATTGGTTTGTCAATATTCACCATAATAATCGTACTCGCTATTTAGTTACAGGTGGATTGCTAGGTGGCTGTTTCGGTCTATTATTACTGTATTTTCCAGAATTAACTGGCGGCGGTGTGTTTCTTATTCCACCGGCGACCAATGGTGATTACAGCTTAAATATGCTGTTACTGTTGTTTTTTGCGCGGATTGTGACAACATTATTGTGTTTTGGCTCGGGTGCTCCAGGGGGGATCTTTGCGCCAATGTTAGCATTAGGCACCCTGTTTGGTACGTTTTTTGGCACCGTGGCACTTGAAATGTATCCTCATTTAGGGATTGCACCGGGCTTATTTGCTATTGCTGGTATGGGAGCATTATTTGCAGCTACCGTGCGTGCTCCTATTACGGGTATTTTATTAGTTATCGAGATGACCAATAACTATCACCTCATTTTGCCATTAGTGGTAACAACATTAGGCGCAACCATGATGGCTCAAATGCTTGGTGGTCAGCCGATTTACTCCCAATTGCTTCACCGTACCATTAAAAAAGAAAAATTAGGCCACGATTCACCACATGATGCACCGGTTGAGACGGCTAATACTTGAACACAATAGTCAGGTATTAGATAATTAGCTTTAATTAATGGAAGTGTTTGAGAGGTTTTGTAATGAGCGATGTTAATTTGCCGCTGACTTTTTCTGATGTGGCTGCGAATAAAGTAAAAACGCTAATCGCTGAAGAAGAGAACCCAGAATTAAAACTACGAGTGTATATTACTGGTGGTGGTTGTAGTGGGTTTCAATATGGCTTTACCTTTGACGAGAAAGTCAATGATGGTGATATGACCATTGAAAACTGTGGTGTAACGTTAGTGGTTGATCCTATGAGCTTACAGTATTTAATCGGTGGTGTTGTTGATTATACTGAAGGCTTAGAAGGCTCACGTTTCTTTGTTAATAATCCAAATGCAACAACAACTTGTGGTTGTGGGGCATCATTTAGCGTCTAACGCGATGAGTTATTACCGCCATTAAAAAAGCCGTCAATGTGACGGCTTTTTTTGGTGGTAATATCAGTAAAAATTAGTGTTGCGGCAGTAAAATTGCATTTTGCGCTAATAAACTACTGTAGCTTGCTACTTGTCCAAGTTGTTGCTGTGCTTGTTGTTTAAATACCGTTTGCGCCGCTCCTGATAGTGAGTGCGCTTGAGGTAAGTCGACAGTACGCGGATTTTGATGCTTGCCATTGACTAAGAATTCATAATGTAAATGCGGGCCCGTTACGCGCCCTGTGCCACCGAGAGTACCAATGGTTTGCCCTTGCTTTACTCGTTGGCCGCTTTTTACCATGCGCTTGGTCATATGAAGGTATTTGGTCACATAGTGACCATTATGGCGAATGAAGACATAGTTACCATTAAACTTGTTATAACCCGATTGCATCACCACTCCATCACCTGCCGCCCAAATTGGAGTACCGACAGGAGCAACATAATCAGTACCACGGTGAGCTTTGACTTGTTTAGTTACTGGATGCAGGCGGCGCGGGTTAAAGTTTGAACTCACATAGCGAAAGTTAATCGGTGAGCGTAAAAATGCCTTACGCATCGCTTGGCCATTTTTATCATAATACTTACCGTCTTGATGACGTACGGCAGTAAAAGTTTGCCCCATATTGGTAAATGTCGCAGCAAGAATATCGCCGTGATCAATCGCATTTCCGTTGAGGTAATGTTGCTCAAACAGCACTTCAAACTTATCGCCGGCTCGAATATCAAGCGCAAAATCAATATCCCAGCCAAACAATGCTGCGATTTCCATGATTTGATTCGCGGTTAAGCCTGCTTTATCGGCGGCATTCCAAAAACTAGAATCAATTGTTGCTTGAGCATAGTTGGTTTGGGTTTCGATTTGTTGCTTATCAATTGAGGCCGTAAAATCATTCCCATCAGACGTGCGTTTTACCACTAAGGTTTCAATGTTGTTTAATGGTTGGTGTAATTCAATAAGCTGACCAGCATCATCAAAACCAAAATTGAGATTATCGCCAGGGCGTAACGAGGCTAGCTTTTTAGTATTATCACAGGTTGCAACAACTTGATGTAATAACACACTATCTAAGCCGACATTATCAAATGCGACCGCTAAGCTTTCACCATTTTTGATCGTGTGGGTTTTCCATGCCAATGCAGAATAAGGGGCTGGCTTTGTTGTTACTGCCGCAGTAGATGTTGAGGGTAAAACCAATGGATAATGTTGGCCTAGTTGATATGTCGGCTCATGTTTTGTTGGCGGCTCTGCATAAATATTAGGCGCCATAATTAAGGCAATCACTGCACTACTGATGACTCCGATCAGTATTTTATTTATTCTTGGCATACGGGGTAAGAAGCTTCCATTCATAACAGTATTAAAATAAATAATATTAAGTGTAACGAGTTTTAATATAAGCGGCTATTGAAGCCAATATATTCAGGATTGTTTTTTATAAATTTGTCGCAGCAAGCAACAATGGTCATTTTTACAACAAAATTTATATAATGTTATCGTCTTAAAATCATCACTCTTATCTACTGAGAGCCAGCTTTTTTTAATAAGTTCATTTCAGTAAGCTTAATTTTTAGCTTTGATCGTTAGGGTCTCTGCTAAATTCAGTCTATCATCACAAATTAATGTTCATTTTTCTGACATAGACTGGCCATGGAATCGATTCAACATATTATTACTGAACTCACGCCATTGCTGCAGCAGTATGGCTATTATATTTTAGCGCTGGCGATTGCAGTTGAAGGCATGGGGATTCCCGCGCCTGGACAGTCATTATTAGTGGTTGCGAGCTTATTAGCGGCATCGGGTAAAATGTCATTGCCAGCAGTGCTGATGGTCGGTTGGTGCGCGAGCTTTATTGGTAATAGCATTGGTTACTTTATAGGTCGTCAATTTGGACATGTGCTAACCCGAAAGCAATGGATTAAGCCTAAAACATTAACTAAGTTACATGGCTTTATTGATCGTTATGGCATGTTAGGGCTGATCATCAGTCGTTTTGTTGAAGGGATTAAACAATTTATGTGTATCGGGTGTGGTATTGCCGCGATGCCAGCAAAATTGTTTTTTACCGGTAACTTTTTAGCGGTGACAGTATGGTTACTTGTTTTTGGTGTTGCTCCAGCTTATTTACGTGATGAAGTTGCGCCTATGCTAGCGTTTTACCATAAGTATCAAACTCAATGTTGGATGGTGGTTGCAGTGATCGTTGTTGCAATTACCTGGCTGATTTACCGTCGATTTCAGCGTAGTCGAATTGCGATTGAAAAATAACCGTTGAATCAGCGGTAATAAAAAAACCGCCATGCTTGCACATAAAAGTGATGCGATGGCGGTTTTTTATTATCAAGCGCTTAGGCTATCTATTTAATTTCGCAGTACAAAAGTTGGTAGTGAAAGGTTCCAACGAATAGCGGCTAACCGAATCGATAAGGTGGTGATAATACCCATAATGGCAGCCATTGAAGGTAATACACCGAGTGTTAAACTTAGCGTGTGGACAATACCACCAATAATGCATGCTGTTGCATAAACTTCGGTGCGAAAGATCATCGGTACTTCGCGACCTAATACATCACGAATAACGCCGCCACCACAACCTGTAATCACGCCCATAATCACTGCAACTAATGGTGATGCGCCATAGCGTAACGATTTTTCGACCCCGATAGCAACGAATACGGCGAGTCCAATCGCATCAGCAACGGGCAGAAAATACCATGGCATTCGTCGTGGACGTTGAGTGGCAAGCATAGTGATAATACAGGTAATAAAAATCACCCATAAATAGTTAGTATCGTGAATCCAAAATACCGGTGTTGCCCCTAATGCCATATCTCGAATAGTACCGCCACCAATGGCTGTCACACTTGCAAGTACGACGACGCCAAACGGATCCATACGTAACCGCCCAGCCATGAGCACACCCGATGCGGCAAAAATTGCGGTGCCAAACATATCGAGAAAATAAATGAGCATCTCTGTACCTACAAGAATAAATGAAGTTGAGTAAAGCGGCTGAGATTGTACGAATTAATTCGCAACGCACAACAGCAATTAAATGCTTTGTGAAGTTATTCACAGGGATTATAACAATAATGTGATTAGTGATCGTCTCGTACTTGATTGAGTAACGCGCAGACTTGTTTAATCGCCAATAATGTTCGTGGTGTGGGTCGGTTTAACCAATTGGCGTTTAATTGATAAATATGATGTTGCTTAATCGCGGCTAATTGCTGTTGCCATGGAGCCCATAATTGCAGCGTCGTTGTTATTGGTTGCGGACTAAAGAGCACTTGAGGTTGACCAACGATGACCTGCTCTTGATTAACCTGAGGGTAGGCGACACGACTATTAGCAAAAATGTTTTCGCCACCACAAAAACTAAAGATTTGACTTGGCCAGCCACTGTCGGTGACCGTCATTAATGGGGTTGAGCCTAATTGATAAAAATAACGCACTTTAGATTTATTATGATTGGCTATTTTTAGTTGCTGTAATTGGTGGTTAAATGCCGCCGCCGCTTGAAGTGCGATTTGTGGCGAAGCTGCATATTGGCTTAGTTGTACTAATGTTTTTGGTATATCTGCCAATGTTTTTGGGTTTGAGTAAATGATCTTAATCCCCAATTGTTGTAAACGAGCAAGTTCACGGCTGGGGTTGCCACCTTGCCAGGCTAAAATCAAATCGGGTTTTAAGGCTAAGATCCGCTCCATTTTAAGGCCACGATAATTGGCAACCCGCTCCAGTTTTTTTGCCGCTGGTGGGTAATCACTATAAGCACTTGCTGCAATAAGTTTATCACCTAAACCAGCCGCATAAGCCATTTCAGTAGTATGGGGAGATAAACTGATAATACGTTGCGTTTGTTGCGCGAGAGTGGCTGCGGTAGTTGAAAAACTGGCACAGATCACCAGTATAAATAAAGCCAATAACCGCACTATAAAACTCCACCGAAAAAATATAATAATAAGCTTTCAACGATAATCCACGCATACAGTCGTTGTGTGATAAGTTGCTGGATTTGTGAAAGATGTAACGCAGCAGGAGCGATTCTCCCCCCCAGGCGTGGCCGTTGCATTTTTATATTATTATAAATTGCAGGGCCGCCCAGTGATAACGCCAGTTTGTGTCCTATGGCAACTAAAAGCCAACCTGGACCGGGTAAATGCCAATACTCACCTTGCTGACGTAAGCCCTGTATAACAGCGCGGCTATTATGACCGACACTGATCAATAACGCCAACAGCCGTAATGGAACGATATCAACGATGGCAGCAATGCGAATCGCAGGGTATCCAAACACGGCATATTGCGCCCGTGTTGGTGACCATGCGCGCGCAAGACTGATGGCTAATCGATATAAAATCGCCCCAATACCGCCGCCAATAGCATACCAAAATAACACTCCAACCACATGTCGACCGTAGCTTAAAATAATGGTTTCAGCACCCGCTTTCCCTAAACCCAGCAGTGAAAGTACAGCTGTATTACGATTAATATGGGGCGCGAGCAATTGGCGACAGTGGTTTTTATCGTGGCGATTATAGGCATGATTAAATTGACGGCTAAGATCGGCGGTATGATGCCAATCAAGGGCAAGCCATAACAGTGTCAATTGAAAGAGGGTTGAATACCAAACTAATTCATTGATAGCAATTAACAATACCAAGGCTGTTAACCACATTAAGGCCCATGCTAAATAGCCTGCTAATAGACGTTGTGAGTAGCTTTCATGAGGATGGTTGACGCGAGTGGCAATCAGTAATGCTAACCGCTGCCAAATACGTAAAGGGTGGAGCTGGTGTGGAATCGGCAATAACCAATGTAATAATAATGCTCCCCACAAAGCAAGTAGGGAGCTATTGGTTGTCAATGAGGCGATAAATGCCGAAGTTGTCATCAGTAGTTATCATCTCATTGATGTTATTAGTTTAACAATTCAACCATTTTAGCAACCATTACAGAAGAGCTTTGTGCTGCAAGTGGTAGGAACTCATCAAAGCTCATTGGTGATTCTTTGTCGGCAACATCAGAAATTGCGCGTACAACCACAAATGGCACTTTAAATTGGTGACAAGCTTGAGCAATCGCCGCAGCTTCCATTTCAACTGCAACGACGGTTGGGAAATGAGTACGAATAAAGTTTTGTTTTTCTGCTGAACATACAAATGCATCGCCAGTACAAATCAAACCACGTACCGCATGTGGTGGTTGTGGCAATGCTGCAAGTGCTTGCTCGGCAACAGACATTAATTTTTCGTCAGAAAGGAATGCTGCTGGTTGCTGTGCCATTTGACCAATTTCGTAACCAAATGCCGTTACGTCAGCATCGTGGTAACGTACTTCGGTAGAAATAACCACATCACCAACGTTTAGACTTGACTCAAAACCGCCCGCAGAGCCGGTGTTAATCACTACATCAGGCTGAAAAGATTCAAGTAAAACCGCAGTACCTACCGCTGCAGATACTTTACCAATACCTGATTGTAGTAAAGCAACGTCTGCACCGTTTAGTTTACCGGTATAGATAGTACACCCTGCTTTGTTATGTGTTTCGCAGTCAGTCAGTTGATCTTTAAGGATGGCAACTTCTTGTTCCATCGCGCCAATAATGCCGATTTTCATGAATGGTATCTCTTGTTGATGAGGGCACGAATAGTGCTGATATGATCAAGATTGTAGCATGAGCGATAATCATTATTCCAAAACTCTCGTGTCAACAGTATTAATCGTTGTAAATACACAGCAGATGCAAACTGCAACTGCTGTGTTGATTATGAACGGTGATGACGAAAGTGTTTTATAGGTCTAAATAATCAAGGATACCATCAGCGGCTTTGCGGCCTTCATCAATGGCTGTAACGACGAGATCAGAACCGCGTACCGCGTCACCGCCAGCAAAGATTTTAGGGTTGGTGGTTTGAAATGCAAACTCAGTGTCTGTGGCTCTAATACGTCCCCATTGATCGAGTTCAACATCATAAGGTGCCAGCCAAGGCATTGCATGAGGCTGAAAACCAAACGCCATGATCACCGCATCTGCTGCGAGTCGATGTTCAGTACCAGCAACGGGTTCTGGACGACGACGCCCCGCCGCATCTGCTGCGCCTAATGCGGTCTTCACTACATCAACGCCAATCACATTACCGTTATCATCAACCGCAATTGCTAATGGTTGTAGATTAAAAGCAAAGCTAACTCCTTCTTCACGGGCATTTTTCACTTCGCGTTTTGAACCTGGCATATTGGCTTCATCACGGCGGTAAGCACAAGTAACGGTTGTTGCCCCTTGACGAATTGAGGTACGGACACAGTCCATGGCGGTATCACCACCACCAAGTACAACTACATGTTTATTGTTCATATCGATAAACGGTTGCTGCTGCTCCAATTCCATCACTCGGTAAGTGTTAGAAATTAAAAATGGCAGTGCATCATACACACCGGTGGCATTTTCATTTTCCAGCCCTGCGCGCATGTTTTTGTAGGTGCCGACCCCTAAGAAAACCGCATCATAATCAGCCAGTAGCGTTTCAATACTGATATCTTTACCCACTTCAGTATTGAGGTGGAACTCAACCCCCATTTCAGTAAAGACACGGCGGCGATTGACCATAATGTCTTTTTCTAATTTAAATGACGGAATACCAAATGTGAGTAGACCACCAATTTCAGGGTAGCGGTCAAACACTACCGGTTTTACGCCATTACGAACCAGAACATCAGCACAAGAAAGTCCAGCAGGGCCAGCGCCAATGATGGCGACTTTTTTATCGGTTAATTCGACATTGGACATGTCAGGCTTCCAGCCCATTTCAAATGCTTTATCGGTAATGTATTTTTCAACATTACCAATAGTGACAGCACCAAAATCGTCATTAAGAGTACAGGCTCCTTCACATAAACGATCTTGCGGACATACACGACCACACACTTCTGGCAGGGTGTTGGTTTGGTGTGATAACTCAACCGCTTCAATAATACGGCCTTCATTGGCAAGTTTTAGCCATTGTGGAATGTAGTTATGTACTGGGCATTTCCATTCACAATAAGGGTTACCACAATCGAGGCAACGATCAGCCTGTGCAGCTGCTTGTTGCTCGGTAAACGGCTCATAGATTTCTATAAACTCGATTTTACGAATTTGGATTGCTTTTTTAGGTGGGTCGATACGTTCGACATCAATAAATTGGTAAACATTCTGGCTCATTGGTTATCCCTTCCTTATTGTGCCTGAAGACGCAGTTCAGATTCTGAACGACTTTGATGACCTAGCAGAGTATTGATATCTGCTGATTTTGGTTTGGCAAGATAGAATTTTGGAATCCATTGCTCAAAGTGGGTCAGAATATCATTTGCATGTGCTGACGCTGTTTCTTGCCAGTGGCGGTCAATCAAGCCACGTAAGTGTTCTTGGTGGATTTTTAAGTTATCGAGAGAGATAGCTTCAATTAATTCTGGATTTACACGACCAGCAAAATCACCATCTTGATCAAGAATATAAGCAAAACCACCTGTCATGCCGGCACCAAAGTTAACCCCTGTTTTACCTAAAATAGCCACGATACCGCCAGTCATATACTCACAGGCGTTGTCGCCAGCACCTTCTACGACAGCAATTGTGCCTGAATTACGTACCGCAAAACGCTCACCCGCTTTACCTGCAGCAAACAGTTTGCCGCCTGTCGCACCATACAAACAGGTGTTACCGATGATCGTTGCATCACTAGATTTAAATGCTGAACCTTGCGGTGGACGAATTGAAATAACACCGCCGGTCATACCTTTACCAACGTAGTCGTTAGCATCACCGGTTAGATTAAGATTAAGTCCGCCTGCATTCCAGACCCCAAATGATTGTCCGGCAGTACCGATAAAGTGCAGCGTGATCGGTGTTGATGCCATGCCTTGGTTACCGTAACGGTTAGCTATTTCACCGGATAAACGGGCACCAATTGAACGGTCGGTATTGCAAATAGGGAAGTGATACTCTCCACCACTGCGGTTTTCGATGGCACTTAACGTTTGCTCTAACAGTTGTTGGCTTAATTGCGCGTCATCAAAGGGGGTGTTGGCTTCACTGCAATACAAGGTTTTACCTGCTTGCGGTGTTGGCGCCACCAGTAATGGACTTAAATCAAGTTTTGACTGTTTGGCGGTAAAGCCATCAAGTTGTTGTAATAGATCTGTGCGACCAATTAAATCGGTTAACTGTTTAACCCCAAGTTGGGCTAATAATTGCCGTACTTCTTCACCGACACCAATAAAGTAGTTCATTACTTGTTCTGGTAATCCTTTAAAGAAATCACGACGCAGTTTTTCATCTTGAGTCGCAACTCCTGTGGCACAGTTGTTGAGGTGACAAATACGCAGATACTTACACCCAAGGGCGACCATAGGTGCAGTACCAAAACCAAAGCTTTCGGCACCTAAAATGGTTGCCTTAACCACATCAAGCCCCGTTTTTAAGCCGCCATCAACTTGCAGACGGATCTTGTGGCGCAGACCATTGGTAACCAATGCTTGTTGAGTTTCAGCTAATCCAAGCTCCCACGGGCTACCGGCATATTTGACCGATGTCAGCGGGCTTGCACCAGTACCACCGTCATAACCTGAAATGGTGATTAAATCGGCATAAGCTTTGGCAACACCGGTCGCGATAGTGCCGACCCCAGGTTCAGACACCAGTTTGACTGATACTAACGCTTTGGGATTGACTTGTTTGAGATCGAAGATCAGCTGCGCCAGATCTTCAATCGAATAAATATCGTGATGCGGTGGCGGTGAAATTAATGTCACCCCTGGTACGGCAAAACGTAACTTGGCAATTTCAGTGGTGACTTTATGGCCGGGAAGCTGACCACCTTCACCGGGTTTTGCACCTTGAGCGACTTTAATTTGAATCACATCGGCATTGACTAAGTAATGCGGTGTGACCCCAAAGCGGCCAGAAGCCACTTGCTTAATGCGAGAATTACGTTCATTACCAAAACGGCGTGGATCTTCGCCACCTTCACCAGAGTTAGAACAACCGCCTAAACGGTTCATCGCAATCGCTAATGCTTCGTGGGCTTCCGGGCTCAGGGCACCAATTGACATTGCAGCTGAGTCAAAACGCTTATACAACTCAGTTGCCGCTTCAACCTCCTCAAGCGCAATCGAACTGTTGGTATGTGTTAAGGCTAATAAATCACGAATAGCTGCTACTGGGCGATGGTTTACTTGGTCTGCAAAGGCGAGATAATCTTGATAGTCGCCAGATTTTACCGCTTTTTGTAATGTTGAAACTACATCAGGGTTATAGGCGTGGAATTCGCCGCCGTGAACATATTTTAGTAAACCACCGTGATCAATCGGTTTGCGCTTTAGCCACGCCTTTCGAGCAAGATTATGTAAATCTTGTTGAATGTCACTAAAGTCGGCGCCTGAAATGCGACTTGCGACACCTTTAAAGCACAATTCAATAATGTCATCGCCCAAGCCAACCGCTTCAAATAGCATTGAACAACGATAAGAAGAGATAGTTGAGATGCCCATTTTTGACATGATCTTAAACAGGCCTTTATCGATACCATTACGATAATTGGTCATTACGTCGCGGTATGACTTATCAATTACCTTAGTATCAATCATTTTTGCTAGTGATTCATAAGCAAGGTAAGGGTAAACCGCGGTCGCACCAAAGCCTAATAACACCGCAAATTGATGCGGATCGCGTGCTGTGGCTGTCTCTACCACAATATTGGTATCACAACGCAAATTGTTATCAACCAAGCGACGCTGCACTGCACCGACAGCCATTGCTGCTGGAATCGGTAACGTGTCAGGGCTAATTGTGCGATCAGATAACACGATCAGTACCGCGCCTTGTTCAACGCGTTGTTGAGCTTTATCGCACAAACTTACAATCGCTTGCTCAAGATCGGTATGTTGAGGATCAAAATTAATATCAAGCTGGTTGCTGGCGTAGTATTGCTGATCAAGATCGAGTAATTGTTTAAAGTCGGAATGGAGTAATACTGGCGACTTAAATGCCACTCGCTGAGCATGACTATCGGTTTCGCAGAACACATTAATTTCACGACCAATACAGCTGGCAAGTGACATTACATGTTTTTCACGTAAAGGATCGATAGGTGGATTGGTAACTTGTGCAAACATTTGCCGAAAGTAATCAGTGATTGGTCGCTGCTGTGATGATAATACTGCCATTGGCGCATCATCACCCATAGATCCGGTCGCTTCTTGGCCATTTTCACCTACCACTCGTAGCACTTGATCGAGTTCTTCGCGGCTGACGTTAAATTGTTTGTGATAGGTATTTAACTGATTATCATCCAAGCTACGTTGACCAATGTGGTCATCATCTAACTCTTCAAATGGGGTTAAATGTTGGACATGGGTGTCCATCCATTGTTTATAGGGATGGCGACTCATGAGTTCGTTATCGATATCTTGTGAGTGCCAGATTTTAGCAAACTTAGTGTCAATAACTAACAGTTCACCGGGACCAACGCGGCCTTTTTCTGCTACTTCATCGGGAGTGTAATCCCAAATGCCGACTTCAGAGGCGATAGTGATCAGTTTATCTTTGGTGATCACATAACGTGCTGGGCGTAAGCCATTACGATCAAGGTTACATGCCGCATAGCGACCGTCTGACATCACAATGCCAGCTGGGCCATCCCAAGGTTCCATGTGCTTGGAGTTAAAATCATAGAAGGCGCGCAGTGCTGGATCCATATCGGGGTGATTTTGCCATGCGGGTGGCACTAACATTCTCATGGCGCGGAATAAGTCCATGCCGCCAGCTAAAAATAGTTCCAGCATATTATCAAGGCTAGATGAATCAGAACCGGTTTCATTAACAAACGGTGCGGCTGTTTTTAAATCTGGTAACAGTGGCGAGCTAAATTTATAGGCACGTGCTCGTGCCCATTGGCGGTTGCCGGTAATGGTATTAATTTCACCATTGTGGGCTAAATAACGGAAAGGTTGTGCTAATGGCCACCGTGGCTGAGTGTTAGTTGAAAAACGTTGGTGAAATAAACAGATCGATGACTCTAAACGAATATCACCTAAATCTTGATAAAATTTAGGCAGATCGGCGGGCATAAATAACCCTTTGTAAACAGTGACTTGAGTTGAAAGGCTGCAAATATAGAAATCTTTATCAGCCGTAATGCGTTTTTCAATACGACGTCGAGCAATATAAAGTCGGCGTTCAATATCACGTGGCTTCCAGCCAGCAGGAGCATTAATAAATACTTGCTCAATGGTTGGCAGAGATTGTTGTGCGATAGGGCCAAGCACACTTGGGTTAATCGGCACTTCACGCCAGCCTGCAATCGACAAGGTTTCAGTGATTAACTCTTGATTGATAATTTCGCGAGCTTGTTGTGCTAGTACCGGATCTTGGCTAAGAAAAATCATCCCTACCGCAAATTCGCGTGATAAATTCCACTGTTTTTCTGCGGCAATAATACGATAAAAATTATCGGGTTTTTTGATTAATAAGCCACAGCCATCGCCAGTTTTACCATCGGCGGCGATACCTCCTCGGTGGGTCATGCGATCGAGGGCGGATATCGCGGTTCGAACAAGTTTATGGCTGGTTTCACCTTCAATATGGGCGATAAGACCGAAACCACAGTTATCTTTCTCTAGTGATGGGTTATACAGTGACATTGCAATTCTCCGTTGCGCCTGCTCGTAACAAACAGTTTTACTGTAAAATGGCAATCAAGTGAGATCACGCATTTTACTTCCTACGATATTTCAAACTAACGATAATTTACAAAAAGGTCAAATGTTGCTAACAAATGATATTTATCACTGCTAAGTGGGTTTTATTAACTTTAACTGTCTGAAATAAAATCATATTCATTACGGTTGTAAGTTTTTTGTTGGTAAAAATAAAGCGGTAATGACTGGTTGTTGTGGCTAAAATAGCACTAAGTTTGGTTGTTTCTGGTCGTTCATGCGATAAAACATGGAGAGGGAAAAATCTTCTGCACTGTAAGCAATAAAAAAGCCAGTATTGATAATACTGGCTATTTATTTTAGTAGAAACGGGTAACAATAAAGTTTACGAAAGCATTAATGAATCTGCTTTTGCTTCGAGATTTGAGTTGCCCATCAGGTAATTATCAATGACACGTGCTGATTCGCGACCTTCGTTAATACAGCGTACAACTAGTGACTGTCCAGTTCGCATATCACCAGCTGCAAATACGCCTGCTTGGCTAGTGGCAAAATCGTCAGTGGCGACATTACCGCGATCGTCAAGTTGAATATTTAATTGCGCTAATACCCCCGTTGGTTCTGGGTGTAGAAAGCCCATCGCTAAAAAGGCCATATCACAAGCGATAATGCGCTCGGTCCCTGCCACTTCTTCAAAGCTAGGTCTTTCACCAGGTTTGGCGTCTTGCCAAGCAATATCGGCGATGCGTAGCCCTTTGACATTGCCATTTCCATCATCAATAAATTCTTTGGTAAGAATATTCCAATAACGATCACAGCCTTCTTCATGTGAGGTCGATGTTTTCATGATCATTGGGTATGACGGCCATGGTTGATTTGCAGGGCGCTTTTCTGGTGGCAATGGCATGATCTCAACTTGGGTTATACTGGCGGCACCATGGCGGTTTGAAGTACCTACACAGTCAGAGCCTGTATCACCACCACCAATGACGACTACGTGCTTATCTTGTGCATAAATTTCTGCAGTTTTGAGGTCCATAGCATTGGCACGACGGTTATTTTGGGCGAGAAACTCCATCGCAAAATGAACCCCATTAAGTTCGCGCCCCGGAATCGGTAAATTACGTGGTACAGTCGAGCCACCTGTTAACAACATTACATCAAATTCTTGGCGTAATTGTTGAGCATTAATATCGACCCCGATATGGGCATTGACTTCAAATTTGACTCCAGCTTGCGCCATAAGGTCGATTTTACGATCAATGATATCCATACCGAGCTTAAAGTCGGGAATACCAAACCGCAGTAAACCACCGACTTTTTCATCACGCTCAAATACTGTCACGCTATGACCTGCGCTATTTAGTTGCTCTGCAGCAGCTAAACCTGCAGGTCCAGAACCAATAATGGCAATGGTTTTACCGGTGCGTGAACGCGGGATCTTAGGTTTGGCATAACCTTCACGATAAGCGGTTTCAACAATGGTTTTTTCAATATTACAGATAGTAATTGGATCTTGATTGATGCCCAGTACACAGCCACTTTCACAAGGGGCTGGACATACTCTACCGGTGAATTCTGGAAAGTTATTGGTTGAACTTAAAATATTCCACGCTTCTTCCCAGCTATCACGGTAAACCGCATCATTAAATTCAGGAATGATGTTACCGATCGGACAAGCGTTATGACAAAACGGTACACCACAATCCATACAACGCGCAGATTGCTGTTGAATTTTGTCACCAAATTCGTCGTTAAGAACAAACTCTTTGTTATCCTGAATACGAACACTTGGATCTAACTTACTTGGCAGTTCGCGGCCAAATTCTAAAAATCCCGTAGGCTTACCCATTGATGGCCTCCAACGTTTCCTTGTTTTGAGCGGCAGCTTGACGCTGTTGTAATACGGCTTTGTAATCCCTTGGCATTACTTTTCTCATCTGGTTGAGGTTAGCCTCAAAGTTAGATAAGAATAGCTCTGCAACCGTACTACCCGTTAATTCAATATGTTTGGTTAACATATCAAGTAGCAGTGCTTTATCTTCAGTTTCAATAGGGTCGAGGTCGACTAATTCAGCATTGAGTTTGGTTTCAAAGTCACCAAATTGGTCCCACACGTAAGCAACACCACCACTCATACCAGCAGCAAAGTTACGTCCAGTTTGACCGAGAATGATAGCGATACCGCCAGTCATATATTCACAGCCATGATCGCCGACACCTTCGACAACCACTTTAGCGCCAGAGTTACGGACACAGAAACGCTCACCAGCAAGGCCGCGAATATAAGACTCACCCGAGGTTGCACCATAGAAACACACATTACCAACCACAATATTATCTTCGGCAATAATGTCGGAGTGGCTATCAGGGTAAAGCACTAATGTTCCACCTGAAAGTCCTTTACCCCAGTAGTCATTAGCATCGCCTTCAACGGTAAATTGCACCCCTTTAGCCAAGAATGCCCCAAAGCTTTGACCCGCTGAGCCGTTAAACTTAACCGTCATTGGCTGTGGTAAGCCTTGATCTTTATACACTTTAGAGATTTCATTGGATAGCATAGTACCGACACTACGATCAGTGTTGATGATCGGTAGCTGTGCTGTAACAGCTTCACCTTTAGTGAGTGCTGGTTGTGCCAATTGGATCAGGGTGCGATCAAGTACCTGCTCTAGACCGTGATCTTGCTGACGCTGGTTATAAATGCCATCTTCAGCACGTGGCGGTTGAATGTGCAGTACTGGGCTAAGGTCGAGATTTTTGTATTTCCAGTGACCGATATCATCACGCAGTTTTAGTTTCTGCGCTTGGCCAACCATTTCATCAATGGTGCGGAAACCAAGCTCAGCCATCACTTCACGTAAACCTTGTGCCATGTATTGGAAGAAAGTCACTACGTCTTCTACGCGACCATCAAAACGCTCACGTAGCGTTTTGTTTTGCGTTGCGATACCAACAGGGCAGGTGTTTTTATGACATTTACGCATCATGATACAGCCTTCAACAACCAATGCTGCGGTTGCGACGCCCCATTCTTCAGCACCGAGTAAGGTCGCAATCGCAAGATCGCGCGGGGTTTTCATTTGGCCGTCAGACTGCACCACAATGCGGTTACGTAAACCATTTTTTAGTAGTGTTTGATGGGTTTCAGCCAAGCCAAGTTCCCATGGTAAACCAGTATGACGAATCGATGACATCGGTGATGCGCCAGTACCGCCATCAAAGCCTGCAATCAGCACTACATCGGCTTTAGCTTTAGCAACACCTGAAGCAATGGTACCAACACCTGCTTCTGAAACGAGTTTGACGTTAACACGGCCAGCACGGTTCGCATTTTTTAAATCATAGATCAGCTGGGCTAAATCTTCGATGGAGTAAATGTCGTGATGAGGTGGTGGTGAAATTAAACCAACGCCAGGGGTTGAGTGACGGGTAGCACCGATCCAATCATCGACTTTATCGCCGGGTAGCTGACCACCTTCACCTGGTTTTGCGCCTTGGGCCATTTTTATTTGCAGTTCATCAGCATTGGTGAGGTAGTAAGAGGTAACCCCAAAACGGCCTGATGCAACTTGCTTGATTGCTGAGCGTTCCCAATCGCCATTGTCTTTTTTATCAAAACGAATCGGATCTTCACCGCCTTCGCCGGAGTTAGATTTAGCACCAATCCGGTTCATGGCAACGGCTAAGGTTGAGTGCGCTTCATAAGAAATCGAACCAAAGCTCATTGCACCAGTTGCGAAACGCTTAAGAATATTGTCAATCGGCTCTACTTCATCAAGTGCAATTGCTCCGGCTGGATTGCTGACAAAATCTAATTGACTACGCAGTGTAGCTGCGTTGTCACCTTGATCATCAACCGCTTTAGCATATTGTTTAAACTGGGCGTAATCTTTTTCTCGAGTGGATTGCTGCAGTAATGAAATGGTTTCAGGGTTAAACAAGTGTTTTTCACCGCGTTGTTTCCACTGATAGACGCCACCAACATCGAGAATTTGTACTGGAATTTCACGAGTAGGGTAACCGACACGGTGACGCACTAAAACTTCTTGCGCGATGTCATCAATGGTGAGACCTTGAATTCGTGTCACAGTACCGGTGAAGTATTTATCAACAACAGCTTTACTGATACCAAGTGCCTCAAAAATTTGTGCACCATGGTAAGACTGTAGCGTTGAAATACCCATCTTAGAGAAAATCTTCAGCAGCCCCCCGTTTATCCCTTTGCGATAGTTATCAAATAAGGTATCAGTCGGTAGTTGTGGATCAAGCTTACGTTTATGTTGCAGATCAACCAGTGTTTCTGTGACCAAGTATGGGTTGATGGCATTGGCACCGTAACCGATAAGGGTGGCAAAGTGGTGAGTTTCACGCGCATCACCAGTTTCAACCACGATGTCACACTTGGCTCGTAGACCTTTACGGATAAGATGGTGATGAACGGCACCGACCGCAAGCATTGCTGGAATGGCTGCATGGTTAGAGTTAACCGCGCGATCCGTCAAAATAATGATTGAGTAACCATCAACCACGGCATCTTCAGAATACTGACAAATACGTTTTAGGGCGCGATCAAGTTTGCCTTGTTCACCACTGGCTCGAAACACAATATCCAGTGTTTTTGATTGCAGGTGCTCATTATCAATCGCGCGAATTTTTTCTAATTCAGCATTGGAAAGAACCGGTGATTCAAGCTCAACTTTATGACAGTGCTCAGGGGTTTCTGTCAGCAGGTTTTGATCTTTACCTAAGTAGGTATTGAGCGACATTACCATTCGTTCACGAATCGGATCGATAGGTGGGTTAGTTACCTGCGCAAATAACTGTTTAAAGTAATTCGATAAATGTTGTGATTGGTGCGATAACACGGCTAATGGCCAATCGGCGCCCATTGCACTTAGAGGCTCATAGCCAGTGTTGGCTAATGGCACAATAATATCATTGACTTCTTCTGAACTAACACCAAAGGCTTGTTGATGATGTAACAAGCGTTCAGGGGTTGGCTGGTGGTACATGTTGTCAGCATCAGGCAGTGTTTTAAGCGTCAGCAGATTATCTTTGATCCATTGCTCATAAGGCTGTGAGGTTGCAATGCTATCTTTGACTTCTTCATCTGAAATAATGCGCCCTTGCTCAAGATCGGCGACAAAAATACGCCCAGGTTGTAAGCGACCACGAAATTGAACATTTTCAGGTTCAATTTTTACTACTCCAGATTCTGATGCCATGATCAGAAAATCATCTTTAGTTACGGTATAGCGCGATGGACGAAGACCATTACGGTCAAGAGTCGCACCAACTTGTACACCATCAGTAAAACAAACAGAGGCGGGGCCATCCCACGGTTCCATAATATTGGCGTGGTACTGGTAGAAAGCACGACGCTTAGGATCCATACTGGTATTTTCTTGCCATGCTTCAGGGATCAGCATCATTAATGCGTGCGGTAAGCTACGTCCTGAAAGTACCAATAACTCTAGTGCCATATCGAAATTAGAAGAATCTGAACTGCCTTCCTGACAAATAGGCAGCAGCATATCGAGTTCTTGTTGACTGAATAAGTCAGATTCAAGAATGGCTTCGCGAGCTTTCATCCAATTAAGGTTGCCACGAACGGTATTAATTTCACCATTATGGGCGATATAACGGAAAGGTTGCGCTAAGCGCCAGCGTGGAAAGGTATTGGTCGAAAAACGAGAATGGACTAATGCTAACGCTGTCACCATTGCTGGGTTTTGTAAATCAAGGAAATACTGCGGTACTTGGGCTGTGGTGAGCTGACCTTTATAAACTAAGGTTTTATATGATAATGAGTTAATGTAGAAATCATCACCAATATTAGACACGCTCTCTAAACAAACCCGTACAGTATAATTACGTAATACATACAGTTTACGTTCTAACACCGCAGGATCGAGGTTGGCGCCACCTGTAATGAAAACATGTTCAAATTGAGGTTCGGTACTTAGAGGATCTTCGCCAATCATTGAGTTATCGACGGGCAATACACGGTAGCCAATAACCTCTAAATCAAGGCGTTTAGCATTACGTTCAAGAATATCACGGCATTGTTGACGTTTATGTTCATCTTTTGGAAATAATACCACCCCGACACCGTATTGGGTAAAAGTGGGCAGTTTAATGCCGAGCTTAACGGTTTCTTCTAATAAAAATTCGTGGGGTTTTTGCAGTAAAATACCGGCTCCATCACCACTACTAGGATCACAGCCTTGACCGCCTCGGTGCTCCATACGTGCTAGCATATCGAGAGCCTGAGTGACAATTTGGTGAGATTTACGGTTTTTAAGGTGGGCAACAAAGCCTATACCACAGGCATCGTGCTCTAATTCAGGCACATAAAGTCCCTGAGCATTAAGCTCTTGAGCTGTCATAGATACATCCTTCCAGTTACATCAAGTCATATTCCTAAGACTTGGTTATCCCTAATTTAGTATCACCACCAATTCACATTGAGATGGACTCCTGTCCTGCATCACTGATGGCGTGTTTATGATAATGACACTCGCCATTCACAAACTTAATTCTGTTGTATTACGATTAATAGTTACAAAACACATTATTAATGACGTAAAAGCCATACAAATCACGCCAAAACAACGTAATCACAGGGCTTTTTTTGTTTATAAATTGCACACAAGTGTAACCATCCTACAATTTTGATACATTAATTACCAATAAAAATTAACACTTTTGATGCATAAATGAAGCATATTTAACGACTAAGATTACGGTTAATTATGGGTTTTTGTTTTAGCACAACCTTCATGATGATGATTAATGCTATGTTGCGACTCCTTTGTCACATTGGTCTGCGCTGACGTAGATTATTCATTGTTTTAAACGCTAGGTAATACCATGCAATTGCATCAACTCGTCAATACTTTTGGGCAAGATTTACAACACCGTTATGGTGAAAAAGTCCATAAACTTACCTTACATGGTGGCTTTAGTTGTCCTAATAGAGATGGCACTATTGGCCGTGGTGGCTGTACATTTTGTAATGTTGCTTCATTTGCTGACGAAAAGAATCAGTTCGTGCCGATTCAACAACAACTCGCTGCTCGTGCAGGAGAGGTACATCGTGCCCGACGTTATTTCGCTTACTTTCAGGCTTACACCAGTACTTATGCTGAAGTTCAAACATTAAAAAACATGTATGAGCAAGCACTTACGGCAGCAGATATTGTTGGCCTTTGCGTTGGTACTCGTCCTGATTGTGTGCCTGATGCGGTATTAGATTTACTGGCGGGCTATGTTGAGCAAGGTTATGAAATTTGGTTAGAATTAGGCTTACAAACCGCTAATGATAAAACCCTTAAGCGCATTAATCGCGGGCATGATTTTGCCTGTTATGCTGAGATCACCCAACGTGCTCGAGCATTGGGTATTAAGATTTGTACCCACTTAATTGTAGGACTCCCTGGTGATACTAAGGCTGATAATCTGCAAACGTTAAATAAAGTGGTTGCAGTCGGCGTTGATGGAATTAAATTGCACCCGTTACATATTGTTGAAGGCAGCAAAATGGGACAGGCATTTAAAGCAGGAAGATTAGAGGCGATTAGTCTGGAAACTTATGCGGATATTGCCAGTGAAATGATTCAATTAACCCCACCAGAAGTGGTTTATCATCGCGTTGCTGCAAGTGCTCGTCGACCAACCTTACTGGCACCGATGTGGTGTGAGAATCGCTGGTTGGCGATGACTGAAATTGGACGTATTTTAGATAAACATGGTGCGCAAGGGAGTGCCTTAGGTGATCCGTTTATTTATCAATTACCGATATTAAATAGTCACGTATAAATGAAGCCTACTTGAAGTAGGCTTTTTTGTGCGCCGCAATAAAACTTTACAGCTTTGGTTTAGGTACTAGCCATGAGAGCGATTATGATAGGTAGTAGTGTTCGCCATAGTGGCGAGGTTGTTTTTTTTATTGGTATTCATTGATGAAACAAATCAAAATTTTAGCCCAGTTTTATGTCGACCTTTTAGTTAAATTAGGTATTTTTCGTTTTAGTTTATTATTGGCAGCGGCATTAGTTGCACTTGCGATGGTGGTACAAATTGGTGTCACATTCCTGTTACACGGCACCATGCGCGATGTTGAAATTATTCGCTCAGTAACCTTTGGATTATTTATTACTCCTTGGGCTGTTTATTTCCTTTCTGTGGTGGTTGATCAATTAGAAGATTCACGCCAACGCTTAGCTAAGTTAGTGACTAAATTAGAGCAAATGCGTGCGCGTGACATGGAGCTCAATCAACAACTTCAAGCTAATATTGCCCGCTTAAATTCGGAAATTGAAGAACGAGAAAAAGCAGAAGAAGCACTTGAAGAGGCAATACAAGATTTAGAAAATGAAGTTTATCATCGTGAAAATGCGCAAGTCGCTGTTGCTGAAAAAAGTGCGTTATTAAAGTCGTTCTTAGATGCTTCGCCTGATTTAATTTATTACCGTAATGAAAAAAATCAATTTTCAGGTTGTAACCGTGCAATGGCTGAATTGGTGGGTAAAAGTGAACAGCAACTGGTTGGGTTAACACCATGGGATGTTTACCCAGCGGAAGTTGCCAAGCGAATTATTAAAACCGATCAAGAATTATTTGATATTAATACGGCGATGACTGATGAGCAGTGGCTTGATTATCCAAATGGCAAAAAAGCATTATTTGAACTTCGTAAAGTGCCTCTTTATGATCGTAATGGCAAACGTTTAGGTTTAATGGGCTTTGGGCGTGATATTACTGAGCGCAAAAAATATGAAGACGCGCTAGAAAAAGCCAGCAGTGATAAAACGGCATTTATTTCAACCATTAGTCATGAATTACGTACACCACTTAATGGTATTGTTGGCTTAAGCCGAATGCTATTAGAAACAGAACTGACTGATGAGCAGCGTGGCTATTTACGTACTGTCCATGTGAGTGCGATCACTTTAGGTAATATTTTTAACGATATTATTGACTTAGATAAATCAGATCGTCGTCGGTTAGAGCTACTGCCTCAGCCATTAGATTTCCATGAGTTTATTGAAGATCTTGGCAATATTTCACAATTAATGGCTGAGCAAAAAGGGCTACGATTTGATTTGGAATATTTAACGGCACTACCAAAAAATATTGAGGTCGATAGTACTCGTCTACGCCAAGTGTTGTGGAATTTAATTGGTAACGCCACCAAGTTCACTAAACAGGGTGGAGTAATATTATCGGTCAGTAGTGAAATTCATCAGCATGATGCTGAAATCATTTTTGAAGTCGAAGACAGCGGCATTGGTATTCCTAAGGCTGAAATTGATAATATTTTTGCGATGTATTATCAGGTTCAACAAGGGGATGATAATTTACATGCAGTTGGTACGGGAATTGGTTTAGCTGTTTCACAACAATTAATTCAGTTAATGGGCGGTAATATAACGGTACACTCTGAAATAGGTACCGGCAGTACCTTTACCGTTAAGATTCGCGTGCCTTTGGTTGAAGCTGTTGTTGAAGAGCATATTGTTACTGCAGTGCGTCCTGAAATGACAGGACTCAGTATTTTTATGGTAGAAGATATTGAACTTAATATCGTCGTCGCCAAATCACTACTTGAGCGATTAGGCCATGAAGTAACAGTTGCTATGCGTGGTGATGAGGCACTAGCCATGTTTAGACCTGAAGATTATGATTTAGTGTTATTGGATATTCAATTGCCAGATATGACAGGATTTGATATTGCTCAAAAATTACGTCAACAATATCAAGATCTGCCAGCTTTAGTGGCATTAACCGCTAATGTGGTCAATGATAAAACAGAATATCTCGATAAAGGTATGGATGAAGTTTTAAATAAACCATTAACGATAAAAGCGATTACCAGTGTAATTGATAATCTGGTCTTAAGTTGTAGCCATGAGCTTGATGATGAAGGTTTAATTGATAATGAAACTGATCAGACTGATACCACCAGTGTTAGTATGATTGATACATTATTAGATTTGGAAATGCTAACCTCGTACGTTGAAATTGTTGGAACAGAGCCGGTTTATACCAGTATTGAGATGTTTGAAAAAATGATGCCTGATTACTTGGCTATTTTAGATTCAAATATGACCGCTAAGGATCAAGACGGGATTAAGTTTGAAGCCCACAAAATAAAAGGTGCGGCAGGATCTATAGGTCTTAAACATATTCAGCAAGTGGCTCAAAAAGCGCAATCACCAGAATTACCGGCATGGTGGGAAAATATTAATGATTGGGTTGATGAAATTAAATATAGTTATCAAGATGATCTTAATGTGCTTAAAACGTGGTTAAAGCAGCAGTAATGAGTAATGAAAAAGGCGACCTGATGGTCGCCTTTTTATTTCACTGTTTGCTTGGAGAAGAAATTATTCTTCGCCTAAATCACCACAAAAGCGGTAACCTTCACCATGGATAGTGGCAATGATCTCTGGTGTATCTGCAACTGATTCAAAGTGCTTACGAATGCGACGAATAGTTACATCAACAGTACGATCATGTGGCTTCAATTCACGGCCAGTCATTTTCTTTAGTAAATCAGCACGAGTTTGAATCTTACCTGGGTTCTCACAGAAGTGCAGTAGTGCACGGAATTCAGAACGAGGTAATTTAAATTGCTCACCACTAGGGCTTACTAAAGAACGGCTATTGATTTCTAATGACCAATCATTGAACTCATAACGCTCAACCAGTTTTTTATCTTCAGTTGGAAGACCTTGGTTCATTGCACGAGTTAATAGATTACGTGCACGAATTGTTAATTCACGTGGGTTGAATGGTTTCGTGATGTAATCATCAGCACCAATCTCAAGACCTAAAATCTTATCAACTTCGTTATCACGACCGGTTAGGAACATTAATGCCATATCACCTTGTTCGCGAAGTTCACGTGCAAGTAGAAGGCCGTTCTTACCTGGAAGATTAATATCCATGATAACAAGATGCACAGGGTTTTCAGAAAGCATCTGGTGCATTTCTGCGCCATCATTTGCTTCAAAAACAGTGTAACCCTCTGCTTCAAAAATACTTTTTAGTGTGTTACGTGTTACGTGCTCGTCTTCTACAATCAGAATGTGAGGGGTTTGCATTTTGGCAGTACCTAATATCAGAAACTAAATCTGGTTAACCACAGAATAGTTAAATTCTATAAAAAAAATTCACAAATAGGACAAATGTTTTAAATAAACACTTTATTGTTACAACCTATGTGGTACACCATCCTTTCATTCAACAACATAATAACGATGTTGAAATCCCCCATAAAGCTTGGGGTGCTGGCTACAATCTCCCTGATAATGCGACAATTGTATTCACTTAACAGCTCGCTAACAATGTGGAGAGCTTAGTTGATACCTATTAGTTGGATGTTTTTTGATTTATATCAAACAGCGAGAAGAACAGTTGTTATGTTTCTAAGTTTAGTTAACCTTTATATCGGAGTAGAAAAAAAGTGTCATGATAGTAATAACAATATACAAAATGCGATACTACTGACTAATATTTAAACTTAATGACAATAAAAAATACAACATATAGTTCATCTTTATCTAAATATTGTAACAGTATCGATTAGGGTTGGCACTCATTAAGGCGAATGGATCTTAGTAAAAAAGAGCTGATAATCAATATTGCGATTGTTGTTAAGAAATACGGTCAATTTTGTCTGTTTTTTGATTTTTTTTGTGATGAAGGAACGGTTAATGAAGGATTTATTACCTGATTTATGTGATTACTATCCCCAAGATATTCGTTTTTTACCGCTAACCTTATTTGATTATGGTTGCCATACGCCATTTGGAGGGAAAATCGTCACGCTACGCTGTTTTGAAGATAATAGTTTGGTGCGTGATATATTATCAACGGCAGGTGATGGTAAGGTTTTATTTATTGATGGGCATGGTAGTTGTCGACGGGCATTATTAGGTGATCAATTGGCTTTATTAGCCGTTAAAAATAACTGGCAAGGTATTATTGTTAATGGTGCTATTCGAGATATAGCAACCTTGGCACAATTACCTCTTGGCGTTAAAGCGCTGGCTGCGTGCCCAATAAAAACCGATAAGCGTCAAATGGGTGAGAGTAATGTGGTGTTAAATATTGCTGAAACGCTGATTTACCCTAATGATTATCTTTATGCTGATTTGAATGGTGTTATTTTGACGAGTACGGCATTAGATTTGAGTGTATTAAAAACTGAACCCTAATCCGAGTTCAATAATTTGCTCAAGTTCAGCATAGTCGACGGTGGCACGTACATTGACCTTTTGGGATACATCATATTGACTGCCGAATTCTAACCCTAATGTGGTTTTATTATTCATTGTTTCTGAGGTAATGGCGCTGTTAATACTGATGCGTGGTGAGACAGAATATTTAACTCCAGAGGTTAAGCCACTTGATGTTGGTTGATAATCGGTACTGGTTGTTAGATGAGTGCTGACATAGAGTTGAGTATTGTCAGTGACAGAATAAGCATAACCACTGTCAATTTGCCAGACATCAAAACTTTGTTGCTGGCGTGATTGTGACGATAGAAACCAGCCAGAAGTGAGTGTTTGACCGCCATTATAAGTGAGGCTAGTTTTTATGGCGGTTGTTGCTTGTGCTGTGGTTGATAGCGCTAAAAAAGTAAGTAAGCCGATCATCCTTAAAAAATATTGGGTCATACCTACTCCTTTTAAATAACGACGTTATTTTAAATAGTAGGTGATGTTGCACTAATAGTAAGTGTTATAAATGATAAATATGAATATCGATGCTTACTGTGTGATGGTTGATACAATTTAAGCGTAATATCATCGGTTATTGCAATGGCGATAAAATTATTTTTTTGCCGTTGTTAGGTGTAAACGATGGCGGTTTTGATAAGGAAAAACATCGGGGTATAATTCTTGTTTAATGTTGGCTTGTAAATGTTGCCAATAACTTGCCTCAAAAAGATTCTGATGCAATTCATTAAACAATGATCTTACTTTAGGGTTAATCAGTAAGAAAGTACGAAATTCTTCAGGAAATACATCATTGATGCCAACGCTATACCAAGGCTCTGCAGCCATCTCATCTTCAGGATAGCGCGCTGTTGGAATAGTGCGAAAATTCATTTCAGTCATATACGTAATTTCATCATAGTCATAAAACACCACTCGCTTGTGACGTGTCACACCAAAGTTTTTAAATAGCATATCTCCAGGAAATATATTAGCGGCAGCTAACTGCTTAATAGCGAAACCATATTCATTGACCGCGTGACGTAAGTCAGCATCGTTAGCGGTTTCAATATAAATATTAAATGGAATCATTCGTCGTTCCATATATAAATGCTCAATAATGACGTTATCGTCAGTGACTGTCACAATCGAAGGCGCAATAGCGAGTAGCTCATTAATTAATTCGTCGCTAAAGCGTTGTCGTGGAAAACTAAAATGACGGTATTCTTGCGTGTCAGCCATTCTGCCAACCCGATCATGCTCTTTTACTAATTGATATTTTTGCTTTACTGCTTGATGGCTAATGTCTTTTTGAGGTGCAAATTTATCTTTAATTATTTTAAAAACAAAATCA
This sequence comes from Photobacterium malacitanum, assembly GCF_900185615.1. Classification (GTDB taxonomy): domain Bacteria; phylum Pseudomonadota; class Gammaproteobacteria; order Enterobacterales; family Vibrionaceae; genus Photobacterium; species Photobacterium malacitanum. Next base: position 54,159 of record NZ_FYAK01000007.1, read on the forward strand.
TAAGATGGCAGAGTAAAAACTGACATCACCATACCTTTGATGCCAGGGGCAATAATAAATTGATCGTTCGAGTGCTCTAAATGATCGAGGAATTGGCGATAAAATTCAGTCTTACCATGTTTTTGGCAACCAATGGCGGTGTAGAGTTCGGCTAAATTTTTATTGGGTAATAGCTGAGCTAAAAAGCGCACTAAGGCCGCAGGAGCGGGGCTGTAAACCATAAAATATGAGCGAGCAAATCCAAAAATAACACTGACATCGTTAACGTTACAAATACCCGCATCTAGCACTAATTGACCATCGTGGTTGAGTATTGGTAGCACTAAAGGTAATGATTCACCGTTTGAAAATGTCAGTTTTCCAACCAGATAAGCTGCTTTATTGCGATAAAAAGGTTCGCGAATTTGCTCTAAGGTGAGGTGTTGATCGAGTTTATTGCCAAGCTCGGTTTGTAAGTGAGAAACCAACAATTGAATATCTGCTTGTTTGTCACTCCAATCAAGTGTAAACGGTTGATCATCCAACATTCTTTCAAGCATTGCTGCTATGGTTGTTTGCACACGATAGTGGCGAGTTAAGGTGCTGGGGTAAGTAGGAATTCGGTGCTGTTGTGAGCTATGAATAAAGATATTATCGCGGTTAATATTACGGTGTTTAAAAATGCGACAGTATACTGAATTAAAAAAACTTTCTGCAATATCATAGCGTGGGTAGTCAACCAATAAATTTTGATAGGCATGTTTTACTGCGGTAAGACAAATTTGATTGGCATATTGCCCGCCAAGCATGATCTGAATTTGATTAGTGACTAATTCTACATGGTGATCATAAAAACTAATTCGCGTTTTTAATGCTTGATGAACCTGTGCCCATTGTTGGTGTTCAAATCGTTGTTGCGCCTCGGCTGTGACGTCAAGGAAGCGGCCAAACATAGCATCAGAGCCTTGTAAAATAGTATGTGCTATCAGTGACTCCATGGCTGCACTCATCGATCCGTCCTTTATGATGATAATTTTAGCTGCAAGTTTTTATTACTATGCAATGCCCGCTAGCGGACTGCAAATATTATTGTTGTTTTTTTGAGCGATAGTCTCACTCTGTTGGGAATATTTTAAAGGTAGCTAAAGTGTGATAATTGTAAAAACCTTATTGACTCTATATTACGATTCATGTAATCGTAAGGTAACAGCGTGTGAAAGAGAAATTGCAACGATGGCAAATATATCCCGTATCACTATCACCACTATTATTATGACCATTACCATTAACGGTGTTGGTGCGGGCTGATATACGCAAGAATTACAACAAGCCCGCAACTCATAAAGAGCTGCGGGCTTTTTTTTCAATTTAAATTCATCAGTATTGAGTAATGCTTGTTTACAGCAAGTAGTTCAGGATAGTCACTCGGGAGTTAGGGAATGCGAGTATTTAAATTTGGCGGTTCGTCATTAGCAAATGCAGAACGGTTTTTAAGAGCGGCAGATATTATTGCCAGTAATGCCAAACAAGGTGAAGTTGCAGTGGTGTTATCGGCACCCGGTAAAGTCACTAATAACTTAGTTGCGGTAATTGACAGTGCTGTAACGACAGGGAGTGCAACGCAACAAATCACGACATTAGAAACAGTTTTTAATGATCTTTTTGATGGCCTTAAAGCGCTTGAACCTCGTTTTGAACAACAACTATTAACCACCAAGCTAGCAGCAACGATCGAGCAATTACAACAATATGTCCATGGCATTCAATTATTAGGATTATGTCCTGATAATGTTTACGCTAAGGTGATCAGTAAAGGCGAACGGCTATCGATTTTGGCAATGAAGTCATTATTAGAAGCCAAAGGCCAGCCTGCAAGTTTGATAGATCCCGTTCAATATTTATATGCTGAAGGCGATTACCTCGAAGCACATGTTGATATTGAAATTTCAACCCAAAATTTCCGCAATAACCCTTTGCCCGCAAACCATGTTTGTATTATGCCTGGCTTTACAGCCGGTAACCGTCAAGGCGAATTAGTCACACTTGGTCGTAATGGATCCGATTATTCAGCAGCGGTATTAGCGGCTTGTTTACGGGCTGACTGTTGCGAAATTTGGACGGATGTTGATGGGGTTTATAGTTGTGATCCGCGCTTAGTTCCCGATGCGCGTTTATTAAAATCGTTAAGCTATCAAGAAGCAATGGAACTGTCTTATTTTGGTGCGTCAGTATTGCATCCCAAAACGATTGCCCCAATTGCTCAATTTCATATTCCTTGCTTAATCAAAAACAGCTTTAATCCGCAAGGTGCAGGTACCCTGATTGGTCAAGATACGGGTGAAGATCAGCTTGATATTAAAGGTATTACAACCTTAAAAGATTTAACCATGGTTAATGTTTCAGGCCCTGGTATGAAGGGGATGGTCGGTATGGCTGCACGCGTATTTGGCGCTATGTCATCTGCGGGTGTATCTATTGTACTGATCACTCAATCATCATCTGAGTACAGCATTAGTTTCTGTATTGAATCGGCTGATCACGTTCAAGCTGAAAAAGCGCTAAACGAAAGTTTTGAATTAGAATTAAAAGAAGGTCTGCTTGAGCCTGTTGAGTTTTCAGATGATGTATCTATCGTTACTTTAGTTGGCGATGGTATGCGCACTTCACATGGTGTGGCATCACGATTCTTCACTGCGCTAGCTGAAGTTGATGTCAATATTGTAGCGATTGCTCAAGGATCTTCTGAGCGTGCTATTTCTGCGGTTATTCCACAAAATAAAGTTTCTGAGGCGGTTAAAGCCTGTCATGAAAACTTATTTAATAGCCAACATACACTGGATGTCTTTGTGGTCGGCGTTGGTGGTGTTGGTGGTGAGCTGATAGATCAAATTCACCGTCAACAACCAAAACTGTCTCAAAAAGGGATCGTAATTCGCGTCTGTGGTATGGCGAACAGTAAAGGTTTATTGCTCGATAGCCATGGTTTTGTGCTTGATAGCTGGCGTGATCTAATGGGATCGGTAACTGAGCCATTACAGTTACAGCGGATGGTGGAATTAGTGCGCAATAATCACATTATTAATCCAGTTATTATTGATTGTACTTCTGATCAAACCATTGCAGAACAATATGCTGATTATCTGGCTGCGGGATTCCATGTTATTACCCCGAATAAGAAAGCCAATACTGCTAGCATGGCTTACTACCAACAATTACGCCAAGCAGCACGTGTTGGTCACCGTAAGTTTATGTATGACACCACTGTTGGTGCTGGTCTGCCCGTTATTGAAAACCTACAGAATTTACTTGCAGCCGGTGATGAATTAGTGCGGTTCTCAGGTATCTTATCGGGCTCTCTTTCTTATATTTTTGGTAAGTTAGATGAGGGCATGAGTTTTAGTGAAGCGACAACCGTTGCACGTAATAACGGCTTTACTGAGCCTGATGCACGTGATGATCTGTCTGGAATGGATGTTGCTCGTAAACTTCTGATCTTAGCTCGTGAAGCCGGATTAGAATTAGAACTTGAAGATGTGGTAGTAGAACAAGCGTTACCACCCGGTTTTGATGCTTCAGGCTCGGTCGATGAATTTATGGCACGACTGCCACAAGCTGATGCATATTTTGCAGACTTAGCAGCGACGGCGGCTAAAGAAGATAAAGTATTACGTTATGTTGGTGAAATTGATAACGGTAATTGCAAGGTTAACATTGTGGCTGTTAACCCTGATGATCCCATGTTTAAAATTAAAGACGGTGAAAATGCCTTGGCTTTCTATAGTCGTTATTACCAGCCGATTCCATTAGTGCTACGTGGTTATGGTGCGGGAACTGAAGTAACTGCAGCTGGTGTGTTTGCTGATCTGATGCGTACGTTAGGCTGGAAGCGAGGAATCTAACATGAGTGTTGTTGTTTATGCTCCGGCCTCAATTGGTAATGTTAGTGTGGGTTTTGATGTTTTAGGTGCCGCAGTATCGCCCATTGATGGCACGTTATTGGGCGATCGAGTAAGGGTGGCAGCGGGCCAGACATCGTTTAGTTTGCAATGTGTTGGGGCGTTTGTTGATAAACTACCACAACAGGCCGAAGAGAATATTGTTTACCGTTGCTGGCAAGTGTTTGCACGAGAGCTCGATAAAAAAGGGATAGCATTACTTTCTGTCGCGGTGACATTAGAAAAAAATATGCCGATTGGATCTGGTTTAGGCTCAAGTGCTTGTTCGATTGTTGCTGCATTAGATGCACTTAACCGTTTCCATGATCAACCGCTCAATGAAACAGAACTATTGGCGCTTATGGGAGAAATGGAAGGCGAGATCTCAGGAAGCCTTCACTATGATAATGTCGCACCGTGCTTTCTTGGTGGATTACAATTCATGGTGGAAGAGTTAGGGATCATAAGCCAGAAAGTTCCTTGTTTTGATGATTGGTATTGGGTCATGGCTTACCCTGGCATTAAGGTACCAACCGCTGAAGCACGCGCGATTTTACCGGCGCAATATCGCCGTCAAGATGTGATTGCTCATGGGCGTTATCTAGGAGGGTTTATTCATGCTTGTCATTCTCAGCAGCCATTACTTGCTGCAAAAATGATCCATGATGTTGTCGCTGAACCCTACCGCGAAAAGTTATTACCTCAATTTAATCAAGCACGGAAATATGCTCTAGAAGCGGGGGCTATAGCGAGTGGTATTTCTGGTTCCGGACCAACGATGTTTAGCATTTGCACCGATCTTGAGGTTGCACAACGGTTAGCAAAATGGTTAACCGTTAATTATGTCCAAAATGATGAAGGATTTGTTCATGTTTGTCAGCTTGATAAGCAAGGTGCAAAAGTCACAGGGAGTGAGCTATAACAATGAAATTGTATAATCTAAAACAACATCAACAACAGGTTTCATTTGGTCAGGCTGTACGTCAAGGATTAGGGCGTAACCAAGGCCTATTCTTTCCATCTGAGCTCCCTCAATTTAGCGATATTGATGCATTACTAGAGATGGATTTTGTCACCCGTAGTAGCAAGATCCTTTCTGCCTTTATCGGTGAAGAGTTAGGTGAAGAAACCGTTAGTCAAATGGTTGATAGTGCATTTCAATTCCCTGCACCTATCAATAAAGTAAAAGATGGCGTGTATGCGTTAGAGTTGTTCCATGGGCCAACATTAGCGTTTAAAGATTTTGGGGGCCGCTTTATGGCGCAATCACTAGCAGCTGTAACAGCTGATAGTGAAACTGATATCACGATTTTAACCGCCACCTCTGGTGATACTGGTGCTGCTGTTGCCCATGCGTTTTATGGTATGGATAACATTAAGGTTGTGATTTTGTACCCGAAGGGCAAGATCAGTCCATTACAAGAAAAGATGTTCTGTACATTAGGTAACAACATTACCACGGTTGCGGTGAATGGCACGTTTGATGATTGTCAGGCGCTAGTGAAACAAGCATTTGATGATGCTGAATTACGCAAAGATGTGGGTTTAAATTCTGCCAACTCAATCAATATTAGCCGCTTAATGGCGCAGATCTGTTATTACTTTGAAGCCGTTGCTCAATTGCCTAAAGCTGAGCGTGAGCAATTAGTTATTTCAGTCCCTAGTGGTAACTTTGGTAATTTAACCGCAGGTTTATTGGCTAAATCATTAGGCTTACCTGTTAAACGCTTTATTGCGGCAACCAATGTTAACGATACTGTTCCACGTTATTTACAAACCGGTGATTGGACTCCGAAAGCGACGGTTGCTACGATTTCAAATGCAATGGATGTTAGCCAACCGAATAACTGGCCACGTATTGAAGAGTTATGCCAGCTCAAAGGATGGGGGTTAAACCAATTGGGCTATGGCGCTGTTGATGATCAGCAAACAGCGGTTACATTAAAGCAAATGTATGCTGATGGTTATTTGTGTGAGCCACATGGTGCGATTGCTTACAATGTGCTTGAACAACAATTAGCTGCGGATGAAACGGGTTTGTTTTTGTGTACAGCGCATCCTGCGAAGTTTAAAGATGTGGTTGATGATATTTTAGCGACTGATATTGCGTTACCAGCGCCACTGGCAAAGCATAATGCGATGCCGTTACTCTCATTAGAGTCCAATAATGATTTTGCTGCGATTAAAGATATTTTATATTCGGTACAACCGACTAAATAAGTTGTAGTCATCATATTAATGATAAAAAAGGAGCCATAGGCTCCTTTTTTAATGACAGCATCTTGCTCGAATCAAGACACTTACACTAAGGCCGAAATTATAGGCTGTTAGTGAAAGTACGAGCGATAACGTCTTGCTGCTGTTCAGTTGTTAGTGAGTTAAAACGTACAGCATAACCAGATACACGGATTGTTAGCTGTGGGTACTTCTCTGGGTGTGCAGCAGCATCTAGCAGTGTTTCACGCTTAAGAACGTTAACGTTCAGGTGTTGGCCACCTTCGATTTTTGCTGGTGCTTCGATAGCTAGTTCACGGTACTCAATGTCACCAAGATCTGCTTGTGCGATAATTTGGTCAGCCTCATAGCTGCCTGGTGCACAAACACAACGCGCTTCGTTAGACTCGCTATCTAGGATCCAGATTGAGTTTAGTAGGTCATCGTTTGCTGCTTTAGTAATTTGAATACCAGTAATCATAACTTTTCTCCAAGGGAATTGTTGTTAATTTATTCGTTTTTGTATTGAGCTACCTATTATATAGCCTTCAATGCACTTTTGGGTATTGATTTAGATCAAGTTACTACAAAAAACCTTAAATATAATAAGGCTGTTTTATTGAGCTAGGTCAATCTAACTGCATTTTACGCGGGAATCAACTAAAATTAGTAAATTTAAAAAATATGTTTAATGTTACTTTGTTGTAAAATAACAACATTTTTTGGTGTGTGTATATACCAGTAGTGAATACATTGTCATTTTTTGTGGTTTTTTATGTTAAATTCAAAGGGTGGCATTAGTGTTGTTGATGTGTCGCTTAATGGTTATTTTGAGGGTGATTATGAAATTAATTGGTGCACATGTTTCTGCGGCAGGCGGCGTGTTTAATGCCCCTGTGAATGCTAAGGCTATTAATGCAACGGCATTCGCATTGTTCACAAAGAATCAACGCCAATGGCAAGCTAAGCCATTAGATGCTGATACCATCGCAGCATTTAAGACCCGTTGTCAGCAACTGGGTTTTGATGCAAGTGCTATTTTACCGCATGATTCTTATTTAATTAATTTAGGTACGCCAGAGGCTGAAAAGTTAGAAAAGTCACGGTTAGCGTTTGTTGATGAAATGCAGCGTTGTCAGCAATTAGGTTTACATTTATTGAACTTCCATCCTGGCAGTCATTTAAAGAAAATCTCCGAAACAGCGTGTTTAAAATTAATTGCAGAATCCATTAATTTAGCTCATCAGCAAGTCGATGATGTGATTGCAGTGATCGAAAATACGGCAGGTCAAGGATCTAACTTAGGTTGGCGTTTTGAGCATTTAGCCGAAATTATTTCGCAAGTGGACGATAAATCACGTGTCGGAGTATGTATTGATACCTGTCATACTTTTGCGGCTGGTTATGATTTGCGTACCATGGAAGCGACACAAGCGACCTTTGCTGAATTTGATCAGGTCGTTGGTATGCAGTATTTACGCGCGATGCACTTAAATGATTCTAAAGGTGAGTTAGGCAGTCGCTTAGATCGTCATCATAGTTTGGGAGAAGGTGCGATCGGATGGGACTGTTTTCGTTTCTTAATGCAAGATAGTCGATTTAATAATATGCCGTTAATATTAGAGACCATTAACCCTGATATTTGGCAGCATGAAATTGCGACATTACGTGGTTTTGCACTAGAGGAATAATCAATGACAGCAAGTTGGCAAGCGTTTATCGAGCAGCAACAACAATTAGCGTATTTTAAGGATATTGAACAAGCAGTGACACTTGCTCGCGCTGAAGGTAAAACGGTTTTTCCTCCTCAAAAAGATGTGTTTAACGCGTTTACAAGTACACCATTAATGACAACGAAAGTGGTGATTTTAGGTCAAGATCCTTATCATGGCCCGAATCAAGCTCATGGGTTGAGTTTTTCGGTATTACCTGGTGTAAAAACACCACCATCATTGGTTAATATGTATAAAGAATTAGCGACTGATATTGACGGGTTTACGATCCCTGATCAAGGGTATTTGCAGTCATGGGCAGATCAAGGGGTGTTATTACTTAATACTGTGCTAACGGTTGAGCAAGGTAACGCCCATTCTCATGCTAAAATTGGTTGGGAAACGTTTACTGATCGTGCTATTGAATATATTAATGATAATACCGAAGGGGTGATTTTTTTATTGTGGGGCGCTCATGCTCAAAAGAAAGGTAAAAAAATAGATGCCAACCGACATCATGTTCTGACCTCAGCCCATCCATCACCATTGTCAGCTTACCGTGGTTTTTTTGGGTGTAAGCATTTCTCAGCAACGAATGCGTTATTAATTGCAATGAATAAAACGCCGATTGATTGGCAATTATAATCATAGCGTAAATATTGCTTAAAGGAATAAAACGGCCAGCAGTGAAGCTGGCCGTTATTTAGTTGTTACTAAAAATCAAAATCATCACTATTGAAACTACCGCACATATCCATATCTTGTAGTTCTCGACGTAGTCTTTGACGATCTTTTAAGGCTTCAATTTCACGCCATTTTCTCTTTTCCGGTTTTGCGCGAGAGCGGCGCGAAACTGTATCCGTAGTCATCATATCGTCGAATGCAAAGCTATCCATAAAGCACCTATTCCTACTCTACGCTTGATGTAAGCGTTCAGATTATTTATTACCATAGAATGGTTGACAATAAAATTGAACTGTTTCTCATTTGTTACCAAAAGATGAAATATTTATGTGCAGAATATCACGATTGGTGATTATTTGGTTAAATAACGGTCTGTTATAGTGTTAAATAACTATTTTATAGCTTTGGTGTCCAGATGATATCAAAGTTGTCAATAATATAAGATTTACTGATGGTTAAGGGGTGGTAATTATTGTTTTTTTATTATGAGTGGATTGTGTAACACATTGTAAAAATAACGAGAATGAGATTATTTTTATTCTAATAAAGGTCTTATACTTTAATAGTAAATTTATAGCTTAAATTATTTATCATAATAACGAATGCTTATAGCGTATTATTATTGAGGCCATTAGTGTTCTTGCTCACGACAGATAACAGTGCAAGTTAGGGCTTTATATCATTCTTTATCGATCAGTGAAGGCATCAATGTGAACAGTCAAATTAACTTTATCAATGATTTGTTGTGGGGATCGATATTGATATATTTGCTAATTGGTATTGGCATTTATTTTACTTATCGGCTTAATTTTATTCAGTTCCGTCATTTTAAGCATATGTTTGCGATAATGAAAAATAGTCGCAAATCGGATGCCGCGGGTATTTCTTCTTTTCAAGCGCTATGTACCAGTCTTGCAGCAAGAGTTGGCACTGGTAATATGGCAGGAGTGGCGGTTGCGTTAACTCTGGGTGGCCCTGGGGCTATTTTTTGGATGTGGTTAATTGCTATGTTAGGCATGGCAACCGCTTTTGCAGAAAGTGCATTAGCACAACTGTATAAAACCCGTGATGATGATGGTAATTATCGTGGTGGGCCTGCTTATTATATGGAGCGAGGCTTGGGAATGCGTTGGATGGGAATGATGTTTTCTATCTTTCTTATTATCGCTTTTGGGCTAGTTTTTAATGCGGTACAAGCTAATTCAATCACTCAGGCTACTGAGGTTGCGTTTGGATGGCAGCCACAATATGTCGGTTTAGGGTTGGTTTTATTAACTGGAGTGATTATTTTTGGTGGTATGCGAGCGATCGCACGTACCGCTGAGATATTAGTACCAACAATGGCGTTGTGTTACCTCGGGCTAGCATTGTTTATTATGCTGAGTAATATTGAGCAACTGCCACATATATTAATGGTTATTTTTAGAAGTGCATTTGGGTTTGAAGAAGCAGCCTCTGGCGCATTAGGGTATACCATAGCTCAAGGTATGATTAATGGCCTAAAACGCGGTTTGTTTTCAAATGAAGCCGGTATGGGATCGGCCCCTAATGCTGCTGCATCTGCAACACCTTATCCTCCTCATCCGGCCTCACAAGGTTATGTGCAAATGCTGGGGGTGTTTATGGACACCATTGTTATTTGTTCTGCAACCGTGGCAATTATTTTAATGTCTGGTGAATATGAACCGCATAGTAGTATTACTGGTATTGCATTAACCCAACAAGCAGTGAGTTCACAAGTTGGTGATTGGGGCGGTATTTTTATTGCGATTGCGATTTTCTTTTTCTCCTTTACATCATTAATAGCCAATTATTCTTATGCTGAAACCAATCTGATCTTTTTAGAACATAATCATAAGGTTGGGCTAAATGTTTTTCGAATGGTAGTACTATGTATGGTGATGTTTGGTGCATTGGCTGATTTACCAACAGTATGGGCGATGGCTGATATCTCTATGGGAATGATGGCAATGATTAACTTAGCCGCGATAGTATTGCTTTCTGGTACGGTAGTGAAGTTAGCCCAAGATTATAATAAGCAATTATCACTTGGAAAAGTGCCAACATTTCATCGCCAAGACTACCCTGAACTACAGGGGCAACTTGAAGATGGTGTATGGGATCAGCCTAGTTCATCCTCGAGGTCAACAATACGCTAATTGTAGTTATACCTATTAATTAAATAGTAATAACCATCATGGTTGAAGGTGGTTTTTTAACGTGATGGTGGTAGTCTAATTAGGTCAGACTTTAAAGGAAAAAGCCTTATGTTAATCGTGGTATCACCTGCAAAAACGTTAGATTATGAATCGCCTTTAGCAACCACAACCTTTACCTTACCAGAGTTTACTCAGCATTCTGCGGAACTGATTGATGTATGCCGTGAGCTTACACCAATGGATATTGCGAGCTTAATGAAGGTTAGCGATAAAATTGCAGGATTAAATGCAGCCCGTTTTGCTGAATGGCAGCCACAGTTTACGGTTGATAATGCACGACAGGCAATATTGGCATTTAAAGGTGATGTCTATACGGGGTTAGCTGCTGAAACCATGACTGAAGCTCAGTTTGCCTATGCTCAACAGCATTTACGCATGTTGTCTGGCTTATATGGTTTATTGCGTCCATTAGATTTGATGCAACCTTATCGCTTAGAGATGGGGACTAAATTAACCAATCCCCGTGGCACTAACTTGTATCAGTTCTGGGGCAATATTATTACCGATAAATTAAATCTAGCATTAGCAGAACAGGGTGATGATATTCTGATCAATCTTGCATCTAATGAATATTTTAAAGCGGTGAAACCGAAGTTGTTGAATGCTCAATTGATCACGCCAGTTTTTAAAGATTGCAAGAACGGCAATTATAAAGTGATCAGCTTTTACGCTAAAAAAGCGCGAGGCATGATGGCGCGCTATATTATTGATAATCAAATAACCTCGATTGAAGCATTAAAGAAATTTGACTGTGGAGGTTATTATTTCGTCGCTGCGGAATCAACCGCGAAGGAATTGGTGTTTAAGCGCGAACAGCAAAACTAACACTGCTATCGTGTTTTTAAGAACAAAAAAAGGCCAACGTCTTAGCGTTGGCCTTGTTATTTATTGATGGTGTAAAAGAAAAATTACGACTTAGCTTGGCTTTTTTTAGCCGCTTGTTTGATTTTCTTTTTCGCTTTCGCTTCTTTTACTTTTTTAGTGACTTTTTTCTTCTTTTTCGCGGTGTTTGGTTTTTTGGTCTGTGGACGCAAGCCATGAATAAAGCGTTCTGGGATTTCTTCTTTCATGTAGCGACTAATACGCTCGATCATTCCTTGGTCATGTGCTTCAACTAAGGCGATTGCAGTACCTTTCTTACCCGCACGTGCGGTACGACCAATGCGGTGTACATATACTTCAGCGGTACGTGGTAGATCAAAGTTAATTACATGGCTGACATCGGGTAAATCTATACCACGAGCAGCAACGTCTGTCGCAATTAATACGTTCACTACACCATCACGGAAACGGGTGATCATATTTGTACGCGCAGCTTGTGCCATTTCACCTTGAATCCAGTTACAAGGGATACCCATTGCGTCTAATTGACTGCGAAGGATAGCTAGGCGCTCACGTGTTTTGACAAAGATGATGGTACGTTCAGCTTGATCTTTAATGATGTTTTCTAATAGAGCGAGTTTGTGCTCCATATTGTCACAGCGAAGATACATTTGGTGAATCTTCTTACGCTCACGGCGAGAAGGATCAGCATTTACTTCAAGTGGTTCATTCAAAATTGTTTCTGAGAACTCACGTACGCCTTTACCTTCTAAGGTTGCCGAGAATAATAAGCTTTGACGACGCCAGCGACATTCGTGGTTGATGCGCTCAACAATTTTACCAAAGCCCATATCCAACATACGGTCAGCTTCATCAAGAATCAGACATTCAATTGCGCGGCAATCAAACTTCTCTGACTCAATGTATTCCATTAAACGACCAGGTGTTGCCACAACGATATCTTGTGTTTTTCCTAGTAGCTCAGCGTGCTCATCGTAAGAGATACCACCAGTAATGGTAAATATTTTTAAGTTAGTGTATTTAGCTAGCGCACGCGCATGCTCAGTAACTTGAATTGCTAATTCACGAGTCGGGGTTAAGATCAATACACGTGCAGGTCCCGGCTTTTTACGTGGGAAATCTTGCAAGTGCTGAATCATTGGCAGTAAAAACGCGGCTGTTTTTCCGGTCCCTGTTGGTGCAGAAGCCATGACATCTTTACCGTCAAGGGCATGAGGGATAGCCTGCGCTTGAACTACGGTTGGGCGGCTATAGCCGATCTCGTCAATCGCTCGTAATAGCTCGCTATCTAACTCTAATTCGGAAAAGTCTTTCACCAGTTATCTCTCCCAAGACAAATGCTAAATATGTTCTCGTCACTGTGCTTTTAAAGCGTAACCAGAACATGGGTATTTATATTAAGGGGCGGCATTATAGCCACTCTTGGCGTAAGTAACACCGATTAAAACATAAAAACTTCAGTTAATGATCAATATTCACCATTATAAAATTAAGTTTTATGCTGTTAGCGATTACATTTTTAAGTAAAAATCTTTAGTAAGTGCAATAAAATCAGATGAATAGCTGTTTTCAGTATGAATGCAAAGCTGGTGTTGTTCAGTAATGGCACTATTTTTTGTTAATTCAATCAATGTGCGCATAAACGGTTTGTGTGGTGTCGAACGAACATCACAACGGCGTTGGCAGTATAAGCCGTATGCTGCAGCTTGAGTGAGCAGTTGCTGGCCTTCATAAGTCGGTAGAATAAGACTGGCGCAGCCATCAGTGGTTAATAAATGACGAATAGTCGCCAATAACTGTTGGTGACTAAGGGTATCGGTATGGCGTGCAGTAGCGCGGTGTTGTCGTTGTGCCTGCTGACCCGTATTAAAATAAGGTGGATTACAAATAATACTATCAATCGATTCGGCTGTAATAGCTTGGCACCAGTGGTTAATGTCACTGTCAATGCATTGTAAGCGAGACTGCCATGGTGATGCTGCAAAGTTAGCTGTGGCGGCGGTGACGGCCGCGGCATCTAATTCAATCGCAGTGATCATTGCTGTAGATGTACGCTGTGCAGCCATTAATGCTAATAAGCCACTACCGGTACCAATATCAACAATCAACCCTTGTTGCGGTAACTTTGCCCATGCGCCTAATAATACCCCATCGGTACTGATCGGCATGCCACAACCGTGATCATTGATAGTAAATTGTTTAAAACGAAAGCTGCGACTCATGATGGATCCTTGGGTGACAGTACTACTGTTAGGTTTATAAAGCATACAAAAGCATATAAAACGATGGTGCAATAATCAAAAAAACACAACTGATAATAATCTGTTTATTTATTGTTAATTAGTTGTTACATCTTTTTTGTAAGTATGGTTTTTGTGGCTTAAATTGGCTTTTTATTCTGTTTTGAAATTTATAAATGGTTGTTAATTCCAGTTTGTTGGCTGGTTAACTGGATTATATGGTGTTTTTATCTGGTCTATTGCTAAGGGTACTATTTTTGGTCATTATGCTAGCAGGCACAATAATTATAGCGATATATATTAGGTGCTACTTATTATAAAAAATGCAGACACAATATATAACCCATTAGCGAGTGGAAGGTGCAGTTTGAAAAAAACACTCAAAGTAACAGATATTATCGCGCTAGGCTTTATGACCTTTGCGTTCTTTTTAGGTGCGGGCAACATCATTTTTCCACCGTTAGCAGGACAGCTAGCTGGTGAGAATATGTTACCTGCAATGTCAGGCTTTTTAGTTACCGCGGTTGGCTTACCTTTAATTGGTATTATCGCAGTCGCTATTGCTGGTGGTGGTTGGAGTGGGTTAACCCGTGATTTACCGTCAAAAGTAGCAACCTTAATGGCGGTATTGATTTTTATCATTATTGGCCCTGCGTTCGCTGCACCTCGTACCGGTCTTGTTGCCTATGAAATGGCTGTTAAACCGTTTATTACTGATGCTAGTCAAACCAGCTTAACTATTTTTTCTATCCTCTTTTTTGCTGTAGCACTGTTTTTTGCTTGGTCTCGCGGTAAATTGATCGACATGATCGGTAAGTTTTTAACACCAGCTTTATTTGTGGTATTGACGGTACTTGCGATTGCTGTGTTCATGAATCCACAAGGCAGTATTATTGCAGCGCAAGGTGAATATATCACTCAACCGTTTACTAAAGGTTTCCTTGAAGGTTACAACACCATGGATACTTTTGCGGCGCTGATGTTTGGAATGTTGATTGTTGATGTGATTCGAAGCAAAGGTATCACTGATGATAAGACCACTTGTACATATCTTATCTATGCGGGCTTAATTGCTGCAGTAGGTTTAGCGTTTGTGTATGTGTCATTGTTTTATCTTGGTGCGACCAGCGCGAGTATTGCGGCTGGTGTCGGTAATGGCGGTGCTATTTTAACAACGTATGTTATGGCGTTATTTGGCTCAACGGGACAAATTATTTTATCTAGCATTGTATTGCTAGCATGTTTAACTACCGCGATAGGCCTAATCAGTGCGTGTGCTGATTACTTTAGTACGCTAACACCACTATCTTATAAAAAGTGGGCAGTATTATTAGCTATCGTGTGTGCAGTTGTGGCAAATGTTGGTTTAAATATGCTGATTTCATTATCGATACCAGTATTATTTGCCTTGTATCCTGTAGCGATTGCGCTGGTTGCATTAACCTTAGTACGTAAATGGTTACCGAATCCACGTTTAGCCTATCGTGTGGTGCTGTTAGTTTCTTTTATCTTTAGTATGATTGATGTGGCGAAGTACTTGCAGTTTGATGTATCAATGTTCAGTAGCTTACCGTTGTTTAATTACGGTATGGGCTGGGTATTACCAACCTTGATTGCACTGGTGATAACCCGTTTTGTCGGCACTAAAAATAACAATAATCATAGCGATACTGTTGCTGTGTAATAACACCGTTATTGCTAAACAAAAAAGGGATACCACATTGGTGTCCCTTTTTTTATGGTATCGTTTATAGCCGTTAAGCTCTTATGGCAGTTGTGCGTATTCCAGCATGATTTGTTCACACCATTGCTCAATGCGGGCATCGCTTAATTCATATTGGCTATCTTCATCTAACGCTAAACCGACAAAAAATTGTTGATCTGCAGTTAACGCTTTTGATGCTTGAAATTGGTAGCTGTCATCATTGGGCCAATAACCGATAAATTGCACCCCTGTAGAGCATAACTGATCGTGCAACATGCCCATCGCGTCTAAAAACCACTCGGTATACCCTTCCTGATCGCCAAGACCAAATAGCGCCACCGTTTTTTGTTGTAATTGTAAACCATCAAGTTGTTGCCACACCGCTTCCCAATCTTCTTGGATTTCACCAAAGTCCCAGGTTGAAATGCCTAAAATCAACATGTCATATTGGTTCATTTCTGCTACTGGCGTGTGCTTAATATTGTGCAATTCAATGATTTCAGCCCCGAGGCAATCACGAATTTTTTCTGCTGCCATTTCGGTATAGCAAGTGGTCGAGCCATAAAACAAGCCAATTTTCATGTCGTGTACCTTGTATGCTTATTGTTAGATTAAAGTGTACTCGTTATTGTTGATTGAGCTCAAGACTCGACGGGCACTGAAAGCGATAAGTTTAAGATTAATAAACAGAGAACGAGGTTACTTTTTAGAATAAATATCCTATCATGCGCTAATTACTGTGTTTTTATCCATGTATTTAAACCGTCTTACGACACAGCTTATGGCGAGGTAAAAATGGTAACCGACGATGTTATTATTGAACGCTTTCTCGATGCGATGTGGATGGAGCGAGGGTTATCTGAAAATACTCTTGCTTCTTATCGCAATGATTTAAAAAAATTACAGCAATGGATGCAGCAGCAAAATATTGTGCTTTCAGAGGCTTCGATTGATGATTTACAACGTTATCAATTATGGCTATTTGATCAAGATTATAAGCAAACCTCGCGTGCCCGTATGGTGTCAGCTATTCGACGCTTATTTCAATATTTATACCGTGAAAAAGTGCGCGTCGATGATCCTAGTGCGATGCTGGTTACGCCTAAATTGCCGCAACGGCTGCCTAAAGATCTTACCGAAGCACAAGTTGATGCATTATTAGAAGCGCCAGATGTTAATGATCCGCTGCAATTGCGCGATAAAGCAATGTTGGAATTATTATATGCCACCGGGCTACGTGTGACAGAGTTAGTGACCTTAACCATGGATAAAGTCAGCTTACGCCAAGGCGTTGTGAGGGTGACAGGTAAAGGGGATAAAGAACGGTTAGTACCTATGGGCGAAAATGCGGTTGATTGGATTGAGCAATTTATTGACAGCGGTCGACCGCTATTATTAGGTGAAAAAAGTTCCGATGTGTTATTTCCTAGCCGACGAGCAAAGCAAATGACACGCCAAACGTTTTGGCATCGAATTAAATATTATGCGGTGTTAGCTGGTATTGATGCTGATACTTTATCACCCCATGTAATGCGGCATGCTTTTGCGACTCATTTACTTAATTACGGCGCAGATTTACGAGTGGTACAAATGTTGCTTGGTCATAGTGATCTATCAACGACTCAAATTTATACGCATGTTGCGACGGAAAGATTGAAACAATTGCATCAAAGTCACCACCCACGTGCATAATTATGAGATGTTGTTAGATAAAACTAGCGATAATATTTGTATTTAGGGATACTTCATTTATGCTGCGGACATAAAAATAGTAGTGTAATTGAAACTATATAGTTGTGATCTCGGTCTGTAGTTATATCGAGACAGTCATCATTTTAAAAGGGAATAACAAGATGCATTTTATTCGTCGCACCGTGCTGGCTACAGCTGTTGCACTGACTGCTTTTTCTGCGGTTGCAAAACCTGATGTAGCGGCTATTACTAAGCAACTTTCTAATATTGGTTTAACGCCAAGCTCAATTACAGCCTCCCCGATGGCGGGTGTTAATGAAGTTGTGACTGAACGTGGTGTCGTGTATGCCTCTGATGACGGACAATATTTTTTAGCGGGCCATTTATACCAAAATACCGGTGCTGAGCCGGTTAACTTAACTGAGCAAAAAATGGCGCAGTTAAATAAAGCTAAATTAGCCAAAATGGAAAAAGACATGATTGTCTATCCGGCTAAAAATGAAAAATATGTGGTAACGGTGTTTACTGATACTAGTTGTGGTTATTGCCGTAAATTGCATAATGAAATGCAAGGTTATAACGATGCTGGTATTACAGTACGTTACCTTGCTTTCCCACGCGGTGGTGAGCGATCAAGTAATTTCAACCAAATGAGTGCAATTTGGGGTGCAAAAGATCGTGTTAAAGCGATGCACGATGCTAAAAATGGTACTTTTGATGAATCAAAGATCACTCCACGCCCTGATTTAGTGATGGAGCAATATCAATTAGGTGTTGCGATGGGGGTTAATGGAACGCCTGCAATCGTGCTAGAAGATGGCATGATGATCCCTGGTTACCAACCGCCAGCGGCATTGCTACAGTTATTGGATAGCAAAGCGAAAGCTAACTAATAGCGAGTCTACAGCGTCATTGAATATAAAGCCTGATAGTGATATCAGGCTTTTTTGTTGGTGGTGATTTGGTTAAGATGAAAAGACAATCATTCCTTTAAGAAGCCGTTATTATGATAGAAATCAAGCGTCGTCCTGTTGCCGATCCTCAAGGCTTCTCTAGTGCAATCCCTGCTATTTTGCAGCGTATTTATGCCAGTCGTGGTATTAGCAATGATGCTGAACTCGAACGCGGCGCCAAAGGATTACTTAATTATAATCAACTTCATGGTATGAGTGATGCTGTTAAGTTGTTAGTGGCGGCATTAGCCAATAATACGCGTATTATTATTGTCGGTGATTTTGATGCCGATGGCGCGACTAGCTCTGCATTATCTGTCTTGGCTTTAAAAATGTTGGGCAGTCGAAATGTAGATTATTTAGTGCCAAATCGATTTGATGACGGATATGGTTTAAGCCCTGATGTCGCGCAACAAGCGATTGATCGTGGGGCTGAACTGATCATGACGGTTGATAACGGTGTGTCTTCGATTAGTGGGGTTGCAGCAGCAAAAGCACAAGGGGTACAAGTGCTGGTTACCGATCATCACTTGCCTGGTGATTGTTTACCTGCAGCTGACGCGATAGTGAATCCAAACCTTGAACAATGTGGCTTTCCATCAAAAGCATTATGTGGGGTTGGCGTTGCCTTTTATTTAATGTTGGCACTACGGGCTGAACTGCGTAATAACGGTTGGTTTGAACAACACGCGTTAGCTGTGCCAAATCTGGCTGAATTGCTTGATTTAGTTGCATTGGGCACGGTTGCTGATGTGGTGGCATTAGATGGCAATAACCGCATTTTGGTACATCAAGGGCTGCAACGTATTCGTGCTGGTAAGTGTCGCCCAGGTATTCAGGCGTTAATTGAAGTGGCTAACCGTGATCCCGCGCGGTTAGTGGCCAGCGATCTTGGATTTGCATTAGGACCACGTATTAATGCAGCAGGGCGCTTAGATGATATGTCATTCGGGGTGGAATTACTCTTGTGTGACAATATTCAAGCAGCGCGTCGTATGGCGTCTGAACTGGATGCGCTTAATCAAACCCGTAAAGAAATCGAACAAGGCATGAAAGAAGAAGGTCTCGCGATTTGTGAACGGTTGCAATTTAATCAGCACAATATGCCCTATGGGTTAGTGCTGTTTCAACGTGATTGGCATCAAGGTGTGATTGGTATTTTAGCTTCTCGTATTAAAGATAAATACCATCGCCCAGTGATAGCGTTTGCTGATGCAGGTAATGGTGAAATCAAAGGCTCGTGTCGTTCTATTGTGGGATTGCATATGCGAGACGTACTTGATGTGGTTGATACTCAACATCCTGGAATGATTTTAAAGTTTGGTGGTCATGCAATGGCTGCAGGATTAACTATTGCTGAATCACAGTTAGAAGCGTTTAGTGTTGCTTTTGATACCGCGGTACGACAAGTTCTTGATGAAGATGCACTCCAAGGTGTGTTGCTTAGTGATGGCGAATTACAGCCGTATGAATTGACACTTGAGACGGCTGAAATTCTGCGTGCGGGCGGGCCGTGGGGACAGCAATTTCCAGAGCCAACCTTTGACGGTACGTTTCGACTTTTGCACCAAAAGCTGGTGGCGGGTAAACACCTAAAAATGATAGTGGAGCCGCTAGCGGGAGGGAGCGTCATTGATGCGATTGCATTTAACGTCGATCTTAAGCTGTGGCCTGATGCGTCAGTGCAGCAAATTGAATTAGTTTATCGCCTCGATGTGAATGAATTTCGCGGTAATCGAAGTGTGCAATTGATGGTTGAACATTTAGCGGCAAAATAATATCAACCTGGTAATGAAACCGTGAATGGTGGGGATCTTGGTGTTTACAGCCTAGATTGTCACCATATTTTGATTAATTTTCTGATAACCTTTCTCTCCCTCTGTATATTCTATCTACAATTCGATAGAATCTTGCGGTTATATCTATTTCGGTAATGAAGCGTGGCGATGTTCGAAATTAATCCTATTAAAAACCGACTTGAGGATGTGTCAGCACGTACTGACATCCTTAGGGGGTACCTTTGACTATGATGCGAAACAAGAGCGTCTAGAAGAGGTAAATGCAGAACTAGAGCAACCAGATGTATGGAGTGAACCTGAGCGCGCTCAAGCGTTAGGTAAAGAACGTGCAGCATTGGAAGCGGTAGTTGAAACTATTGACCAATTAGACCAAGGCGTGGAAGACGTTGAAGGCCTACTTGAGTTAGCGGTTGAAGAAGATGATCAAGAAACCTTTGATGAGATTGAACCTGAGTTAGCTGAGCTTGAAGCTAAGTTAGCTAAGTTAGAATTTCGTCGTATGTTTGCTGGCGATCACGATAGTTCTGATTGTTATCTTGATCTTCAAGCAGGCTCAGGTGGTACTGAAGCACAAGATTGGACCTCAATGATGCTGCGCATGTACTTGCGTTGGGCAGATGCTAAAGGTTTTAAAACTGAAATCATTGAAATCTCTGATGGTGATGTTGCTGGTCTTAAATCTGTTACTGTTCGTATTAGCGGAGAGTATGCTTATGGTTGGCTACGTACTGAAACCGGTGTACACCGTTTAGTGCGTAAATCACCGTTTGACTCCGGTGGTCGTCGCCATACTTCGTTTGCTTCAGCATTTGTGTATCCAGAAATTGATGACAATATTGTTATTGATATCAACCCTTCTGATTTACGTATCGACGTATACCGCGCATCGGGTGCCGGTGGTCAGCACGTAAACACCACTGAATCGGCAGTACGTATTACGCACGTACCAACCAATATTGTGGTGCAGTGTCAGAACGATCGCTCTCAGCATAAGAATAAAGATCAAGCAATGAAGCAGTTAAAAGCAAAATTGTTTGAATATGAAATGCAAAAGCAAAATGCTGAAAAACAAGCCAGTGAAGATACTAAATCTGACATTGGTTGGGGTAGTCAAATCCGTTCTTATGTATTGGATGACTCTCGCATTAAAGATTTACGTACTGGGGTGGAAAACAGAAACACCCAAGCAGTACTAGACGGTGATTTAGACCGTTTTATTGAAGCAAGCTTGAAATCAGGTCTGTAACCGAATTTCAGTAAAATTTTAAGGGTTCCCCATGACTGACCAAGTACAAGATGAGAATAAACTGATTGCTGAGCGTCGCGCGAAACTGGATATGATTCGCAAAAACTGCAAAGCAAATGGCCACCCAAACGATTTCCGTCGTGATAGCTTAGCGGCTGACCTACAAGCAAAATACGGTGAGATGACCAAGGAAGAGCTTGAACAAGCTGGTCATGTATTTGCAATCGCAGGTCGTGTTATGGCTAAGCGTGGTCCTTTCCTAGCGATTCAAGATGTGTCTGGCCGAATTCAGGCTTATGCATCTAAAGATGTGCAGAAAGAGCTAAAAGAGAAATATTCTGGTCTAGATATCGGTGACATCATCGGTGTTAAAGGGGTACTGCAAAAATCTGGTAAAGGTGATCTTTACGTTGAGATGGATAACTACGAGTTGCTAACGAAAGCACTACGTCCATTACCAGAAAAATTCCATGGTCTAACTGACCAAGAGATGCGTTACCGTCAGCGTTATGTTGATCTGATTGTAAATGATGATTCTCGTCGTGCATTTGTGATCCGTTCAAAAGTGGTTTCAGCTATTCGTAACTTCATGGTAACTAAAGGTTTCATGGAAGTTGAAACGCCAATGATGCACGTGATCCCTGGTGGTGCAACCGCACGTCCATTTATCACTCATCATAATGCACTAGATATCGACATGTACCTACGTGTTGCACCTGAGCTTTACCTTAAGCGTCTAGTTGTTGGTGGTTTTGAGCGCGTATTTGAAATCAACCGTAACTTCCGTAACGAAGGTTTGTCTCCTCGTCATAACCCAGAATTCACGATGATGGAATTCTACATGGCGTACGCAGATTACAATGATCTGATGGACATCACTGAAGAAATGCTAAGCAGCATCGCGATTGATGTATTAGGTTCTTCTAAAATGCCATACGGTGAGTTCGAAGTTGAATTTGCAGGTCCTTATACTCGTATGAGCATGTTGGATGCAATTAAGCAATACAACCCAGATCACGCAGAAATCCAAGCATTAACTTACGAAGGCGTTGCTGATCGTGAGCTAATGGTTAAGATCGCAAAATCTGTTCATGTTGATGTAGAAAGCTTCTGGACATGTGGTCAATTACTTGAAGAAATCTTTGGTGAAACGGCTGAGCCTCAACTAATGCAACCGACGTTCATTACAGAGTACCCAGCTGATATTTCTCCACTTGCACGTCGTAACGATGAAAACCCATTCATTACTGACCGTTTTGAATTCTTTATCGGTGGTCGTGAAGTAGCGAATGGTTTCTCTGAGCTTAACGATGCTCAAGACCAAGACCAACGCTTTAAAGCACAGGTTAACGCGAAAGATGCAGGTGATGATGAAGCAATGTACTATGACGCAGACTACATTACTGCGCTAGAGCATGGTTTACCACCTACTGCAGGCCAAGGTATTGGTATTGACCGTTTAGTAATGCTATTTACTAACACACATACTATTCGTGACGTTATTTTATTCCCGGCAATGCGCCCACAATCAAATAACTAATTGAATTATTATAAAAAGCCATCGCTTAATGCGGTGGTTTTTTTTTGGCTTTTTTTTGTTAAAAAGGAGTCAAAAAAGTGACAAATAGTCATTATTGAGGGCGCAATATCGCTAACATCATGATTTTATATTAGCTTAATTATATTATAGTAAACAAGTTGCATTTGTTCGTATATCATTGGTGGAGTGGTTACTAAGTTAAATATAAGATAATTGCTTTATTCAAGGAGGGATAAATGACAATTGGAATGGTAAAAAAAGCAAAAGCTGTTATTTCTAATACCTTGGTTGTTTTTGGTGGCAATAATCAAAATTGGTTACCTGCAATGGAAACCGCGGGCTGGCTGTGTCACCGTTGTTATGATTTGCGTACCGCAGAAACATTACTGTTAGAAATTGGTCCTTGCATTGGCGTGGTTGATCTTAGCCATGATGATTTTAGTATTCATAGTTTTTCAGCAATGGTGAATCGTAATAAACAAGTCCGCTGGATTGCGATTGTGCGCGATGAACAATTGAACAATGAAGCTATTGGCCAATTTATCGTTAATTTTTGTCTCGATTATTTTTCTGTTCCTATTCCTCCTGAGCGGTTACAACAAACCATTGGTCACCAGATTGGTATGCTTAATCTGGAACGTCAAGTATGGCCACAATTAGGCAATTTTGGTCAGCAAGGGCTACAAGGCTCGACGGCGGTAATGAAAAAACTCCGCGATCAAGTTAAACGGATTGCATTAAGTGATGTGCATGTCGTCATCAGTGGTGAAATTGGTACGGGTAAGATCTTAGTAGCAGACGCTATTTTTCAAGCGTCTGCGCGTGCTAAACAACAAGTAATACGGGTTAATTGTGAAACTATGACCGCAGATTGGAGGGTTGAAACCGCCAGCGGGACTGAATCGTTATTTGAAGCTGCAAATAATGGTGTGTTGGTACTTGAAGAGTTTACCGCGTTAACCGATGCCTGCCAGCAGACGTTATACCAAGTTTTGGCTGAAGGGCTTTACTATAATCAAGCGGGTGAGGCGATTAGCGTTGATATTCGTGTTATTTCTATTACCAAACATTCACTTGAGCATTTAGTTACTTTAACGACATTACGGCGTGAATTATATTTTCGTTTAAATGTGGTGTCATTAACTGTACCGACATTGCGTGAACGAGGTGATGACATTATTGTTTTAGCCGAATTTTTATTATTAAAATATGCGCGTCAGTATAATAGTGTCGCTAAATCGTTATCGGAACAAGCGCAAGCAATGCTATTGCAATACCCGTGGCCAGGTAATGTGCAGGAGCTTATTTGCCAAATTAAGCGTGCGGTATTACTCGCAGAAAATAAATGTATTGAAGCGGAGCAATTAGATATACCACGTTTAGTCGATGATAAATTAAGCTTGAAAAAAGTGCGTGAAGAATCTGAACGCAATGCATTATTAACCGTATTAGAAAATAATAAAGGTCAAATTTCGGCTGCGGCACGAGAGTTAGGGGTATCAAGAGCGACGATGTATCGACTGTTAAATAAACATGAGCTCATTCCACCACCACGTTGCTTTCGTCAAGGTCATGCGTAAAGCCGGCTAAATAAAGTGTCGTTGTAATAATTGTGCTGTAAATTGTTTTTTTAAATAAAAGCCACGAGGTAGGGTTTTTATCGGTTGGCCATTCGCGCCATAAGCTTCGGTGAGTGCTTTACTGTTGGCAGCTTTTGGGCGTAATTGTAGAACTTCACCATGACGAGCAGTGATTGATTCTACTTGGCCTAATACAATCAGATCCATTAATTCTTCCCAATCTTGCTGTAATTGTTGTTCTTCTTCTGCACTTGGGCTCCATAATAGTGCAGATCCAACATGACGTTCTTCAAGTGGAATGTCACGCTCTCCTTCAACGGGAACCCATAATACGCGAGCCAGTTTTTGTCTTATATGGCTATTTTGCCACTGCAGACCTTGTACGCCAATTAGCGGTGCTACACAGACAAAGGTCGTTTCTAATGGCTTGCCTTGATAACTGATCGGAATTGTTTTGAGTTCAATGCCAAGTTCAATAAAGTCAGGCACAGGCTTGCTGCCAGCCGTTGCTCCTAAATGCCATTCTAGTAATTGCCCAACCCAACCTTTATCACGCTTAAGGTTGGGTGGCGGAATTATGCCAGCGAGCGCTGCTAATTCACCCAGCGTCATGCCTGCCAATTGCTGGGCGCGATAAAGTAATTCAGCTTCTGTTGTTGGTGTGGGTTGCATGGAGTGTTGGCTCATAAAATATCGTGATAGGACCAATAGTGAAGATAGTATGAGCAGATAATACTATCATATTGGTGGCTGTTGTAGGTGAAGATCTGTGATGATCGTTGTGGGCAATAAATGGTTACGATTGATCATTTAAGTTATAGAAATGAAATAATAGCGCTGAAATGTCTGCTGATGAGTAACTTGTGGCAGTTATTTAGCGCTAAGATCAAAATAAAAAGATATCCACAGTTTTTTTTTGAAAAATATTTTTTTCCAATTTAACTGAGTGTTTATACAGTGCTGTGGTGGAATAATATTCGTTGTGATGTGTTCTTGCTCACCATAAAAAGCCGTATTTTGTGGATAACGCCATTATTGGTTGATCTTTAACCGATCGTTTTTTAGTGATGTGAAAGTTAACTTTATTTTTATTTATTATGAATTTGACATGTGGTTATGGTTATGATTTTAAATGATAATTTTATTTTTAGTTACGTTTTTATTGGGCGTTATAAAATGTTTTTTAATCACTTAAATCTGCTTTTTTTAGGTTTCTGCACAAATCTATCCACAGAAAGAGTGAATAAATGTGGGGTATGTCTCACTTAGCTGTTGGTAAAGTGGTCATTATGCAAAGTTATCCCAAAGATGGTTTAAAGTGAGTAAAACTGATCGATATTAATGAATGTTTGTTTACCGATCCCGTCTACTATGAAAAAATCACTATTAATAGATATTTATACTTGAGGTCGTCCAGTGATTGATGGCGATGGATACCGCCCTAATGTAGGGATCGTTATCTGCAATGGCCATGGCCAGGTATTTTGGGCTCGACGATATGGACAACATTCTTGGCAGTTTCCGCAAGGTGGTATTGATGAAGGTGAAACCCCTGAACAGGCCATGTATCGTGAATTGTATGAAGAAGTAGGATTAACCAAAAAAGATGTCAGGATTATTGCGTCAAGCCGTCATTGGTTACGTTATAAATTACCTAAACGTCTTGTGCGGTGGGATTCAAAACCTGTTTGTATCGGTCAAAAGCAAAAGTGGTTTTTGCTGAGTTTAGAATGCGATGAGTCCAAGGTTAATATGCAGCGAGGTGCTACACCAGAATTTGATGGTTGGCGTTGGGTAAGTTATTGGTACCCAGTGAGACAAGTGGTGTCTTTTAAGCGTGATGTGTACCGTCGTGCATTAAAAGAGTTTGCTGCTGTCGCAATGCCATTTAAAGAATGGAAAGAACGTAAATTTAAACGCACTAAGAGTAAGCGTAATTAGCAAATAGAGGTTATTGGCTCACAGGGAACAATTAAAGGCTCACTATGCTGGCACAGCTAAGAGATATTGTTGACAAGGTTGTTAGCGCTCACACATTGATCGATGCTTTGGATCAATTAGTATCAAATACGACGTTAGCAATGAAAACTGATTGTTGTTCGGTGTACATTGCCGATCATCAGCGTCAGGTTTATACCCTAATGGCAACGCAGGGGTTAAATAAATCTCGACGGCGCATTAGTTTGCGCTTTGATCAAGGGCTTGTAGGGTTAGTGGGCCAACGAGCTGAACCATTAAATGTTGCAGATGCGCGTTTACATCCTCGTTTTAAACATTTACCAGGGATCGGAGAGGAATCTTTTCGATCCTTTTTTGGTACACCTATCATACATCAGCGCCAAGTTCTTGGTGTTATCGTCGTTCAGCAACGTCAGCAGCGAGAATTTAACGAAAGTGAAGAATCATTTTTAGTGACACTTGCTGCGCAATTGGCGGGTATTTTAGCCCATGCGAAAGCACAAGGAATGTGGTTTGAGCAAGGTAATCGACTTCATTTAACCGGTTCTGCAGCATCCAGTGGCGTTGCGGTGGCAAAAGCGTGGTGGGATGATACTCAACCGTTATTAGAGCATGTTGCGCCAGCATCATGCTTAAATATTGATGCTGAACAAGATCGATTAACGATTGCGATTGATGCGGCAGCAAAAGAATTTCGCCGTTTACGGAAACGGTTTGATAGCGACTTGCAAAAAGAAACCCTCGCTATTTTTGACCTCTTTAGTCACTTACTCAATGATCCATTGCTACGCCAAGATCTTAAAACCCGTATAGATGGGGGGGATCAAGCCGAATGGGCTGTGCGACAAGTGGTTGAAGCGTATTCTAACCGTTTTGCCAATATGAAAGATCAATACCTTAAAGAACGATCGCGTGATATTCGTGAATTAGGGCAGCGGTTATTGTACTTTTTGTGTGATGACGAGCCTAATGAGCAGCAGTGGGATGAGCCAATTGTACTGCTGACACGAGAGTTAACTGCCGCAATGTTAGCGACAGTACCTGCAGGCAAATTGGCTGCTGTGGTTGCGCAAGATGGTGCCGCCAACTCACATGCCGCTATTTTATCTCGTGCACTGGGTATTCCTGCGATTATGGGGGTCGATTTTACGCCGCATACCGTGCACAACAATGTCGTGGTGGTTGATGGTTATCGCGGTGATTTTTTAGTCAATCCAAATCGACATGTGCTGGCCGAATATCGACGCTTACTGCGTGAAGATGATGAACTTGAAAAAATTGTTGAAGGTGATCAGCACCAACTGGCTGTGACTCAAGATCAGCAACGGATCATGGTTCACATTAATGCTGGATTAAGTGCCGACTCGCATCTTGCTATCAATAAAGGTATTGATGGTGTTGGACTTTACCGCACCGAAGTGCCGTTTTTACTGCAACGCAGTTTTCCCTCTGAAGAAGAACAAATTAATCAATATCGAACTATTTTGCACACTTATCCGCATCAGCCGGTTGTGATGCGTACGCTTGATATTGGCGGAGATAAGCCATTACCTTATCTATCAATCGAAGAAGATAACCCATTTTTAGGTTGGCGTGGAATTCGATTTACGCTCGATCATCCTGAAATATTTATGATTCAAGTACGAGCCATGTTACGCGCTAGCATTGGTTTGAACAATATGGATATTTTACTGCCGATGATTTCAAGTATTAATGAACTTGATGATGCTAAAGCGATTATTGAACGGGCGTATGCCGATGTTGCTCAAACAGCATTAGCAGCAGGACAACAGCTGCATAAGCCACGAATAGGCATCATGATCGAAGTGCCGTCAATGTTATATCAACTCCATGCGTTGGTTGGGCGAGTTGATTTTCTCTCTGTTGGTAGTAATGATTTAACCCAATACCTATTAGCGGTTGATCGTAATAATGCGCGGGTCTCAAGTGTTTATGATGCTCTGCATCCTGCTGTCTTACATGCGCTAAAGCATATTGTTGATAGTGCTAAAAAATATCAATTACCGGTGTGTGTTTGTGGAGAATTAGCAGGCGATCCTGTTGGCGCATTACTGTTGGTTGGAATGGGTTATCGCTCATTGAGTATGAATGCGCGTAATATCGCCAAAATTAAATATATTTTGCGCCATATTAATAGTACCGATATGACCTTATTAGCGACTCAGGCACTGGCGGTTGATATTGCTGATGATGTGCGTCAATTAACGACAGCATTTATTGAGCAGCACCAGTTAGGTGGATTTATTCGAGCAGGTAATAAATAATGGCAACCTCTTCGGTTAAGGTAATGGGTAGTTATTATGCATGAAAGCGTAATATGGCTGTTTTCGATGTGCTTAATTTTAGGTGCAGTGGTGGGATTATTAGCGGGGTTACTGGGAATTGGTGGCGGCTTATTGGTTGTGCCCGCATTAGTATGGTTACTCCCACAGGCTGGCATTGAACCTGCGATGCTAATGCACATTGCATTAGCGACATCATTAGCCAGTATTGTAATGACTTCAATGGCTTCTGCGCGTAATCATTTTAGATTGGGAAATGTTGATTTCTCAGTGGTTAAAGTGCTTGCTCCGGGGATCATTATTGGCGGATTAGGTGGTAGCGTGGTGGCAGAAATAGTCCCTGCACAATATTTACCTAAAGTATTTGCAGTGATTGTGCTGCTGCTTGCTTTACAAATGTTGCTATCGTTACGCGTCACTTATGCTCGACCATTACCAAGTGCGCTGGTATCGGCTGTTGGTGGTTGTGTTATCGGCTTATTATCAAGTTTAGCCGGCATTGGTGGCGGTTCATTAACAGTGCCATACCTGAGCTATTTTGGGGTTGAAATGCGCCGTGCTATAGGCTCAGCATCATTGGTTGGGTTTCTTATTGCAGTATCAGGCATGATAGGCTTTATCTTTGCTGGAGTAGGTAGTGCTGATTTACCAGCATATAGCCTTGGGTATGTCTATTTACCTGCTCTAGTCGGTATTGCTGCAACGTCAATGATTACCACTCGCTATGGGGCTGCGCTTGTTACGCGATTACCAACGGCAACGCTTAAAAAAATGTTT
The DNA here is from genome assembly GCF_900185615.1 of Photobacterium malacitanum. GTDB lineage: Bacteria > Pseudomonadota > Gammaproteobacteria > Enterobacterales > Vibrionaceae > Photobacterium > Photobacterium malacitanum. Next base: position 83,539 of record NZ_FYAK01000007.1, read on the forward strand.
GCCGTATTGCTGCTTATTATCAGTATTAAAATGTTCATGAGTTGATATTGACTAGCTTTAAGTTCGCTATCTTCTGATAGAATTAAAACTAACGACTTTAGACGCCTAGCTTTTGCTGGGCGTCATTAATTTAACGGGTAGGACAATGAAACAGTACTTAGCGTTATGTCAGCGAATTGTTGATGATGGTGTGTGGATTGAGAATGAGCGTACAGGGAAACGCTGTCTAACGGTTATCAATGCTGATTTAACTTATGATGTTGCTAATAATCAATTTCCATTGATCACTACTCGTAAAAGCTTTTGGAAAGCAGCCATTGCTGAGTTATTAGGTTATTTACGTGGTTATGATAATGCCGCTCAATTTCGTGCTATTGGTTGTAATACATGGAATGCCAATGCCAATGATAATCAAGCATGGCTAAATAATCCCTACCGTAAAGGTGAGGATGATATGGGACGCGTTTATGGGGTTCAAGGCCGTCGTTGGCAAAAGGCAGATGGTACGGTTATCGATCAATTAAAGAAGATTGTTGATGATCTAACCAAAGGAATTGATGATCGTGGCGAAATTTTAACGTTTTATAATCCTGGTGAGTTTGATATGGGCTGCTTACGCCCATGCATGCACACCCATACCTTTTCATTATTAGGCGATACACTGTATTTGACCAGTGCTCAGCGTTCTTGTGATGTGCCGTTAGGGCTTAATTTTAATCAAGTTCAAGTGTTTACATTACTGGCGTTAATGGCACAAATTACAGGTCATAAACCGGGTCAGGCTTATCATAAAATTATTAATGCTCATATTTATGAAGATCAATTGCCGTTAATGCGTGATGAACAGTTAACTCGCACACCATTTGCATCACCACAATTGATAATCAACCCTAAAATTACCTCACTAGAAGACTTAGAAACGTGGGTAACGTTGGATGATTTTGAGGTAGTGGGTTATCAACACCATGCGCCGATTCAATACCCATTTTCGGTATAGTTGTAGATTAAAAATAGTGCAGTTTAATTGCTGTAATAGTCATTCCATTACTGAAGTTAGACATTCATTGGAATGACTATTAGCGCCAATTATCAGAATCACAAAAAGCCCCGCACAATTGCTTGTGCGGGGCTTTTTATTTAACAGTATTTTTAGTTAGCTTAGCGTAACGATTAAGCCGTAAACGCTAGGATTGAACCTGGAATCGCAATGAATACTAGGCCAAGGTAACCAGCAACTGCTGCTTTGTTCTTGGTTGCTAATTCGCTGAGGTAGAAAGCACACTTAAGCGGAATTTCACGTAAGAACGGTACACCGAAAATTAATACTGTTGCTAGTACGTTAAAACATAAGTGTACCAGCGCAATCTGTAGTGCAAATACTGCGTGTTCACCAGATACTGCTGTCGCTGCTAGTAGTGCTGTGATACAGGTACCGATGTTTGCGCCCAGAGTAAATGGGTACACTTCACGGACAGTCAATACACCAGTACCGACTAGTGGTACCATCAAACTTGTTGTTGTTGATGATGACTGTACTAGTACGGTTACCGCTGTGCCTGAAGCAATACCATGTAATGGACCACGACCGATTGCACTCTTAAGAATATCGCGAGCACGACCCACCATTAAGCCTCGCATTAAGCGACCCATTAGCGTAATTGAAACGAAAATCAGTGTAATACCTAGAACGATTAGGCCAAAACCACCATTGTGACCAAATACTTCTAGTGGACCTTTTACTAAATCAACAGCAGGTTGTGTTAACGGCTTCATGAAATCCATGCCGTCCATGCTCATATCACCTGCTTTTAAGAACGGTGATACTAACCAACCTGATAACTTATCAAGTACACCAAACATCATTTCCAAAGGAAGGAAAATGGCAACTGCTAATAAGTTAAAGAAATCATGTACAGTCGCACTTGCAAATGCGCGACGGAATTCTTCCTTACAACGTGCATGACCTAAACTAACTAATGTATTGGTTAATGTGGTACCAATATTAGCACCCATAACCATTGGAATAGCGGTTTCTACCGGTAAACCACCTGCCACAAGACCAACGATAATAGAGGTTACAGTACTTGATGATTGAATAAGTGCTGTCGCAATTAAACCAATCATTAAGCCTGCTACTGGGTGAGAGGCAAATTCAAATAATGTTTTTGCTTGCTCGCCGACAGACCATTTAAAACCGCCGCTGACCATAGATACAGCAACGAGTAACAAATATAGCATGAACGCCAGGTTGGCCCAGCGGACCCAACGCATAGAGCTGAACTTAGATGCAGCAGTAGTGGCTTGGGTAGTCATAATCATTTCTCCATGACAGGAATATGTCGTTTAGGTGTCATTTTGTTGAAATCTGCGTGAATAGTAGTTTGGTTATATTTCAGAAATATTACACTGAGTGTCATAAATGAATATTTGTTCGCGTTTTGTCAGCAAAGTGAGAGCGCAACCGATTAAATTTCACAATGTCATGTTGCAATAATACTCTCTAGTAGATTGTTTCTAATTGTTTTTTAATGAAATGAATTATTAGATGTAAAAATCATGCTGAAATCGTTATTCGAAGTAAAATTTTGCCATTTATTTTGTTTTTAGCATAAAACTGATGAATCTTAGTTCATTGACAGTGCGGATATAGTAGCTCTATAACTGCAATATTTCGGTTTTTCCGAGTATTAATATCTATACAAACGATTTTTCAGATTATGAGAATGACGTTTACACTAAATTTAATTGAGATGACCAAGTATTTAGCTAACCTTATAGTTAGAGCAACTTGGATCGCGTGGATAATATAGTTAAAGGAGTGACGGTCGATGACCGATGCTATTCGTAAGTTTCTTAAATTAGAATCAGCTGGCGGTATTATTCTTATTATCGCAGCGTTAATTGCAATGGTTATTGCTAACTCGCCATTGGCATCGGTATATACTGACACTTTGCATAGCTATGTTGCAGGATTATCTGTAGCGCATTGGATCAATGATGGTTTAATGGCTATTTTCTTTTTCTTAATTGGATTAGAAGTTAAGCGTGAGTTGATTGAGGGTGCGCTTAATACTAAGGAAAAGGCAATATTTCCGGCAATAGCTGCTGTTGGTGGCATGATTGCACCAGCGTTAATTTATACTGCTTTTAACTACAGCGATCCGATGGCTGCGAAAGGCTGGGCTATTCCTGCTGCGACCGATATTGCATTTGCACTGGGTGTAATGGCATTGCTGGGTAACCGTGTACCGGTGAGTTTAAAAGTGTTTCTATTAGCGCTAGCTATTATTGATGACTTAGGGGTAATTGTTATTATCGCCCTATTCTATAGCAGCGACTTATCCACTATTGCACTAGCAGTAGCATTTATTGCGACAGCGACGTTAGTCGTTATGAACTTAAAGAACATCACCAGTATTCCATTATACTTAATTGTTGGTGCTATTTTATGGTTCAGTGTGCTGCAATCAGGCGTTCATGCAACATTGGCTGGCGTGGTATTAGGTTTTGCAGTGCCATTAGCCGGTAAAGATGGCACTACAGATACTCATTCGCCGCTTAAAACTATTGAACATGCATTACATCCGTATGTTGCTTTCTTAATCTTACCATTGTTTGCATTTGCAAACGCAGGCATATCACTCACTGGCGTATCACTGGCGAGTCTAGCAGCAATGTTACCGATGGGGATTGCAGCTGGTTTATTTATTGGTAAGCCTATCGGCATATTTACTGCATGTTTTATTGCGGTTAAGACGGGTGTAGCAAAATTACCTGATGGGATTAACTTTAAGCATATTTTTGCAGTATCAATCCTGTGTGGTATCGGATTTACGATGTCGATTTTCATCTCTTCATTAGCGTTTGTTGGTGCTGATGAGAGCTTTGCGACTTATTCACGACTTGGAATTCTACTAGGTTCTACTGTTGCAGCTGTTGTTGGTTACATAATGTTGAGTAAAACACTACCTAAATCAGAGGTGTAATATGAAAACGTTGCTAGTTGTTATTGCGTGTTTATTTTCATTACCCAGTGTAGCTGCAAATTATCAGCAGTGTACTAATGACGATCGTTCTGAGTTATGCCAAGCATACTTACAAGGGATCCATGATGCTAAAGCGACCGCAGTTAAAACATCGACTGTGCGTGAGAGTTCGTTCCGTCAACGTGCGTTAGAACAACGTGGTGGCGAGCGAGTACGCAATTTAGAGCGACTGCAGCGTTAATTACGACTCAAATACGATCTTGGTTTGATTTTACTATAATTTATAGTGTCAAGCATTGAACAGCCCAGTGGCACAGCGTAAGCTTTGCCGCTGGGTTTTTTTATTTAAAATAGCGGCAATGTCTCACTTAAATTATAACCATCTTTATTATTTCTGGATGGTCTGCAAACAAGGTTCAGTAACCAAAGCTGCTGATGCATTATTCCTGACCCCACAAACGGTTACGGGGCAAATTCGTTCATTAGAAGAACGTTTAAAAGGCAAGTTAACTAAACGGGTTGGGCGTAATATTGAACCAACGGAGCTTGGCCAATTGGTGTTTAAATATGCTGATAAGATGTTTGATCTTAGTTATCAAATGCTTGATCGTATTAATTATACCCAACGTGATAACCAATTGTTTGAAGTTGGTGTGGCCGATGCGTTGTCAAAACGATTAGTGAGCCAAGTGTTGCTTGAAGGTATACCGAACGATCAACGGATCCAATTAAGCTGTTTTGAATCGACCCATGAAATGTTGTTAGAGCAGTTGTCACAGCATAAATTAGATATGATTCTGTCAGATTGTCCGGTGAGTTCGACCCAAAACCCAGGTATATATAGTAAAAAACTCGGTGAATCTGCGATGAGTTTTTTTTGCACTGATGATTTATCTGATGCTGATTTTCCAGCTTGCATTGAAGATTATAAATTATTAGTACCTAGTCGACGTTCTGCAATGGGACGCAAATTACATCAATGGTTTGATCAGCAAGGGATCACGCCAAATATTTTGGGTGAGTTTGATGATGCAGCATTAATGAAGGCATTTTCTTGTTACCACAAGTCGATGTTTATTGCGCCATCGATTTATGCCGATGAGTTGACTAGCAGTAGTCGAGTTCATGAAGTGAAGCGAGTAGTTGATATTTGTGATGAGTATTTTGTTATTTTTGCTGAGCGAATGATCATGCACCCAGCAGTAAAACGTATTTGCGCTGCGGATTTTAGCAACTTGTTTTAAATAACCTTTATTAATTAACGCCTTAATAAAATAAGGCGTTAATCATTACTGTTAGTAATGCTGGCCTATTTCTGCGGATCTGCCGCTAATGGCGTTTTAAGGTCTTTTTCTTCTTTATCTTTATCTTTGGCTGAAATTGAAATACCAGCCGTTAAGTTATAACGCATTGCATCTTCAAATGACCAATCAACAAGGGTGAGATCTTGACGCTTAACCAGCGTTGTCACGCCCGCTATTTGGTAACTGAGTGGAAATAGTACTGGCACCCAGTCACCTTCAGGTAATGCGTTTGTCAGCGGTTCTGGCGTGTCGTTAGCCATAATAAAGCCCACCACATAGGTATCATTGGCCTGATGGACTAACACGGTTTGCTGACTCTTATTTTTATTGTCACTGCTCATTAATGAGGCAATATCATTAATACTGCTATAAACCGTTTTGAAAAACGGGAATCGCATCAATTGACGAATAATAAAATCATATAGCCATGCGATAGGGCTGACAGAAAAAAGCAGTCCAGCAACGAACAATAAGATTAGAATGAGTAAAAAACCAGCACCTTTAAAGAGTTCATTGATGTGAACAAGGCCAAATAAAAAACTGCCTACTTCATCTAATGACTCAAAAAGTGACCAAAATAACCAAATACTTAATACTAGCGGCAGAACATTGAACAAGCCGCGTAATAGCGTTTTTTTCATTTTATGCTCGAAGATGTGAAAGAAATTCAACTATAAAGTTAGCAAAAATAACAATTTAAGTGCTAGTTTTATAGACGATGGCTAATGAAGAGACATAAAAAAACCGACCCTAAGGTCGGTTTTTTTTAATCTAGACTCATTAATTAAAATTAAAGAGCTTTGATTTTCGCAGCTAGACGAGCTTTGTGACGTGCAGCTTTGTTCTTATGGATCAGGCCTTTAGTAGCCATGCGATCCATAACAGGTTGCATTTCAGCGAAAGCTTGTGTTGCAGCTTCTTTATTACCAGCTTCAATAGCGATAATTACTTTCTTGAAGAAAGTGCGCATCATAGAACGACGGCTAGCGTTATGCTGACGACGTTTTTCTGAAGTTAGTGCACGTTTCTTAGCAGATTTGATATTTGCCAAGGGTGTAACTCCCAAATCTTGGTATGGTGACAATTTAAGGCCGAGGACTATGCCCTTAATCTTAATCATTGTCAAATGATTCGTGCAAATAACCGCCATACCAATCTAGTTGGCACTTGCGGATTAACACGGTTAATATGGCGGAAGATTTTACCAGTATTTCGAATCAGAAGTCACCTTTCTGAACATCTTTTATGAGGTTTTTTTGTGAGTAAGCGTCTTTTACGCTCTGGAATGATAGTTAGCGCCATGACTTTGGTGTCCCGCGTGCTTGGTTTGGTCCGAGATGTGGTCGTCGCTAACCTTATGGGAGCAGGGGCTGCGGCCGATGTTTTTTTCTTTGCCAACAAAATTCCCAACTTTTTACGTCGTCTTTTTGCAGAAGGCGCTTTTTCGCAAGCCTTTGTACCCGTACTAACGGAATATCATGCAGCTGGTGACGTAGATAAAACGCGATTATTGATTGCTCGTGCCGCTGGTACGTTAGGCGGTATCGTTACGATAGTAACTTTAGTCGGCGTATTAGGGTCGGGAGTGGTAACGGCATTATTTGGTTTTGGTTGGTTCTGGGATTGGCTGCATGGCACTGCACCGGGGGCTGAAAAATTTGAACTGGCCAGCTTGTTACTGAAAATCACCTTTCCCTATTTGTGGTTTGTTACCTTTGTGGCGCTATCTGGTGCAATTTTAAACACGTTAGGTAAATTTGCGATTTCATCGTTTACGCCAGTGTTTCTTAATATTGCAATTATTGGTTGTGCGGTATTTGTGGCTCCTCATTTAGCTAAACCTGAAATTGGCTTAGCAATCGGTGTTTTCATTGGTGGTTTAGTCCAATTTGGTTTTCAAATACCATTTTTATATCGTGAAGGCTATTTAGTACGGCCGCAATGGGGCTGGAATGACCCTGGTGTGACCAAAATCCGTAAACTCATGCTTCCCGCTCTATTTGGCGTTTCAGTCACTCAAATCAATTTACTGCTTGATACTCTGATTGCGAGTTTTCTAATGACGGGCTCAATCAGTTGGTTATATTATTCCGATCGTTTATTAGAATTTCCGTTAGGCCTGTTTGGCATCGCGATTGCGACCGTGATTTTACCGGCGTTATCACGTAAGCATGTTGATAAATCCCCTGAACAGTTTTCGCATACTATGGATTGGGGGGTGCGAATGGTGCTGATTTTAGGCATTCCTGCAATGTTGGGGATGATCACTTTAGCCAAGCCAATGTTGATGGTGATGTTCATGCGAGGTGAGTTTGATCTGTATGACGTTAATCAAACCGCAATGTCGCTATGGGTGGTATCTGCGGGGCTACTTAATTACATGTTGATTAAAGTATTTGCGCCAGGTTATTACGCTCGTCAAGATACCAAAACACCGGTAAAAATTGGTATTATTGCCATGGTGAGTAACATGGTATTTAACGCTATTTTTGCTCCATTCTATGGTTACGTTGGTTTATCGATTGCGAGTGTATTATCGGCGTTGTTGAATGCTGGATTGCTATATCGAGGCTTACATAAGGGAAATATTTATCGCATTAGCCGTCAGACATTATTGTTTGTGTTGCGATTAGCAATTGCTGGTGTGGTGATGGTAGCGGGATTATTATGGTTCAGTCCAACCATAGAACAGTGGTTAGCATTCCATTTATTAGAACGAATGATATGGCTATTTGGCTTGATCCTCGGTGGTAGCGGGCTTTACCTGCTATGTGCGATTATTTTAGGTGTCCGTCCGCGCCATCTGCGTGCGGAAAGCTGATTGAAGCCGCTGAGTAGTATATAATTCATCTGTTTTACGCGACAAGGCGCTTTTCTACCGCTAATGGTGGTGAGTGGTTTGTCGTGGTTATTAAATTTTTGGCTGTTATTGGTCATCATATAAACAAGTAACCTGATTGTAGGATGAACGAATAGCCTTATGAGTACTGACATAGTTAAATCACCTATGGAACTAATTCGAGGTATACCCAATATTCAGCCATACCATCATGGTTGCGTGTTGACGATCGGTAATTTTGATGGCGTTCATCTTGGCCATCAAACCTTGCTTAAACAGGTGGTGGCGAAAGCACATTCAATGGGACTTGCCGCAACGGTGATGACATTTGAACCACAACCACAAGAACTTTTTGCTGGTGATAAAGCGCCTGCAAGGTTAACCCGTTTTCGCGAGAAATATATAGAATTGAAAAAAGTCGGCATTGATCGATTGTTGTGTGTTAATTTTAATCATCATTTTGCAGCCATGACTGCTGAATATTTCGTCGAATGCTTGTTGGTAAAGCAATTGGGTGTTAAATTTCTGGTTATTGGTGATGACTTTCGTTTTGGTCAAGAGCGACGTGGTGATTTTGCGATGCTGGTGGCAGCTGGTAAGAAATACGGATTTGAAGTAATTAGTACGGCAAGTTTTTGTGTTTCACAGCAGCGAGTAAGCAGTACTGCAATTCGTCATGCGTTAGCGAATAATGAATTAGAACAAGTAGAACAAATGCTTGGTCGACCATACAGTATTCGTGGCCGTGTCTCACACGGAAGAAAATTAGGCCGTACTATCGGCTTTCCAACAGCGAATATTCCACTTAAACGTCGTGTAGCACCTGTTGCAGGGGTTTATGCGGTTGAAGTGTTGGGTATTACTGCTGCGCCCATTGCGGGGGTAGCGAATGTTGGCCACCGACCAACAGTACAAGGTGTACGACAACAACTTGAAGTTCACCTATTTGATTATCAAGCCGATCTTTATGGTCGCCAGCTTGAAGTCGTGTTGCGCCATAAATTGCGTGACGAACAAAAATTTGAATCATTCGATGCGCTGAAACTACAAATCGAACGAGATGCTCAAGCAGCACGGGTGTGGCTGTCTGAGCGTAATAATGTCCAATTTCGCCCAAGTAACGGAATCTAGAATCCATGAGTGACTATAAAGATACCCTGAACCTGCCTGAAACAGGGTTTCCGATGCGAGGCAACCTAGCTCAACGTGAGCCAGCAATGCTTAAGCGTTGGTATGATGAAGATCTTTACGGTGAAATTCGTAAAGCTAAGAAAGGTAAAAAATCTTTCGTATTACACGATGGCCCTCCTTACGCTAACGGTGATATTCACATCGGTCACGCGTTAAACAAGATTCTTAAAGATATTATTATTAAATCAAAGACACTTTCTGGCTTTGATTCACCGTATATTCCTGGTTGGGATTGCCACGGTCTACCGATTGAATTAATGGTAGAAAAGAAATTTGGTAAACCAGGTCAAAAACTGACAGCTGCTGAGTTCCGCGAAAAATGTCGCGCATATGCTGCAGGTCAAGTTGAAGGTCAAAAAGAAAGTTTCATGCGTCTAGGTGTACTAGGCCAGTGGGACAAGCCATACCGCACTATGGATTTTGATACTGAAGCTAATATCATTCGTGCATTAGGCAAAATTGCAGATAAAGATCATCTACTGAAAGGCTTTAAGCCTGTTCACTGGTGTACTGATTGTGGTTCAGCATTGGCTGAAGCAGAAGTGGAATACCAAGATAAAGTCTCGCTATCTATCGATGTTAAATTTAAAGCGGTAGATGAAGCTGCAGTCTTAGCGAAGTTCGGCTGTGTGGCTGATCAAGGCCAAGGCGATGTGTCGATTGTTATCTGGACAACCACACCATGGACAATGCCAGCTAACCGTGCAGTTGCTGTAAGCGCTGATCTTGAGTACGCATTAGTACAAACGCCAGTCACTGACGCACATCCTCAACCACAACGTTTGATCGTAGCGGCTGAGCTTGTGAAAGAAGTGATGGGCCGTGTCGGCTTTGAAGAATCAGAAATTCTTGGTTTCTGTAAAGGTGATGCATTAGAGCTAATGCGCTTTAATCACCCATTCTACAGCTTTGATGTGCCTGTTGTGCTTGCTGATCACGTAACAACAGAATCAGGTACTGGTTGTGTACACACTGCACCTGGCCACGGTCAAGAAGACTTCGTGGTTGGTCAAAAGTACAACCTAGAAATTGCTAACCCTGTTGGTAGCAACGGCGTTTACTTACCTGATACAGAGATCTTTGCCGGTCAACACGTATTTAAAGCTAACGAAGTGGTTGTAGATGTCTTACGTGAACACGGTTCATTGTTAAACTTCTCAAAAATCACGCACAGCTACCCACATTGCTGGCGCCATAAAACGCCAATTATTTTCCGTGCAACGCCACAGTGGTTTATCTCAATGGAGAAAGCTGGTCTGCGTGCAAAAGCATTAGGAGAAATCAAAAGCGTACAATGGATGCCTGAATGGGGTCAAAGCCGTATCGAAGGTATGGTTGAAGGACGTCCTGAGTGGTGTATCTCACGTCAACGTACTTGGGGTGTGCCAATTGCACTGTTTATCCATAAAGAAACGCAAGAGCTTCACCCACAAACATCTGAGCTAATTGAAAAAGTAGCACAGCTTGTTGAGCAAAAGGGTATTCAAGCGTGGTGGGATCTAGAGTTGACTGACGTAATGAGCGCAGAAGACGCTGCTAATTACGAGAAAGTACTAGATACATTAGACGTATGGTTTGACTCAGGTGTTACTCACTTCTCTGTGGTTGATAGTCGCCCAGAGTTCAACGGCCATTCAGCAGATCTTTACCTTGAAGGTTCAGACCAGCATCGTGGTTGGTTCCAGTCTTCATTGATTTCATCGGTAGCGATGAAAGACAAAGCCCCGTATAAGCAAGTGTTAACACACGGCTTCGTGGTTGACGGTCAAGGCCGTAAAATGTCGAAATCAGTCGGTAACGTGGTTGCGCCTAAAGATGTGACTAACAAGCTTGGCGCAGATATTCTCCGTCTATGGGTTGCATCAACTGATTACACTGGTGAAGTTGCCGTATCTGATGAGATCCTAAAGCGTTCAGCTGATGCGTACCGTCGTATTCGTAACACTGCACGTTTCTTCCTAGCAAACTTAAATGGCTTTAACCCAGAAACAGATTGTGTGCCAGTTGATGAAATGGTAGCGCTTGATCGTTGGGCTGTAGGTCGTGCAATGGCAGCTCAAGAAGAGATCATTAAGGCATACGAAGACTACAACCTACACACAGTAACTCAACGTTTAATGCAGTTCTGTTCAGTTGAAATGGGCTCTTTCTACTTAGATGTTATTAAAGACCGTCAGTACACAGCAAAACGTGGCAGTCATGCACAACGTAGCTGTCAAACTGCGCTTTACTACATTGTAGAAGCGCTTGTGCGTTGGATGGCACCTATCATGTCATTCACTGCCGATGAAATCTGGAACGAAATGCCAGGTAAGCGTGATCAATTCGTGTTTACTGGTGAATGGTTCGATGGTTTATTTGGTCTAGCTGAAAACGAAGAACTAAATAACGAATTCTGGGCTGAAATTCAGCAAGTTCGTGGTGCCGTGAACAAGTTACTTGAAACAGCACGTAGCGAAAAAGTTATCGGTGGTTCACTACAAGCTGAAGTAACGCTTGCAGCGAACGCAGAGCTTGCCGCTAAACTGAACAAGCTAGAAGACGAACTACGTTTTGTATTGCTAACATCAAAAGCACAAGTTGTGGTTGCAGATAGCAAGCCAGAAGGCGCACAAGAAACAGATATCGAAGGATTATTTGTAACGGTGAATGCATCAGAAGCGGCGAAATGTGAGCGTTGTTGGCACCATGTTGCTGATGTTGGCACAATTGCTGGACACGAAGAAGTGTGTGGTCGTTGTGCAACCAACATCGATGGCGACGGCGAAGAGCGTAAATTTGCCTAATGACTAGTTCAGCACCTCAGCAGCCGCTAACGCTTAAACAATCGGGTATTCGCTGGTTATGGCTAGCGATTCTGGTATTTATTATCGACAATGGCTCTAAGCTATTGGTGATGGACACGATGGGCTATGGCTGGCCAAACCGGATTGAAATCACACCGTTTTTTAATTTACTGTATGTGCACAATACCGGTGCTGCATTTAGTTTTTTAAGTAGTGCGGGTGGTTGGCAACGATGGTTATTTGCAGCGATTGCCTTTGGTGTTTGTGGCTTATTAGCAGTGTGGATGCGTCGTACACCTGCAACCAATAAAATGGCCAACATTGCGTATGCGCTGATTATTGGTGGTGCGTTAGGTAATCTTTTTGATCGCCTATACCACGGCTTTGTGGTCGATTTTCTTGATTTTTACTACGGTAATTATCATTGGCCGGCATTTAACATTGCTGACTCAGCCATTTGTTTAGGGGCTGCATTGTTGATTCTTGATGGTTTTCGAGCCGATAAAGTCGCGAAAGCGCACTAAACATTGATAGGTTATTAAAATAAAACGCTGCCTGTGATTACAGGTGGCGTTTTTTTTTAATTATTAATTGGCGATGTTTATGTTTGACTTCAATAAGACTTAACTTTCAATGGCAGTCGTTATACTGGATAGCAAATGGTGTGCTGAGGAGTATGTAAATGGCAAAAGTAGGATTAGATGCAAAATTTGAACAACGATCAGGCTTACGTTGGCTTTGGGTCGCAATGATTGTGTTCATAGTGGATTATCTAAGTAAAATTATCATTATGGGTACCATGGCCGCCAATGGAGAAAAACCGATAGCAGTACTGCCATTTATGAATCTTTATTACGTCCATAATACTGGCGCGGCATTTAGCTTTTTAAGTACTGAAGGTGGTTGGCAACGGTGGTTATTTGCCTTAATTGCCGTGGTGGTATGTGGTTTTTTAAGCTATCAAATGCGTCAGGCTTCGATTACTAAAACAGCACATAATATTGGTTGTGCATTAATTATTGGAGGTGCTCTGGGTAATCTTTTTGATCGAATACATTATGGCTTTGTAATTGATTTTTTTGATTTTTATTATAAGAATCACCATTTTGCCATTTTTAATATTGCTGATGTTGCTATTTGTTGCGGTGCAATATTGTATCTATTGAGTAGTGTTAGTCAGTCTCGAGTAGATTTAAAATAGCGCCAAAGTTATTAGATGGACTAAAAACCTTAGTTAGCATGCGTTGATACCCGTGGCACTTTGTTGTTAAATAGTCGTAATCAAGAATAGGGATAAATATATGTCGGTGATCAAGGATAACAGTGAAGTGCTAATGCATTTTGCAATTAAATTAGCGGATGGAACTGTCGCTGAATCAACGTTTGCTAATGCTAAGCCAGTGATATTTCGCATGGGTGATGGCAGCCTCACTGCTAACTTTGAAAAATGTTTATTAGGATTAACCGTCGGGCAGAAGTCTAGCTTTGATTTAGCGCCTGAAGATGCTTTTGGTCCTTCGAACCCAAATAATATTCATCATGTCGAACTGAGTAAGTTTAGCGCAGAAACGCCAGCTGAAGTTGGCCGCATTATTGCCTTCACAGGTCCTGATGGACATGATATTCCCGGTATAATTACCCAAGTAATGGGTGAGTCAGTGACCGTTGACTTTAATCATCCATTAGCAGGTAAGACAGTCACCTTTGAGGTTGAAGTTGTCTCCATTGAACGTTAAGAGCCATAATTGATGAAAATATTACTCGCAAATCCACGGGGTTTTTGTGCTGGTGTTGATCGTGCGATTAGCATTGTTGAGCGTGCACTAGCAATGTATCAGCCACCTATTTATGTACGTCATGAAGTAGTACACAACCGCTTTGTTGTCGAAGGACTTAAACAGCGTGGGGCTATTTTTGTTGAGGAATTAAGTGAAGTACCTGACGATAATATCGTTATTTTCTCGGCGCATGGGGTATCACAAGCGGTTAGAAATGAAGCCAAAGCACGACAGTTAACCGTGTTTGATGCTACCTGCCCATTGGTAACCAAAGTACACATGGAAGTCGCTCGAGCTAGTCGTAAAGCGATGGAAGTGGTGTTGATTGGTCATGCGGGTCATCCTGAAGTAGAAGGAACCATGGGTCAATATGCCAACCAAGAGGGTGGAATGTACTTGGTTGAGAAACCGCAAGACGTCGACGCTTTAGTGGTAAAAGATCCATCAAATCTACATTTTGTAAGTCAAACTACGTTATCTGTCGATGAAACTGCCGATGTTATTGATCGTCTGCGGCAGGTATTCCCTGACATTCAAGGGCCACGTAAAGATGATATTTGTTATGCGACCCAAAATCGTCAAGATGCAGTGCGTGAAATGGCTGAAACGGTTGATGTCATGATTGTGGTCGGCTCTAAAAATTCATCAAATTCAAATCGCTTACGTGAGCTTGCCGAAAAACTTGGCACGCCGGGTTATTTAACCGATAGTGCAGAAGATATTGATCCACTATGGCTTGCAGGTAAAACTGTCGTTGGAGTTACAGCTGGAGCGTCAGCGCCTGAAGCGTTAGTCAATCAAATTATTAGCCGCATTAAGCTGCTAACCAATACTACAGATGTTGAAGAATTATCCGGACGTGAAGAAAACATGTTCTTTGAAGTGCCGAAAGAGTTACAAGTAAAAAATATTTAAGCCAATGTTTGTTTGTGATTGATGAGCCTCAGTGAAAACTGGGGCTTTTTTTATCATAGTCAACAAGCTACAGTGGATAGATATTATTATCAAATGAACAGTGTAGGGGATGCACGTTAATGGTCAGAATTGCAATAGCCGGCGCAGCCGGACGAATGGGACGTCAGTTAATTAAAGCCACTGCTTTGTCAAATACAACGACACTAACGGTTGCTACTGAGCGCACTGGCTCAAGTTTAGTGGGGGCGGATGCTGGAGAGCTCGCAGGCATTGGTTTGGCGAGTGTTGTTATTATTGATGATCTTAGCCAAGCGATAGATGACTTTGATGTGTTAATTGATTTTACTGCACCTGTGGTCACACTGGCAAACCTTGAACTATGCCTGCAGCACCATAAAAAAATAGTCATAGGCACCACCGGCTTTAGTGAACAACAGCGCCAAGTTATTGATACTGCAGCAGAGCAGATCGCTGTCGTTATGGCACCTAACTATAGTGTTGGTGTCAATCTGGTGTTTAAGTTATTAGAAAAAGCCGCCAAAGTAATGGGAGACTACTGTGATGTTGAAATCATTGAAGCTCACCATCGTCATAAAGTCGATGCGCCATCAGGAACTGCGATAGGTATGGGTGAAGCGATCGCTGGTGCAATGGGTAACAAACTCAGTGATGTTGCTGTTTACGCGCGCGAAGGGATCACTGGCGAGCGTACGCGTGATGAGATTGGCTTTGCGACTATTCGAGCTGGCGATATTGTTGGCGAGCACACCGCAATGTTTGCTGATATTGGTGAGCGGGTTGAAATTACCCATAAGGCAACTGACAGAATGACATTTGCCAATGGCGCAGTACGCGCTGCAGCATGGCTTAATAATAAGCCAGATGGGTTTTATACCATGACTGATGTATTGGATTTGGATCGATTATAGACTGAGCTCTTTCTCCTTTAAAACCTGCTATTGAGCAGGTTTTTTTATAACTGATGATAATGTTAGTTTTGTTTTTATTCATATTCGTGGGTATTTTGTGCATAGATTAAGTGGACTGTTTTAATACAACTCAAGCATGAGGGAAGCCGCTTAAAAACATGGTATTTGGTGTTAGTTATATCAATCTAATACTATTTTTCTTTAAATGTTGTTATTTTTGTATGTAAAGTCGATTTATTTTATCGTTTGCGCATTGTTTTTAATTTTGTTAATGGGTTTGTTACTTTGGCAATCGATTACATTTTAACTTACGTTATTCAATAGTCCTAAAGATGTAATTAAAGTTGTTGTTTTCAGTCTTTGGTGCAAAAAAGAGTGCTTGGTCGTGATTTTCTAAATTTAATTACAGTTAAATGTTGACAGTTTGCTAACTGATCCATAGAATTTGCGCAATTTGTCAAAAATCAGTAGTTGAAGGTTTTTGGCGTTAAATGGAATGGGTAGTTGCAAATATATCTGTTTTAATTGCATTTTTATTTTTTGGAGGTTGTCTTGAGCAAATCTGCGCTGTTAGTCCTTGAAGATGGGACAGTGTTCCGCGGCGTGTCCATTGGGGCAGATGGTTCGGCTGTTGGTGAAGTTGTTTTTAATACCTCGATGACGGGGTACCAGGAAATTCTCACTGACCCCTCTTACTCGCAACAGATCGTTACTCTTACTTATCCTCATATTGGCAACACTGGTACTAATACCGAAGACGAAGAATCAACAGCAATTCATGCTCAAGGTTTGGTTATTCGTGATCTTCCTCTTATTGCTTCTAACTTCCGCTCTGAACAAACCCTTTCTGACTACCTTAAATCACAAAATATTGTTGGCATCGCTGATATTGATACGCGTAAGTTAACTCGTATTTTACGTGAGAAAGGTGCTCAAAATGGTTGCATCATTGCGGGTAATGACCTTGATGAGACAGCTGCACTAGCTCAAGCTAAAGCATTCCCTGGTCTTAAAGGTATGGACTTAGCAAAAGAAGTGACTACGGCTGAAACTTATAGCTGGAAGCAAGGTTCATGGACATTAACGGGCGGTTTACCGGCAGCAAAAGATGACAGTGAACTACCGTACCATGTTGTTGCATACGATTTTGGTGCTAAGCGCAATATCCTACGTATGCTGGTTGACCGCGGTTGTCGTCTAACGGTAGTACCGGCGCAAACGTCAGCAGAAGAAGTCTTAGCATTAAATCCAAATGGTGTTTTCTTATCAAATGGTCCTGGTGATCCAGCGCCATGTACTTATGCGATTGAAGCAACGAAAGTATTTTTAGACAAAGGGTTACCAATTTTTGGTATCTGTCTTGGTCACCAAATTCTGGCATTGGCTAGCGGTGCACAAACAGTGAAAATGAAATTTGGTCACCACGGTGCTAACCACCCAGTAAAAGATCTTGAGCGTGATGTGGTAATGATCACTAGCCAAAACCACGGTTTTGCCGCTGATGAAGCAACCTTACCTGATAATCTACGTGCAACCCATAAATCCCTGTTTGATGGCTCTCTACAAGGTATCCATCGTACCGACAAGCCAGCATTTAGTTTCCAAGGCCACCCAGAAGCGAGCCCTGGTCCACATGATGCAGCACCACTATTTGATCATTTCATCGAACTAATCAAGAAACACAGCGCCTAAACTGGGAGTAGTAAAAATGCCAAAACGTACTGACATTAAAAGTGTATTAATCTTAGGTGCTGGTCCGATTGTTATCGGTCAAGCGTGTGAATTCGACTACTCAGGTGCGCAAGCATGTAAAGCGTTACGTGAAGAGGGTTACCGCGTTATTCTGGTTAACTCAAATCCAGCGACGATTATGACCGACCCTGATATGGCTGATGCAACATACATTGAGCCTATTCACTGGGAAGTGGTACGCAAGATCATCGAAAAAGAACGTCCAGATGCAGTATTGCCAACGATGGGTGGCCAAACTGCACTTAACTGTGCGTTAGATCTTGAAAAGTATGGCGTATTAAAAGAATTTAATGTCGAAATGATTGGCGCAACAGCGGATGCGATTGATAAAGCTGAAAACCGTTCACGTTTCGATAAAGCAATGAAAGCGATTGGGCTTGAATGTCCACGCGCAGATACTGCAACCAGCATGGAAGAAGCCTACAAAGTTCTCGATATGGTTGGCTTCCCTTGTATTATTCGTCCGTCGTTTACGATGGGTGGTACTGGTGGCGGTATTGCATACAACAAACAAGAATTTGAAGAAATCTGTTCGCGCGGTCTCGATTTATCACCAACCAGTGAGTTGTTGATTGATGAATCACTGATTGGCTGGAAAGAATACGAAATGGAAGTGGTGCGTGATAAAAACGACAACTGCATTATCGTATGTGCGATTGAAAACTTTGACCCAATGGGTATTCATACTGGTGACTCAATCACTGTTGCACCAGCACAAACACTAACGGATAAAGAATACCAGCTAATGCGTAATGCATCACTAGCTGTATTACGTGAAATTGGTGTTGAAACGGGTGGTTCAAACGTTCAGTTTGGTATTAACCCTGAAGATGGCCGTATGGTTATCATCGAAATGAACCCACGTGTATCACGCTCATCTGCATTGGCATCTAAAGCAACAGGTTTCCCGATTGCTAAAATCGCCGCAAAACTGGCGATTGGTTTCACCCTTGATGAACTAATGAATGACATCACAGGTGGCGCAACCCCTGCTTCATTTGAACCAACGATTGACTACGTTGTAACTAAAATTCCACGTTTTAACTTTGAAAAGTTTGCCGGTGCTAACGATCGTCTAACGACGCAGATGAAATCTGTTGGTGAAGTCATGGCGATTGGCCGTAACCAACAAGAATCATTACATAAAGCTTTACGTGGCTTAGAAGTTGGTGCATGTGGCTTTGATGAGATGGTTGATCTTGACGAACCAAATGCGATGAGCAAAATTCGTCATGAATTAAAAGAAGCGGGTGCAGATCGTATCTGGTATATCGGTGATGCTTTCCGTGCGGGGATGTCAGTTGACGGTATTTTTAATCTTACCAATATTGATCGCTGGTTCTTGGTTCAAATCGAAGACATTATTAAAGACGAAGCACGCGTAAAAGCGGCCGGTTTTGCGGGTCTTAATGCGCAATCATTACGTGCATTAAAGCGTAAAGGTTTTGCTGATGCACGCCTCGCTAAATTGCTTGGCGTCGCTGAAAGTGAAATTCGTAAACTGCGTGACCAATTTAATATTCATCCAGTGTACAAGCGTGTTGATACTTGTGCGGCTGAGTTCTCATCAGACACTGCTTACATGTACTCATCTTATGATGATGAATGTGAAGCAAATCCAACCACTAAAGAAAAGATCATGATTCTTGGTGGTGGTCCTAACCGTATTGGTCAGGGAATTGAATTTGATTACTGTTGTGTACATGCATCATTAGCATTACGTGAAGACGGTTACGAAACCATTATGGTTAACTGTAACCCAGAGACAGTATCAACCGATTACGATACCTCCGACCGTTTGTACTTTGAACCTGTAACGCTAGAAGATGTACTTGCGATTGCACGTATTGAAAAGCCTAAAGGTGTTATCGTTCAATACGGTGGTCAAACACCACTGAAATTAGCACGTGCACTTGAAGCGGCTGGTGTGCCAATTATTGGTACTAGCCCAGATGCTATCGACCGTGCTGAAGACCGTGAACGCTTCCAACAAGCCGTTGATCGTTTAGGTTTATTACAACCAGAAAACGCAACAGTGACAACAATGGAGCAGGCGATTGAGAAATCAAAAGTCATCGGTTTCCCATTAGTGGTACGTCCATCGTATGTACTTGGCGGTCGTGCAATGGAAATTGTTTACGACGAGCAAGATTTACGTCGCTACTTTAATGAAGCGGTTAGCGTATCAAACGAATCACCAGTATTGTTAGACCGCTTCTTAGATGATGCGATTGAAGTTGATGTCGATGCGATTTGTGACGGTGAGCAAGTGGTGATTGGCGGTATCATGGAGCATATCGAGCAAGCAGGTGTTCACTCAGGTGACTCTGCATGTTCATTACCTGCCTATACGCTAAGTCAAGACATTCAAAATATCATGCGTGAGCAAGTGAAGAACTTAGCATTTGAATTAGGTGTTCGTGGCTTAATGAATACCCAGTTTGCTGTTAAAGATAACCAAGTTTACTTAATTGAAGTAAACCCGCGTGCTGCCCGTACGGTACCATTTGTTTCAAAAGCAACCGGTGCACCACTGGCTAAGATTGCAGCACGTGTAATGGCAGGGCAATCACTTGAGTCACAAGGTTTCACCAAAGAAATCATTCCACCGTATTACTCAGTAAAAGAAGTGGTGTTACCGTTTAACAAATTCCCAGGTGTTGATCCATTGTTAGGCCCAGAAATGCGCTCAACTGGTGAAGTTATGGGTATTGGTAATACCTTTGCAGAAGCGTTTGCTAAAGCTGAATTAGGCTGTGGTAAAGAGTACCCATCTTCAGGTCGTGCATTACTTTCTGTACGTGAAGGTGATAAGAAGCGTGTAGTTGATTTAGCGTCTAAGTTAATTAAACTTGGTTACCAACTAGATGCAACTCACGGTACCGCGGTTATTCTTGGCGAAGCGGGTATTAACCCACGTTTGGTAAACAAGGTTCACGAAGGTCGTCCTCATATTCTTGACCGAATTAAGAATAATGAATACACCTACATTGTGAATACAGCTGAAGGTCGTCAAGCGATTGAGGATTCTAAGGTACTACGTCGTAGTGCTTTGGCTGAAAAGGTCAATTACACGACTACCTTGAACGCAGGTTTTGCGACTTGTCTGGCACATACTGCTGATGACCGCAACACAGTGACTTCAGTTCAAGAGTTGCATGCAATGATTAAGTAATCGTATTTCGATACCATAATTGAATCTAATAAAAAGCCGATCATTAAAATGATCGGCTTTTTTATTTACTCAAAATACGAAACGACAACCACATTAATATTAATCAATAGCTGTTATACAGTGAGGTATAGTACTGTTTTTCAAATTGATTAATTGGCGGTAGCGGGCTGGCTTTTAACTCAGCTTTAGTGGGGTAGTAGTTAGTGACCAGCTGCACAAATAATAATGGGTGACCTGATTTAGTGTTAATAATACCGGCAAGATTATAAGTGCCAAACAAAGAGCCTGTTTTTGCAATGATATTATCTTTTAATGGCGTATTTCGAACACTCTTACGGTATTGAAGAGTGCCACTTTTACCTGCAACGGGTAAATCAGTGATTAATCCTAGTTTAGGGTGCTGATAAATGTAAGTAAGCACTTCCATTAAATCATGAGTATTTAGGCGGTTATTACGCGAAAGACCGGAACCATCCACCATGATGGTATTGGATAAATCAATATTGGCTTTTTGTTTTAAGATCGCTTTGATAGCAGCAACCCCATTGGCATAATTACCTGCTTGATTAAAGTATTTAGCACCGATGGTTTTAGTCAGATTATCAGCAAATAAATTATCAGAACGTTTAAGCATGATATACAGCAGCGTCGTTAATGGCGCTGACTGGTGGGTTGCAATGATCTTACCGCTGATAGTGTCATTACGTAAAATTTTACCGTCTAAACGGATCCCTGCTTGCTTTAATTCACGCTTAATAATAGCTGTTGAATATAAGGTGGTATTTTGAACCGCAAATCGCAGCGGCAGTGGATCTTTTTTCGGTTGAATACAGCCAGTGATGTGATAGTTATTATTATCGTTGGCTTGCAGTGATAGCTCACAGTGTTGTTCTTTTTGCTGTGCTTTGGTGACCACAATGGCATCATTGGTAGCGGTAACTGGCTGGTGGCTAGGAATATGTAGCCGTGTTTTAGCGCCAAAAGCCATGTTTGAATATAATGCCCCTTCAAAACAGTTATGCTCCAAAGTAATGCTACTTGATGGTGCACTGTAGCACTGGGTCAGCATATCCCACGGTGAGCCTACCGCATGTTCAAATCCTGTAAAGTGACCACCATTAAGGTAAAGGTTACCTTTAATGGTATTAACACCTTGTTGTTTGAGTTGACGCAATAGATTGGCAATATCACTGCTTTTTAGAGTCGGATCACCATTAAAATTTAAAATGACATTATTGGCTTGAGTCTCAAGGGTGGTGCTAAAACGGAAATCATTACCTAAATATAATTTCGCCGCGAGTGCGGTTAATAATTTTTGGGTACTGGCTGGAGCTTGAAGGTGACTCGCTTGGTGTTGGTAGATGATTTTATTGGTTGCAGGGTTAACAACCAGTAGTGAGGCATCACTACCTGTCGGTAATAGCTTGAGGGCTTGCTGAGGCGCAAACGCTGCAAATGATGGCATGCTTGTTAGTAGCAAGGCTGAACAAATAAGTCGTTTAAGCATCTTTAGGAATATTGGCATAAGTAAAATGAATCATAATCATAGCTTTTTTAATACCGTTAGTAAAAAAGCCGTTTGATAGCGTTATAACCAATAATGTATTAGCTGCAATAGCAAAAAGCGCCGACCGAGGTCGACGCTTTTTTGTAGTACGCTTTTAATCGTTTGGATTAGAAGTCGTAACGAGCACCTAGAACAACTTGGTCAGATGCTGCAACTTTACCTACTTTGTTCTTATCAAGCATGTTGAATGTGTAAGAAGCGTAAGTACGGAAGTTGCTGTTGAAGTAGTAAGTACCGTCAACAGATAGTGCGTTTGCTAGCTCATCGTAAGCGCCGCTAGTGTTACGCTCATCTTTCATGAAGCCGTAAGTTGTAGTAAATACAGCTTTACCCATGGTGTAAGCGGCTGCGAATTCGTAACCTTGAGAGTCTGTTAGATCGCCATTTACTAGGTTATTTGCATCACGGTGACCGTACTTGTATAGACCGCCGAAGTATAGATCGCCCATAGTGTAAGATGCTACAGCAAATGTTTGCTTAGACGTTTGGTTTACTGAATCGTTGATTGCAGTTTGATCTTTTTGTTGTGCGTAACCAACACCTAATGCAAGACCTGTATCTGCTACATTGTATTTAACCGCAGTAGAGAAACCACTTTGGTCAGTTTTCTTACCTGTTGTAGTATTGTAAGCCGCGCCATCAAATACGTAGTTCGCTTTGAAGGTTAGGTTATTAAATGTACCTGCGTAAGCTAGGTTATTTGTAGTACGGTCAGCTACTGCTAGCTTAGTACCACCAACAACAGAACCTGCGTATGCCATGATATCAGTGAAATCTGTTAGCATACCTAGTGAACCGTCAGCCTTACCGTAAACGATTTGGCCGTACTTATCGCTGTTCACACCCGCATACATGTAACGGTTTTCATCATTAGAATTGTCAGATTTGAATTCACGCTCAAAGTAACCAATACCTTGTACGCCATCAGCGATTTGAGTTTTGGCATCAATGTTTACACGTACACGTGAAATGTCAGTTACATCGTTGCTTGTGTGTTGCTGAAGAACATCTGTAACATTGTCATTTTTTGCATTTTCAGAAAGTAGTGCGCGAGCTTCTACACGGCCGCCAATAGCTAGGCTAGAAGTGTCGTCTGAATAAACTGTTGCTGCTGATGCTGCGCCAGAGAAAGTCGCTGCTGCTACTGCTAGAGCAATTAGGTTCTTGTTCATTACCGAATCCTTTATGATATTTTTATAGGTTGCATTTTGATGCCAAATGCTATGGCGTTCTTTTTACGTGTGTCATTGGTAATATGTTAGTAAAAAAAACTGAAAAATAGTTTAAATGGGTGTTTTTTAGTTTTTTTATGGTGTTTATTCTCTTTTTTATCAATGTGTTATACAAATAAGTAAAAGTTCTAATTATTTTTTGGATTTTAGTTCTATTTAGAAGATATTGTTTTTTTTATACTTAAAAAAGCCATTTTTATTTGTAAGAGTGTGATTTGGCGCGCTTTTTAATATTGGGTTGAATGTAACTGTTTTTATGTTGTTAGTGCCAATGTCACAATAGTAAGTAAGTACTGACATTTAAGTCGCTTTGATTTTAGCGGGGCGATTAATTGCTATGTTGCTGCTTTTAGGACTGCGATGTAACGTAAAGAATTAGCATAAAAATGACAGTTAAATACGGATTATCATTTATCAATGATGATCTCTGAGTCATCTTTGTTTAAAATAAACCAAATCATTTTTTTATTCTGTCGGGCTAGCCATGGGCTAGATTGACACTATTTACCTGAAATTGGCGAGCGCTATCAGGTTACAGAGGTTATTTATTTATGGAAAAAGTACCAATGACTGTTCGCGGCGAACAAAAGCTGCTCAAGGAACTTGAGGTATTATTAAAGCGTCGTCCACTTATTTCTCAAGCGATCGCTGAAGCACGTGAACTCGGCGACTTGAAAGAAAATGCTGAATACCACGCTGCACGTGAAGAACAAGGTATTTGTGAAGCACAAATTCGTGATATCGAATACAAGCTATCAGTAGCACAAGTGATTGATGTCACGACATTAGCAAATACAGGTAAAGTTATTTTTGGTACAACTATCAAACTATTAGATTTAGATAGTGATAAAGAAATGACCTACTGCATCGTCGGTGATGATGAAGCCGATATTAAGCAGAACTTAATTTCAGTTAATTCACCGATTGCACGTGGTTTAATTGGCAAGATGGTTGGTGATGAAGTTCAAATTACAACGCCTGGTGGCTTAAAAGAATTTGAAATCATGGATGTACAATATATTTAATATGTAATTGCTATTTGTTGTTCGTAAAAATTTAGACTATGTTTGACAAATAAGCGCTAACTTATTAATTACGGTAAGGTTTGTCGTTAGCAATGGCAGTATGTTGCCAACGACGAATATAAAAAAGGCCGCTAGGCGGCCTTTTTTATTTACGAGGAAGTTCGATTTTACGATCTTCTGTTTGACGGTAAAGTACCAATGTTTTACCAATCACCTGTACTTTTTCCGCTTTAGTTTCGCGAATAATAGCGTCGACGATTAATAATTTAGTTTCACGATCTTCAGAAGCCACTTTTACTTTAATAAGCTCGTGGTGGTTTAGAGCTAAATCGATTTCGGCTAATACTGCTTCAGTTAGGCCGTTGGCACCCATAAGTACAACAGGCTTTAGGTTGTGAGCAAGGCCTTTTAAGAACTGCTTTTGTTTTGTGCTTAGATTCATGATGACTCTATTTTTTTAGTTACAAGGGTTGAAAACGCGACATTCTACCGCCATCTAGTCTAGAAGACTAATTTGTTTAATAGATGACAGTCGGAAAATTTACAGTGATTATGTTGCACTGCACATTTTTAGGGCGCAATCTAATGAATTAGGTGCGATAAAGTCTTTAGCCGACGTATACTTACTAAGTATGGCAACTCATTAGGTTTAGCATGAGTAGAAAAAAACAATCCGCTAGCTCAGGCCGGTGGTTAAAAGAACATTTTGACGATAAATATGTACAAGAAGCACAAAAACGGGGCTACCGTTCACGCGCTTTCTTTAAAATTGAAGAAATTCAAAATAAAGATAAATTATTAAAACCGGGCATGACAGTGGTTGACCTTGGTGCTGCACCAGGTGGTTGGTCACAGTACGCGGCAGAAATTGTAGGTGATGAAGGACAGGTCATCGCTTGTGATATTTTGCCAATGGATTCACTACCGGGGGTGAGTTTTCTCCAAGGTGATTTCCGTGAAGAAGCAGTATTAGATGCTTTATTGACTCGCATTCAACCAGATATGGTTGATGTGGTAATGTCTGATATGGCTCCTAATATGAGTGGTAATCTTGCATCCGACCAACCTCGAGCTATGTATCTTGTTGAGCTTGCATTAGATATGTGTCGACAAGTGCTTGCACCGAATGGCAGTTTTGCGGTAAAAGTTTTCCAAGGCGAAGGCTTTGACCAATATCTTGCTGATATTCGAAGCATGTTTAAAGTGGTCAAAATTCGTAAACCTGATTCCTCGCGAGATCGTTCGCGTGAAGTCTATATTGTGGCTACAGGTTACAAACTGTAGTAATCTACATTCATCTTTTAGTTATCGCGAGGTTAACACCTTGAGTGACATGGCAAAAAACTTGATTTTATGGCTGGTCATTGCTGTTGTTCTTATGTCTGTATTCCAGAGTTTCGGAACCAATAGTAATAGTACTAAAGGCCAAGTCGATTATACGACATTTGTCCGTCAAATCGGTCAGGATCAGATAAAGGAAGTACGATTCAATGATCGTCAAATCACTGTAACCAAACGTGATAATGCGAGCTATGTAACATACTTACCTGTCGCAAATGATCCAAAACTGTTAGACGATCTTATTAACGCAAACGTAGCAGTTTCAGGTACGCCACCAGAAGAACCAAGCCTTTTAGCTTCAATCTTCATCTCGTGGTTCCCGATGCTATTGCTTATTGGTGTTTGGATTTTCTTTATGCGTCAGATGCAGGGCGGTGGTGGCAAAGGTGCCATGTCGTTCGGCAAATCTAAAGCACGCATGATGGGTGAAGACCAAATCAAAACAACCTTTGCTGATGTAGCAGGTTGTGATGAAGCTAAAGAAGACGTTAAAGAACTGGTTGATTACTTACGTGATCCAAGCCGTTTCCAAAAACTAGGTGGTAAAATCCCAACAGGTGTGTTGATGGTTGGTCCTCCTGGTACAGGTAAGACGTTATTAGCAAAAGCAATTGCAGGTGAAGCTAAAGTACCGTTCTTTACTATCTCTGGTTCTGACTTTGTTGAAATGTTTGTTGGTGTGGGTGCATCCCGTGTCCGTGACATGTTTGAACAAGCGAAGAAAGCAGCGCCTTGTATTATCTTTATCGATGAAATCGATGCAGTAGGTCGTCAGCGTGGTGCTGGTGTTGGTGGTGGTCATGATGAGCGTGAGCAAACACTTAACCAGATGCTAGTTGAAATGGATGGTTTTGAAGGTAATGAAGGTATTATCGTTATTGCCGCAACTAACCGTCCTGATGTACTGGATCCAGCATTACTTCGTCCTGGTCGTTTTGACCGCCAAGTTGTTGTTGGTCTTCCGGACGTTCGTGGTCGTGAACAAATCCTTAAAGTTCACATGCGTAAAGTACCGTTAGACGGTGATGTTAATCCATCATTGATTGCTCGTGGTACCCCTGGTTTCTCTGGTGCTGATCTGGCAAACCTTGTTAACGAAGCTGCACTATTCGCCGCTCGTGGTGAGAAACGCACCGTTTCAATGGTTGAGTTTGAACTAGCAAAAGATAAAATCATGATGGGCGCTGAGCGTAAATCAATGGTGATGTCTGAAGATCAGAAAGCATCAACGGCATACCATGAAGCAGGTCACGCAATTATTGGTCGTTTGGTACCGGATCATGATCCAGTGTACAAAGTGTCAATTATTCCACGTGGTCGTGCATTAGGTGTGACAATGTACTTACCAGAGCAAGATCGTGTAAGTCATTCTCGTGAATTCTTAGAATCAATGATTTCAAGTCTTTACGGTGGTCGTCTAGCTGAAGAGCTTATCTATGGTCGTGAGAAAGTATCGACTGGTGCGTCAAACGATATCGAACGCGCAACTGATATTGCACGTAAGATGGTGACGCAGTGGGGCTTCTCTGACAAGTTAGGACCATTACTATACGCAGAAGACGAAGGTGAAGTATTCCTTGGTCGTTCAGTAACACAAAGTAAGCATATGTCTGATGACACTGCGAAACTTATTGATAGTGAAGTACGTATTCTAATTGATCGTAACTACCAACGTGCGCGTCAAATTCTAGTTGATAATATGGATATCATGCATGCAATGAAAGATGCATTGATGAAATATGAAACTATTGATGCGGGTCAGATTGATGATCTAATGGAACGTAAAGCAGTTATTCGCGCACCGAAAGGTTGGGCTGATGACGGTGATACAATCCATAATGCACCAGAAACAGAGCTAGCACCTGATGAGCCTGTAGGTGACGGTATCGATGCATTGTCTGAAAAAGATGATACTGATACTAAACCGCAAGTCTAATTGCTAAGTGAATAGAAAACCCTGACTTAGGTCGGGGTTTTTTTTATGGAAATTTCCGGAGTCATAACATGATGTTAATCAGTAAAACTAAGACACTTGATCTGACAACGCCTCAAGTGATGGGGATTGTTAATATAACCCCAGATTCATTTTCTGATGGCGGTAAATACAATCAATTAGAGCGTGCGTTACGTCATGTTGAATCTATGCTTGAAGCGGGCACTGCGATCATTGATATTGGTGGCGAATCGACGCGTCCAGGTGCTGCTGATGTAAGCCTTGAGCAAGAACTTGCACGTGTTATTCCGGTAATAGAAGCGATTAGGCAACGATTTGATTGCTGGATTTCAATTGATACCAGTAAAGCGCAGGTAATGACTGCAGCAGTAAATGCCGGTGCTGATTTAATTAATGATGTACGTGCATTGCAAGAACCAGGGGCAATAGCAGCAGCAGCAAAAGCAAATGTTCCTATCTGCTTAATGCATATGCAAGGTCAACCGCGTACAATGCAAGCTGATCCTAATTATGTTGACCTGATCACTGATGTAAATCATTTTTTTCAGCAGCGTATTCAAGCTTGTGAGCAACAAGGTATTCGTCGTCAACAACTGATATTAGATCCCGGTTTTGGTTTTGGTAAAACAATGGCGCATAATTATCAATTATTAGCGCAATTTGAACAATTTCATCAGTTTGGGTTGCCGTTATTAGCGGGAATGTCACGCAAATCAATGATTTCGAAATTATTGGACAAACCCGCTGCAGATTGTTTAGCCGGTAGTTTAGCCTGTGCGACGGTGGCTGCGATGAAAGGCGCACAAATAATTCGTGTTCATGACGCTAAACAAACAAATGATGTTATTCAAGTCTGTAATATGGTCGCAAAATATTCTAAATAATTAGATATAATTCCATAGTAGTGAAAGATTGTAAGCTGATTACAGTCGATATACTTATAAGATAGAGCTAGGAGCGTAAAATGGCTGAACGTAAGTTCTTTGGTACTGATGGTATTCGTGGTTTTGTTGGTGAAGGTCCGATTACACCTGAGTTTGTAATGAAGCTAGGCTGGGCTGCTGGGCGTGTATTATCAAAAACAGGTACTAAAAAAGTATTAATTGGTAAAGATACTCGTATTTCAGGTTACATGCTTGAGTCTGCTTTAGAAGCAGGTCTTGCTGCTGCGGGTTTAAAAGCAGCTTTTACCGGACCAATGCCAACCCCTGCTGTTGCCTACCTAACCCGTACATTTCGTGCTGAAGCGGGGATTGTGATCTCTGCATCACACAACCCTTACCATGATAACGGCATTAAATTCTTTTCATCACAAGGTACTAAATTACCGGATGAGGTTGAATTAGCCATTGAAGCGGAAATGGAAAAACCATTAACGTGTGTAGAATCAGCATTACTGGGTAAAGCATATCGAATTGATGATGCAGCAGGGCGTTACATTGAATTTTGTAAAGGTACATTCCCTAATCATTTAAGCCTTGAAGGTTTTAAAATTGTTGTCGATTGTGCGCATGGTGCGACATATCACATTGCCCCTAAGGTTTTCGCTGAATTAGGTGCTGAAATTATTACTATTGGTTGCGAGCCAAACGGTATCAATATTAATGATAAGGTGGGCGCTACAGACGTTGCCGCATTACAAGCGAAAGTATTAGCAGAAAAAGCTGACTTTGGTATTGCCCTTGATGGTGATGGTGACCGTATTATCATGGTTGATGAGCTTGGTAATAAAATTGATGGTGACCAGATTGCTTACATTATTGCTCGTGATGCATTACGTTGCGGTGAACTGAAAGGTGGTGTTGTTGGTACGTTAATGACCAATATGGGCATGGAAGTTGCACTTAAAAATCTAGGCATTCCTTTTGTACGTGCAAAAGTGGGTGACCGTTATGTAATGGAAGAATTACTAAAGCATAATTGGTTAATTGGCGCTGAAAATTCAGGCCATGTTATTTTACTTGATAAAGTAACGACAGGTGACGGTATTGTTGCTGGTTTACAAGTGATGGCGTCTATCGTAGCAAGTAAAATGAGCCTAAAAGAGCTAAGTGATGGCATGACAATGTTCCCGCAAGTTTTGGAAAATGTTCGCTTTAAGGGCGACAGCGATCCTCTACAATCAGCTGCTGTTATTGCAGCAACTCAAGCGGTTGAACAAAAATTAGGTGATAATGGTCGCGTATTATTACGTAAATCAGGCACTGAGCCATTAATCCGTGTTATGGTTGAAGGCCAAAATGCAGCTGATGTTAAGCAATATGCATTAGATATTGCAAAAGCAGTAAAAGAAAACTGCTAATGTAAGAATTATTGATAACTGTTTAATTATTTAAACATTATTCAATAAAGGACGAGGCTGGCTAATACAAATATGGTCAGCCTTTTTATTTCGATGACTTTGTTTTTGGCTAAATGTTGTGCAAGTGGTTCGGAATATTCACTTTTTTAGTAAATATTACTTGTCACTGTTACACTGTTTCGCTAGTATTCATTCGCTCTCTAGATAAGAGGAATGCGCTGGCACTGCTAAAGCAAAGCCGGTATAGCAATTTAACCATAGGTGGAACCCATGTACGAAATTCTACTTGTGATTTATCTTGTCGCTGCGCTTGGTGTAATTGGCCTAGTAATGGTTCAGCAAGGTAAAGGCGCAGATATGGGAGCTTCATTCGGGGCTGGTGCTTCAGGAACTTTGTTCGGCTCTAGCGGCTCAGGAAATTTTCTAACTCGAATGACAACACTTTGTGCACTTATTTTCTTTGTGATCAGTCTTGTTCTTGGCAACATGAGTACCAAGCAAGCATCAGAGACTAGTGGTTGGGATAACCTTTCGGCTCCTGCTACAACACAAGCTGTTGAAACACCAAAGACTGTAACGACAGATAAAGTTGTTGCAGCTGAAAAAACAACTGAGAACACTGCTGAAACAACACCAGCAACAAGTGAAAAATCTCAGTAAGTAAATATTTAGCCGAGATGGTGAAATTGGTAGACACGCTAGCATGAGGTGCTAGTGCCGCAAGGTGTAGGGGTTCAAGTCCCCTTCTCGGCACCATTATACTGGTTACTTGTAATAGTAACATCTGAACGGTATACTAAGTTCAGAATCGGACGCGGGGTGGAGCAGCTTGGTAGCTCGTCGGGCTCATAACCCGAAGGTCGTTGGTTCAAATCCGGCCCCCGCAACCACTTTCCTGAAAATAGACTATTCTTATTTTTGAATGTTTGTTTTCTTACTAAGACACTTGCTTGCATGGTTTTAGTAATCAGGGTCCAGTAATAAAAAACCCCGTATTCGGGGTTTTTTATTATCTGAAACATGACCATTCAGGTATTTACTGGGCTTTATGCCCTTTTTTTGTTTCCGGGGGGTTGTCTTGACAGCTTTAGAGACACAATTAACCGACTTACTTGAGCCTTCAGTTCAAGCTCTTGGCTTTGAACTTGTAGGTTTAGAGTTCATCCGTGCTGGTGAGCACTCCACACTTCGCGTGTTTATTGACCATGAAAATGGTATAAATGTAGACAGTTGTGCAGAGGTTAGCCGCCAGATTAGTGCAGTAATGGATGTTGAAGATCCAATTACTGTTGCTTACCACCTAGAAGTGTCTTCCCCTGGATTGGAAAGACCACTCTTCAAAGCAGCACATTACCAGCAATTTATTGGTCATGAAGTTAGCTTAGTATTAAAAATGGCGATGGGTAACCGTCGTAAGTGGAAAGGTGACATTGTCGCTGTTGAAGGCGAACTGATCACACTTAACGTAGATGGCAATGACGAGTCCTTTGCACTTAGCAATATCTCCAAGGCCAACCTAGTTCCAAAATTCTAACCGCTAAACTGGGGCATTAGAAATGAACAAAGAAATCTTGGCTGTCGTAGAAGCGGTATCCAACGAAAAAGCTGTTCCTCGCGAGCGTATCTTTGAAGCGCTTGAAATCGCATTAGCAACAGCAACTAAAAAGAAACATGAAGCAGAAATCGACGTTCGTGTTGTTATCGATCGTAAAACGGGTGAATTCGAAACTTTCCGTCGTTGGAAAGCAGTAGAAGAGGTGACTCAACCTACACTTGAAATTACGTTAGAAGCGGCACAATTTGAAGATCCAACAATTGCTCTTGGCGATTATGTTGAAGATGATATTGAATCTGTAACGTTCGACCGTATTACGACGCAAACAGCAAAGCAAGTTATCGTACAAAAAGTACGTGAAGCTGAGCGTGAGCAAATTGTGGCACAATTTATTGACAACGAAGGTGAGCTAATCACTGGTATTGTTAAGAAAGTAAATCGTGACGCAGTGATCATTGATTTAGGTAGCAACGCAGAAGCGGTTATCCAACGTGATGATCAACTTCCTCGTGAAAACTTCCGTCCAGGCGACCGTGTTCGTGGTCTACTTTACAAAGTTGCTCCTGAAGCACGTGGTTTCCAGTTATTCATGACGCGTTCTAAGCCAGAAATGCTATCTGAGCTATTCCGCATTGAAGTGCCTGAAATGGGCGAAGAACTGATTGAGCTAATGGGCGCAGCACGTGATGCTGGCTCTCGTGCAAAAATTGCAGTAAAAACTAACGATAAGCGTATTGACCCAGTGGGTGCGTGTGTTGGTATGCGTGGCGCACGTGTTCAAGCTGTTTCTAGTGAGCTTGGCGGCGAGCGTATTGATATCGTATTGTGGGATGAAAATGCTGCACAATACGTGATCAATGCAATGGCACCTGCGGAAGTTGATTCAATCATTGTTGATGAAGACAACCACACAATGGATATCGCAGTACAGAAAGACAATCTGGCACAAGCGATTGGTCGCAACGGTCAAAACGTACGTCTAGCATCACAGCTTACTGGCTGGGAACTAAACGTAATGACGGTTGAAGATCTACAGAAAAAACACCAAGCAGAAGCACAAGCATCAATTGAAGTGTTCACTAAGCACCTTGATATTGATGAAGACTTTGCCACTGTATTGGTAGAAGAAGGCTTTACTACACTAGAAGAAATTGCTTACGTTCCATTAAGTGAGTTAATGGATATTGATGGTCTTGATGAAGAGACTATTGAGCAATTACGTAGCCGTGCAAAAGCGGCATTGACTACGCTAGCGCTTGCTAAAGAAGAATCGCTTGATGGTGTAGAACCAGCTGAAGATTTATTAAGTCTGGAAGGTCTTGAGCGCGAATTAGCGTTTAAGTTTGCAGCAAAAGGTATTTGTACGCTTGAAGATCTTGCTGATCAAGGAACTGATGACTTGACCGACATTGAAGGCGTGGACGAAGCAAAAGCGGGTGAGCTAATTATGGCTGCGCGTAATATTTGCTGGTTCAGCGACGAAGCGTAATAAAAAATAAAGCAAGGGAGGAGCATTATGTCAGAGGTTACCGTTAAAACATTGGCGGAAGAAATTGGTACGCCGATTGACCGTTTACTTCAACAGTTTTCAGATGCTGGGATAGCTAAGAATGTTGATGCAAATGTAAGCCAAACCGAAAAACAGGCGTTACTTAACCATCTCCAAAAGGAGCATGGTAGTGACGGCAATACTGACGGCGCTCCGACTCGTCTGACTCTGCAGCGTAAGACACGAAGTACACTAAGTGTGTCTGGCAGTGGTGGCAAGAGCAAAAATGTTCAGGTAGAAGTGCGCAAAAAGCGCACCTACGTGAAACGTTCAGCACTAGAGGATGAACAACGTGCAGCGGAAGAAGCTGTTAAGCGCGAAGCAGAAGCAAAAGCGCAACGTGAAGCTGACATGATTGCCAAACAAGCCGCAGAAGAAGCAGCAAAACGTAGTGCAGAGGAAGCTGCCCTACGTAAAGCTGAAGAGCAGCGTAAAGCAGAAGAAGCTGCTAAGCGTGAAGCAGAACAGAAATTAAAGCGTGCCGCTGAGGATAAAGCGAATCGTACCGAACAGGATAAGCGTAAAGCTGAGGAAAAAGCTAAGCGCATTGCCGCTGACAAACAGGCTAAGTTAGATGCTGAAGTACTACAGCGTCGTCTGGAAGAGGAAGCCAAGCGAAAAGCCGAAGAAGAAAGTCAGCGTCAGCTAGAAGAGGCTCGCAAAATGGCAGAACAGAACGAGAAAAACGGGGTAAAACCTGAGCAAGCAGTAAGTATGGAAAAATCTGATTACCATACAACGACATCTACCTATGCTCGTGCTGCAGAAGATGAACAAGACCGCAAAGAAGAAACTTCTCGCCGTCGTAAAAAGAAAAAGCCAGCGGCTAAGCAAGACGAACGTGGTGGCCGTGGCGGTCGTAACCAACGTGGTCGCGGTAAGCCACAAATGAACAAACCTGCTTCAATGCAACATGGCTTCGATAAGACAGCACAAGTTGCTAAGCAAGATGTTGTTATTGGCGAAACTATCGTGGTTTCAGAACTAGCTAACAAAATGTCTGTTAAGGGCGTTGAAGTTATCAAAGTGATGATGAAGATGGGCGCTATGGCGACTATCAACCAAGTTATCGACCAAGAAACAGCAACATTAGTTGCTGAAGAAATGGGTCACAAAGTAATTCTACGCAAAGAAAACGAATTGGAAGAAGCGATTCTTTCTAATCGTAACGACTTAGATCTAATCAAAGTCTCTCGTGCGCCAGTTGTTACTATCATGGGTCACGTTGACCATGGTAAGACATCAACACTTGACTACATTCGTAAAGCACACGTTGCTTCAGGCGAAGCCGGTGGTATTACACAGCACATTGGTGCTTACCACGTTGAAACTGAAAACGGTATGATTACCTTCCTTGATACTCCAGGACACGCAGCGTTTACAGCTATGCGTGCTCGTGGTGCTCAAGCGACAGATATCGTTGTACTAGTCGTGGCTGCAGACGATGGTGTAATGCCACAAACAATCGAAGCAATCCAGCACGCAAAAGCGGCAGGTGTACCTTTGATCGTTGCGGTAAACAAGATCGATAAAGAAGATGCAAACCCAGATAACGTGAAGAATGAGCTAGCTCAATACGACGTTATGCCTGAAGAGTGGGGCGGTGACAACATGTTTGTTCACATCTCTGCGAAGCAAGGTACTAACATCGATGGTCTATTAGAAGCCATTCTTCTTCAGTCAGAAATTCTTGAGCTAACAGCAGTTGAAGAAGGCATGGCATCTGGTGTTGTTATTGAATCTCGTCTTGATAAAGGCCGTGGTCCAGTTGCAACAGTACTTGTTCAAGAAGGTACATTGCGCAAGGGCGATATCGTTCTTTGTGGTCTAATGCATGGTCGTATTCGTGCAATGCGCAACGAACAAGGTCAAGAAATCGAATCAGCAGGTCCATCTATTCCTGTTGAGATCCTTGGTCTTTCTGGTGTGCCGTCATCAGGTGACGAAGCGACTGTTGTACGTGATGAGCGTAAAGCACGTGAAGTTGCACTTTACCGTCAAGGTAAATTCCGTGATGTTAAACTAGCACGTCAACAAAAAGCTAAACTAGAAAACATGTTTGCTAACATGGAAGCTGGTGAAGTTGCTGAACTAAACGTTGTGCTTAAAGCTGACGTTCAAGGTTCTGTTGAAGCAATCGCTGACTCACTACGTAAACTTTCAACTGATGAAGTTAAAGTGAGCATCGTAGGTTCAGGTGTTGGTGCAATCACTGAAACTGATGCAGTACTTGCAGCAGCTTCTAACGCTATCATTCTTGGTTTCAACGTTCGTGCTGATGCGTCTGCGCGTCAAACAATCGAAAATGAAAACCTAGATCTACGTTACTACTCAATCATTTACCAACTAATCGACGAAGTTAAAGCGGCGATGGGCGGTATGCTGGCTCCTGAGTTCAAGCAAGAGATCATTGGTCTTGCTGAAGTACGTGACGTATTTAAGTCACCTAAGATCGGCGCAATCGCTGGTTGTATGGTAACTGAAGGTACTATTAAGCGTAACAACCCTATTCGTGTTCTACGTGAAAACGTAGTTATCTACGAAGGTGAGCTTGAGTCACTACGTCGCTTTAAAGATGACGTTGCTGAAGTTAAGAACGGTTACGAGTGTGGTATCGGCGTTAAGAACTACAACGACGTTCGCGTTGGCGACCAGATCGAAGTATTCGAAATTATTGAAATCCAACGTACACTTGACTAATAATCAGTGTAGATAGTTGTTTTTCAACATGATAATGATAATGGGGAGCTTCGGCTCCCCATTCTTTCAAGAGCATTATTCTTAGAGAGAGCAAGACAATGGCAAAAGAATTTAGCCGCACCCAACGTGTAGCACAACAGCTACAAAAAGAATTAGCAGTGATTTTACAGCGTGAAATCAAAGATCCAGCGATCGCAATGACAACAATCTCAAGTGTTGATGTATCGCGTGATATGAACTACGCCAAAATCTATGTAACTTTCTTTCCAATTGGTGAGCAAACTGCAGAAGGCAGCTTGGCAGCACTACGTGAAATGTCACCTTACATTCGTTCACTACTAGGTAAAGAAATTCGCCTACGTGTGACACCTGAGCTTAACTTTATTTTCGATCAATCGTTAACCGAAGGTATGCGTATTTCTAACCTAGTATCAAAAGCGGTACGTGACGATGAAGATCGTCGTGGTGATGAAGACGAAGTAGAAAAAGGCGAGGAATAAGCATGGCACGTCGTCGTAAAGGTCGTCCAATTAACGGTGTGATCTTGGTTGATAAACCAACCGGCATTAGTTCTAACGATACCCTGCAAAAAGTAAAACGTATCTTTTTTGCACAAAAAGCGGGCCATACCGGTGCGCTTGATCCTTTAGCGACGGGCATGTTACCGCTTTGTTTTGGTGAAGCGACCAAATTTTCACAATTCTTATTAGATTCTGATAAACGTTATCGTGTGATCGCCAAATTAGGTGAACGTACCGATACGTCTGATTCTGATGGTGAAGTGGTTGAGACCCGTGCGGTTAATGTTGATCGCGATCAGCTTGAAGCATGTATCGATCGTTTTCGCGGCACGACCGATCAAATTCCATCAATGTACTCTGCATTAAAATACCAAGGCCGTAAGTTGTATGAATACGCGCGTGAAGGGATCTCAATTCCTCGTGAGTCGCGTAAGATCACAGTGTATTCGGTTGAGTTATTGCGGTTTGATAACAATGAAGTTGAAATGGAACTTCATGTATCAAAAGGAACGTATATTCGTACTATCGTTGATGATTTGGGGGAAATGCTAGGTTGTGGTGCTCACGTTATTATGTTGCGTCGTACCGGTGTTTCTAACTTCCCGTATGATCGCATGGTAACCATTGAGCAGTTACAAGCGATGCTTGATGACGCTAAAGCTAACGATGTTGAACCTGGTACAGTATTAGATGCGTTATTATTGCCAACGGATACAGCTGTACAAGATTTACCCGCAGTGAATATCACCGCAGAAGCTGCGGTTCATGTTCTACACGGTAATCCTGTTGCTGCTGAAGTGGTTCCCGCTGAAGGTACATTAGTACGTATTACCGTTGGCGGTAGTGCTGAATTTATTGGTGTTGGTACCATTGATGCAAAAGGCATGTTGGCTCCAAAGCGTGTAATGGCAAACGAACAACAGCAATAATGACGCCAGTAAATCACAATTAACCGTCAACCATTAATCAGCTTGATTAGGGTAAAGAAGTTGTTTGAGATTAAAAATAACGCTGGTTAATTATTCGCTTGTAGTTCGTACCGCTGATCAGTATAATCCGCGGCTTGGGTGTCAGCTGAATCAGAGATTGGCGGCACAAATTAAAACATCTTGTATTAGGAATGAGTTATGTCTCTGAATGCAGAAACTAAAGCAGCAATCGTTGCAGATTACGCACAATGTGAAAATGATACTGGTTCTCCTGAAGTTCAGGTTGCACTTTTAACAGCGCAAATCAACCACCTTCAAGGTCACTTTGCTAACCACAAGCACGACCACCACAGCCGTCGCGGTCTACTACGTATGGTTTCTCGTCGTCGTAAGCTTCTAGATTACCTAAAAGGTAAAAACCTAGATCGTTACCAAGACTTGATCAAGCGTCTAGGCCTACGTCGCTAAGATTGCTTTAAGAAAGGAGCCCTAGGCTCCTTTCTTTTTATCTGCTCTTTTTATTGCTAATACCGCTATTATTGATTCGTCTTCCTGTCATCTTTTCTAATTTCGTCTACTATCTGTATCGGAGTTAAGCTCAAGTTTGTTGTATGAATGCTTAGGCAGAGATATGATAGGTGCCGAGTAAATAACTGCAAATATCCACTACTTTATGGCTTTGCGAGTCGTTTTCGTCGACCTTCAGGTCGCGGCTAATAAAAGTTTTCGTTATCTGAGAACTTTGATTAGTCGCGATACGTGAAATCATAATAAAGTGGACATCAATTACATGACGCTTATGTTTGTGTTGGTTATAATTGACCCGCAAATAGAAAGCGGAATATATTTAAGGAAATTCACGTGAATCCTATCGTAAAGACTTTCCAGTACGGTAACCACACGGTTACTCTTGAGACTGGTGTTATAGCACGTCAAGCGACTGCTGCAGTAATGGTTAGCATGGACGACACATCAGTGTTTGTTTCTGTTGTTGGTAAGAAAACAGCAGTAGAAGGCCAAGACTTCTTCCCGCTAACAGTGAACTACCAAGAGCGTACTTACGCTGCAGGTAAAATCCCTGGTGGTTTCTTCAAGCGTGAAGGCCGTCCTTCTGAAGGTGAAACACTGACTGCACGTCTAATCGACCGTCCAATCCGTCCGTTATTCCCTGACGATTTCAAAAACGAAGTACAAGTTATTGCAACAGTGGTTTCTGTAAACCCTGCTGTTAACCCTGATATGGTTACAATGATTGGTACTTCTGCAGCACTTGCTATTTCTGGTATTCCATTCAATGGTCCTATTGGTGCAGCACGTGTGGGTTACATTAACGATCAATTCGTTCTAAACCCAAGTAATGACGAGCTAGAAACAAGCCGTCTAGATCTTGTTGTTGCTGGTACTAAAGATGCAGTATTGATGGTTGAGTCAGAAGCTGACCGTCTATCTGAAGAGCAAATGCTACAAGCGGTTGTATTTGGTCACGACCAACAACAAACTGTTATCAATGCAATCAATGAGTTTGCAGCTGAAGTTGCGACTCCTGCTTGGGATTGGACTGCGCCAGAAGAAAATACAGCACTTAAAACTAAGATCGCTGAACTTGCAGAAGCTAAGCTTGTTGAAGCTTACCAAATCACAGAGAAAATGGCGCGTTACGACCGTATTCATGAGATTGCTGCTGAAGTAAATGACGCAATTCTTGCTGAAGATGTTGAAGCAAACGCGAAAGAAATTCACACTATCTTCCACGATCTTGAGAAGACAGTTGTACGTGGCCGTATCATTGCTGGTCACCCACGTATCGATGGTCGTGAAAAAGACATGGTTCGTGCGCTAGACGTACGTACTGGTGTACTTCCACGTACTCACGGTTCTTCACTATTTACACGTGGTGAGACTCAAGCACTTGTTACTGCAACATTGGGTACACAACGTGATGCTCAAATCCTTGATAGCATCATGGGTGAGAAGAAAGATCACTTCCTTCTTCACTACAATTTCCCTCCATACTGTGTAGGTGAAACGGGTTTTGTTGGTTCGCCTAAGCGTCGTGAAATTGGTCACGGTAAGTTGGCGAAGCGTGGTATTCAAGCGGTAATGCCATCTGTTGACGAATTCCCATACACTGTACGTGTAGTATCAGAAATCACTGAATCTAACGGTTCATCTTCAATGGCTTCTGTATGTGGTACGTCGCTAGCACTTATGGACGCTGGTGTGCCAATTAAAGCATCTGTTGCTGGTATCGCAATGGGTCTAGTGAAAGAAGGCGATGATTTCGTTGTTCTTTCTGACATTCTTGGTGACGAAGACCACCTAGGTGACATGGACTTTAAAGTAGCGGGTACTGATGACGGTATCACAGCACTTCAGATGGATATCAAGATCGAAGGTATCACTAAAGAGATCATGGAAATTGCACTTAACCAAGCTAAAGGCGCGCGTAAGCACATCCTTAGCGTAATGGATAATGCAATCAATACTCCTCGTGAAGAGATCTCTCAGTTTGCTCCTCGCATTCACATGATGAAGATCAACCCAGAGAAGATCAAAGATGTGATCGGTAAAGGTGGTGCAGTTATTCGTGCACTAACTGAAGAAACTGGTACTACAATCGAAATCGAAGATGATGGTACAGTGAAGATCGCTGCGACTGAAGGAACTGCTGCACAAGAAGCAATCCGTCGTATCGAAGAAATCACTGCAGACGTTGAAGTTGGCCGTGTTTACACTGGTAAAGTAATGCGTATCGTTGACTTCGGTGCGTTTGTATCAGTTATCGGTGCAAAAGAAGGTCTAGTTCACATTTCTCAAATTTCACAAGATCGTGTAGAGAAAGTGTCTGATTACCTACAGATGGGTCAAGAAGTTCAAGTTAAAGTTCTTGAAATCGACCGTCAAGGCCGTATTCGTCTAAGCATGAAAGAAGCAGTAGAAGCGCCAGCCGCAGCTCCTGCACAAGACGAGCAGCCACAAGGCTAAGCGTTTTGCTAATATCATGATATAAAGGGGCTTAATAGCCCCTTTTTTTTGATCTAAATATTATCATAGACGTTGGATCGTCATTGATGTCACAGGGAGAATTGAGTTGATAATACGCCACCTTCAATATGTTGTAATTGCATCTGCATTGATGCTAAGCGGATGTTCGGTCATGCCAACAACATGGAGCCATCCGCCAATGGCGATCCCTTATCAACCAAGTTTGCCGCAGCAGATTCAGTTGGCACGGATTGAGCAAATATTAAAGCAGCCTAATATACCTCAAGCAACCTTAGCGACTATTTATTATGATCGTGGTTTATTGCATGACAGTTTAGGTTTACGCGATTTAGCGCGGTTAGACTTTAATAAGTCGTTAACCTTAAACCCAAATCAACCCGATTTATTTAATGTTGCAGGGGTGATATTTACGCAAATGGGGATGTTTGATTCTGCTTATGAGTCATTTGATTCAACGCTGGATTTAGCTCCAGATCATCCTTATGCACATCGTAATCGCGGTATCGCATTGTATTACGGTGAGCGTTATGAGCTCGCTAACGATGATTTATTACCGCATTATCAGCAGGATATTAATGATCCTTACCGTGTGATCTGGCTGTATATCAATGATTTGAAATTCGTGCCACAGCAAGCACAGGCTTTGCTTCAACAACGTTATAGCGCCAGCGATAAAAAAGATTGGGGCTGGCAGATTGTGCGGATGTATCTTGGTGAAGTCAGTGAAGATCAGTTTTTAACTGATATTGCCGAGCAGAGTAAAGATAACGAGCAATTATCACTGCGATTGACAGAAGGGTATTTTTATCTGGCTCAACGTTATCAACAGCAGCAAGATTATTCGACGGCGATCATGCTTTATAAATTGGCCTTATCAGGCAATGTGTATGAGTTTATTGAACATCGACTATCGTTACTTGAATTAAATCGTATTTTTACCGCAGAGCAAAATGCAGCACCTGTAGCGTTAACTTCTCCAAATGTATCGTCATAATCATGTTCTATAAAAATAGCCGCTATGATTAGCGGCTATTTTTTACTCTAAACGACCCTCGACCCTCGAACCTCAAATCTCGAACCTCGAACCTCGAACCTCGAACCTCGAATCTAGAACCTCAAATCTCGAACCTCAAATCTCGAACCTCGAATCTCGAATCTCGAACCTCGAATCTCGAATCTCGAATCTCGAATCTCGAACCTCAAATCTCGAACCTCGAATCTCGAATCTCGAATCTCGAACCTCGAACCTCGAACCTCGAACCTCGAACCTCAAATCTCGAACCTCGAATCCCGAATCTCTAGCGAATATCCAATCCGGCGAGGTTATGCCAGTAACCATTGCATTGATGGCCATCAGCAAGTGGATGACGAATATCACCTTGTTCATTGGCACGGAAATCATCAATCAGTGTCAGGGTATCAAGTCCCATTGGGCTTAATCGAACCACATCGACCATATCTTTCATGCCTTTCAAATCATTGATCAGGTTATAACAGTAACCGGATTGAGTTTGAATGCCATTAAGAGTGAAGACTTTTTGATCTTCTTGGCTGTTAACGGTGATCCCTTGCGGATATTTAATACAGCAAGTTTCACAATCATCTTTGGCTTTATTTTCAGCACGAGCAGTAAAGCAGCGTGCGGAGTAAGCTAATGGAAGGTAGCCATAGCTAAAGACTTCAGTTTCAAATTGTTGACGTATTCCAAGTTTTTCGCACTCGGTTAGCGTGTTAAGTAACCAATCACGAGACAGCTCAACAGGCATACACCAACGAGTCATGCCTTGTTTCGCAAACAACTTCAACGTTTGAGCGTTATAGCAATTTACCGCAGGCCCTACTACAAAGGGTACCTTGCTTTGTGAGGCCAGTTGAATTGCAGATACATCGTTAGCTTCAACAATAAAGTCGCCATTATCGATATATTTTTTCATGATGTTGACTTCGCTAGGTGCTTCTAGCAGTGCCATGGTTGATAGCACAACCTGCTTGCCATTTGCTGCGAGCTCTTTAGCGATATCGATCCATTGGGCAGGTTTTAGTGCTCGACGTTTAGAGCACACGGTTTCCCCTAAATAAATCACATCAACGTTGCTGTGTTTGGCTTGTTGATAAAACGTTTCAACATCATGCTGAGGCCAAAAGTAAAGCAATGGCCCAAGTGAATATTTCATTAATGATCCTTTATTGCCATTTACGGTGGTATGCACCTAATGTTGTTTGTTTACCTTCAGATAAATTACCTAGGCATGCGTTCCAGGCTGGATTAACACTGTAGCCTTCTGGGTTTGCTAAGTAGTGGTCAATCGCAGCACGCCAAGTGCGAGTCACTTGTTCTACATACGCAGGGCTACGTTGACGGCCTTCAATCTTAACCGATGCAATATTGGCTTTAAACAGCTCAGGTAGAATCTCTAAGGTATTAAGACTAGTAGGCTCTTCTAGTGCATGAAAGCGTTTGTTATTACCTTCAATATTGATATCAAATCGACCTTTACATAAGGTTGGGTAACCCGCATTTTCGCCCGCTGCATAGCGATCAATGAGCACTTCATTTAAGCGTGATTCTAGCCCTTGTGGCGTTTCTTGCCAGCGAACATACTTAGCGGGTGAACAAGCACCAACAGTATTAGGTGATTCACCTGTCATGTAAGAAGATAAATAACAGCGACCTTCAGACATAATGCACAAGCTACCAAAAGCAAAAACTTCTAGCTGCATATCAGTATTACGTGCTAGCTGCTTTACTTGGTGTATCGACAGTACGCGCGGTAATACCACTCGCTTAATATTGAAGTTTTGTTGATAAAATTCAATCGCAGCAGTGTTGGTGGCTGACGCCTGTACTGAAAGATGTAATTCTAAATCAGGGTAGGTAGTGGCAGCATATTCAAGCACACCGATATCAGCCACAATCAGTGCATCCACGCCCATGGCTGCTGCATTATCGACGGCTTTGGTCCAACGACTAAAACCATCAGGATGGGCAAAAGTATTTAAAGCAACATGCAATTTACGATCATGATCTTTTACATATTGCACAGCTTTTTCAAGTTTGCGATCAGTGAAGTTTAATCCCGCAAAATGGCGAGCGTTAGTATCGTCTTTAAAACCGATATAAACCGCATCTGCACCATTATCAATAGCTGTTTTTAACGCTGGTAAATTGCCAGCTGGGCAAAGAAGCTCCATGTTTTTTTATTATCCAATCTTTGCATAAAAGCGATGCCATTATAGTAAAAGTGTTTATTGTTATAGATCTTGATGCTAGGCAGGTTTTGTTGATATAAAACAATAAAATTGTTACTAAATGATCGCATTTTTAGACTGATATCAACCGTTGAGATAAATTTTTTCTTTTAATAACAATTGCTCAAGCTCTTGTTTAGGCATCGGGCGGTGAAAATGAAACCCTTGAATATAGTCGCAATTAAGGTTTGACAGTAGGGTTGCTTGTTGACGGGTCTCAATGCCTTCTGCCACCACACTCATATTAAGTGACTTGCCTAAATTGATGATATTTTCAATCAGAGTAATTTGTTTGGGAATGGTATCAATGTCTTTAATAAATGCGCGATCAATTTTAAGTTCATCAAGGGGAAAACGAGCTAAATAAGACAGGGAAGAATAGCCGGTACCAAAGTCATCAATAGATAACGCAAATCCTTGTTGTTTAATGGCATTTAACATCTGAATCGTATGCTCACCGTCACTCATTACCGTACTTTCTGTGAGCTCAAAGGTAAAGTCAGCCGCATTAATCCCGGTTAGCTGGCGCAGTTGATCAACAAAACTGATTAACTTAGGGTTTTCAAATTGTTGAGATGATAAGTTAATCGCGACACGACCTTTTAAAAGTTGTTGTTTTTTCCATTGGTTAACGGTGGTAAACACTTCTCGCATCACCACTCGGCCTAATTGTTCAATAAGACCTGAGCGCTCAGCAACGGGAATAAACTGCGCTGGACTGATGTAGCCTTCAACAGGATGCTTCCAGCGAACTAATGCTTCAGCGCCATCAATGTCAAAGCTTTTAGCATTGACCTTAGGTTGATACCACACTTCGAGGCCGTTATTTTGCAGCGCTTTTTGAAGTTCAATTTCAAGCCATAAACGCATGCGGGCTTCTTTACTCATGGCGTCACTGAAGACCACTAATCGATTTCGACCACGGTCTTTGGCTTCATACATCGCAGTATCAGCATTTTGTAGCATCATGCGTGCATCATGGCCATTTCCTGGCGATTTCACCATGCCAATAGAGCAAGCAAGGTGTTTACTAAAATAGCGTAAATCAAAAGGTTGGTTAACTAAGGCAATGATCTGCTCTGCAATTATTTCACCACTATTTTCATGTTCTGGATGTGTAACCAGTACCGCAAATTCATCGCCACTCAAATGACCAATGAGGGCATTTTTAGGCAGTAGCTGTTGCAGCCGTTGCGCAATTTCTTGCAGTACTTTATCGCCAATATGATGCCCTAATGAATCATTGATATTTTTAAAGTTA
Source organism: Photobacterium malacitanum (assembly GCF_900185615.1). Lineage (GTDB taxonomy): Bacteria > Pseudomonadota > Gammaproteobacteria > Enterobacterales > Vibrionaceae > Photobacterium > Photobacterium malacitanum. The sequence continues at coordinate 128,385 of NZ_FYAK01000007.1, forward strand.
TCAATGTCGATATACAGCATAAATAGCGGTGTATTCGCTTTCATTAATAAATCTAACTGGCGGCTAAAACCATAGCGGTTATAAAGTCCTGTTAGTGGATCAAGCTGCATCAATTGTTCGATTTTATGTTGTTGGTCATCAGTGTGGGTGGTGGCGGTGAGTTTTATTAATAGTGCTGTTTCGCCCATTATGGTAATGGGGGTGGTTGCTAATAACAGTGGTGAATTATTCTCACCATGGGCGGCATAATAATGCTGATTATTATTATGGCTGAGGTGCTCTAGCTGTTTACTGTCACAAGGCTGCTGCTTGTTATTCAGCAATACATTACTCAGCGATTGTCCCAGTAATGCATTTTTTGACGCCATTGCGAGTAACTCAACCGCCCGTTGATTAGCATTCATGATGATGTTTTTTTCAACCACACACATACCGTCGGTCATTAAATTTTGTAGTTGGTTGAGTTGGTGTTCTGCTTCTTGTAAAGAATTAATTAGAATATGCCGTTCTGAAGTATCGATCGAATGTAAAATAATGTGGCTGATATTACCGTTAATATTAGCTAATGGCGCCAGACTAATATGCAAACTGGTGTGCTGAGAGGTGTCATCAATGATAATTTCAGCCTCAATCACTTCTCCTTTAAAAGCACGATCATAATAGGGTTTTAAGCATTGGTAATAATAATTGCCGAGGGTGTCGGTATCGTTACTACCGAGCAATTGATGCTGTGGTTTACCGCTGATATCACAGTAACGTTCATTAACATGACAATAGTTGTGCTGGTCATCAAGAATAGCAAATAGGAAAGGACTATTATTTGTCAGTAATGGAAACCAATAGTCAAGTTGCTCTAGGTGCATGAATGTCTGATCCTTGACGCTATATTGAGATATTAATGATAAGGTGAAGTTTAGCTACCAGCAGTGTAAATGTTAGTTGGGGGAAATATAATGTTTATTAACAAAATAATGCCCAGTTTTAGCGATGCAGTTACTTTTTTTTGACTCAAGGCATAAAACTCATGGCCAAGATTGCCATACAATCCATTTTTAGCGTTCGATTTTAAACAGGAATACACATAGTGATTGCTCAACTTAGAAAAAAATTGGTTCAACATGGTCCGGCATTATTACGCGTCCCTGCAAAACTGACCCCGTTCGCTATTCAAAAGAAAATGATGCTAGATGGCTTAGCAATGGTTTTTAAAGAAGCATTAGAAGACGGTGATTTTGAGTTCCTTGAAGATCGCTGGTTAAAAGTAGAAGTGCGTGATTTAGAATTACAGTGGTTTATTAGCTATCAAGATGAAAAGTTAGTGGTTGCAGAGCACTGTGAACATCATGATGTGAGCTTTAGTGGTGAGTGTAATGACTTAGTGTTAATTGCTGCCCGTAAAGAAGATCCTGATACACTGTTCTTTCAACGTCGTCTTCGTATTGAAGGTGACACCGAGTTGGGATTGGAAGTAAAGAATCTGATGGACAGTATCGATCTTGATTCTCTGCCTGCTCCAGTAAAATTTGTGTTACAGCAATCAGCTGATTTTATTCATCAGGGAATGCAGGCTAACGTGATTGAGAACGAGGTTATACATGCTCATTAGATCTGAAGCACCTGCTGATATTTTATTGATAGATCGATTATTAAAAACCGTTTTTGAGACTGATGCTGAAGCTAATTTAGTGATGCGTCTACGTGAAAATGGTTGCCGCACGTTATCATTGGTCGCTTGTACTGATGAAGGTGAAGTGATTGGTCATGCTTTTTTTAGTCCGGTCACAGTGGCTGGACAAGAAACTAACTGGCAAGGTCTTGCGCCGCTAGCGGTACATGAAGATCATCGCCTGCAAGGGGTTGGTTTAGCATTATTAGCAGAAGCACAAGCGACGTTAGCTGATTTTGATTATCCGGCAGTGGTGGTATTAGGCGATCCTAATTATTATCACCGTGCAGGTTATCAAGCTGCTCTGCAGTATGGACTAACGTGCCGCTGGCCAGAAACCGAAGAGGCTTTTATGGTGCTAGAAATTGCACCTGGCAGCGTGCAACAACATCAAGGTTTGGTTGAATATTGCGAAGAGTTTAATGCGTTAGCATAATAAAATTTGACTCTTGGCGATAAAAAAAGCTGCAATCAGAGATTAAGCTCAGATTGCAGTTTTTTGGTTTCTATTCATAAGTTATTAATAAATAAGTGTAATTGTTTTAATATTGGGAAGTAAGAACTCTTTATTTGCCATTTGGGTTCATATTTGGTGGTGGTATTTTATTGCTAATAAATAATTCTAAGGAATAGCAGCAATGATCCCACGTAGTATTACCTCACCTAAAAAATTTATTATCGGCCAAAACCTGTTACCACAGTTAGATGGATTTATTAAAGATTTTGGTAATAATGCCTTATTGATTTGCGATGAATTTATTCTTAATAAAGTCACAACTGAAGCTTTACCGGTATTACAACAAGCGGGTATTACTGCTCATGCAGAACAATTTCAATATGAATGTACTGATACTGAAATTGGTCGTATCCATGAAATAGTTAAACGTGTTGGCGCTAATGTTGTGGTCGGTATCGGTGGTGGTAAAACCATGGATGTTGCGAAAGCTGTGGCGCATTTTGCTCATATTCCGGTGATTATTTTTCCAACCATTGCTTCTACGGATGCACCTTGTACAGCGTTGTCAGTTGTATACAAAGATGATGGCGAATTTGACCGTTACTTATTCCTACCACAAAACCCAGATGCTGTTATTGCTGATACTGGAATTATTGCTGCTGCGCCAACTAAATTCTTTGCTGCAGGTATTGGTGATGCGCTAGCGACTTTCTTTGAAGCACGTGCATGTTGTTATGCTGACGGTTTAAACCTTGTTCAAAAACGGGTATCACGTACCGGGTTGGGTATGGCATTAATGTGCTATGAGTTGATTGTTGAAAACGTAGAAATGGCAATGGATGCCGCGCGTCGTCATGTGGTGACTCCTGCATTAGAGGAAATGGTCGAAGCAACGATTTACTTAAGTGGTATTGGTGCTGAATCAGGCGGTTTAGCGGCTGCACACGCAGTCAGTAACGGTATGTCTTCACTTCCACAATTACACCATATTCAACATGGTGAAAAAGTGGCGTTTGGTTTATTAACGCAATTAGTGTTAGAAAAAGCCGATACTGAAGAAATTGAAAACGTTATTTACGTGATGAAAACCGCAGGCTTACCATTAACGTTAGCTGATTTCGGCATTAAAGAAATGGTGGAATCTGAATGGCGTCAAGTGGCTGAAATTGCCTGCGCTGAAGGTGATACTATGTGCAACATGGCGGTTAAAGTAAATGCTGATCGCGTTTATCACGCGATGGTTGCAGCAGATGCCTTAGCACAGCGTTACCATGATTAAGTATTCAATTTAATGACTGATGAGTAAATATAATGCCGACATAGTGTCGGCATTGTTGTTTTTAAGCCATTAGGAACAGAAGATGATAGTTTATGAGTACAAACCAGTGCGGATTTGCTAGGATCAGCCTCCATTTATATTCCATAGCAGGTAGGGTATGAAGCAACGCGATATTCAGGTGTTACAGGAAATGGGGATCACTTATTGGCAAGTGCGAAAGCCTGAGCTTTTTCCTAATCAAGTGCTGCCTGTGATCAATCTACCCGCTGAGTGTAAGCTGCTTTTTATTACGGCTGAGGAATTGAATGAACATGATGCTTGGTTATTTGGGCGAATTTTATCAAGTATGAAATTGACCCCAGAGCAAGCATTATCCTTGCCGCTATCGGCACTTGATCAAATCGCAGAGCACCATTTAACCTGGTGTTGGTTTGCGGGTTGCCAAGGAGCGCACCCTACGGGGTGTCAGGTACTGAATTCGGCCTCATTAAAACTTATGCATAATGATCCCTCGTTAAAGAAGGCATTATGGCAACAGATTTGTAGTTATGACGCATAAAATTATTCCATTAGAACCACACCATACCGATGATGTTTGGCGCATCGAGCAAGCTGCTAACACCTTTCCGTGGGCAGAATCGATGATCCGTAAAGAGCCTAACCGTATTGCCGCGAACTATGTATTAGTGGTTGACGAACAAGTGGTAGGGTATTGCTTTGGACAATTGGTTGCGGGGGAAGGTACGTTATTGAATATTGCCATTGATCCTACTCAGCAACGTAAAGGCTACGGTAAATTATTACTCAATGGTTTTATTGATGCATTGGCAGCCAAGCAAGCGGAAGAAATTTGGTTAGAAGTACGCGAAAGTAATCTCGGTGCGTATAAGCTCTATGAAGCAACTGGATTTAATGAAACTAATCGCCGGGTTGACTATTACCCTGCTATCGATGGTCGTGAAGATGCGTTGATTATGGCGTATATGTTTATGCCTTTTGGCTAAATTACTTATAAAGTAGCGATAAATAAAGACGAATAAAAAGGCCGTATTCATCTGAATACGGCCTTTTTGATATTAATAACCAGTCACAAGATTAGTGTTCACGAGTCGCACGGAAATCAACGTCAGGGAAACGCTCTTTAGCAAGGTTTAGGTTTACCATGGTTGGTGCGATGTAAGAGAGGTTATCGCCACCATCTAATGCTAGGTTAGATTGACTCTTACGCTTAAACTCTTCAAGTTTCTTAGCATCATCACATTCAACCCAGCGCGCCGTTGCAACGTTAACGCCTTCATAGATCGCTTCAACGTTATATTCAGCTTTTAGACGAGCAACAACCACATCAAACTGAAGTACACCTACCGCACCCACGATCAAATCGTTGTTTTGTAGTGGACGGAATACCTGTACTGCCCCTTCTTCTGAAAGCTGTACTAGACCTTTTAATAGCTGCTTTTGCTTAAGTGGATCTTTTAGGCGAATACGACGGAATAATTCTGGTGCGAAGTTAGGAATACCTGCAAACTTCAGGCTTTCACCTTGAGTGAAGGTATCACCAATTTGAATGGTACCGTGGTTATGTAAACCAATAATATCACCCGCATAAGCCGTTTCAGCGCGAGAACGATCACCAGCCATAAAGGTTACCGCATCAGAGATACTTACATTTTTGCCAGTACGAACATGGTTCATCTTCATACCTTGATTGTAAGTACCCGATACAATGCGCATAAATGCGATACGGTCACGGTGCTTAGGATCCATGTTGGCTTGGATCTTAAATACAAAGCCTGAGAACTTATCTTCTGTCGCTTCTACTTCACGCTCGTTGGCTTGGCGAGATAGTGGCGCTGGTGCCCATGCTGTTAAGCCATCAAGCATATGGTCAACACCAAAGTTACCTAGTGCGGTACCGAAGAATACAGGTGTTAGTTCACCGGCTAAAAATAGTTCTTCATCAAATTCGTTTGAAGCACCAAGTACAAGCTCAAGCTCTTCACGAAGTTGTTCTGCTAGCTCGCTACCAACAGCGTCATCTAGTTCAGGGTTATCAATACCTTTGACGATACGTTGTTCTTGAATCGTATGGCCTTGACCTGTGCTGTACAGAATCGTTTCATCACGGTGAATATGGTAAACACCTTTAAACTCTTTACCACAACCGATCGGCCATGAAATAGGAGCACAAGCCATACCTAATTCATTTTCTACTTCATCAAGCAATTCCATTGGATCACGAATATCACGGTCCAATTTGTTCATGAAAGTAACGATAGGCGTATCACGTAGGCGAGTAACTTCCATTAACTTACGAGTACGATCTTCGACACCTTTAGCGGCATCGATAACCATTAGACATGAGTCAACGGCAGTTAGAGTACGATAAGTATCTTCTGAGAAGTCTTCGTGTCCAGGAGTATCAAGTAGGTTTACCAGACATTCGTTGTATGGAAACTGCATTACAGAAGTAGTAACAGAGATACCACGTTCTTTTTCCATCTCCATCCAGTCAGATTTTGCATGCTGGTTAGAACCACGACCTTTTACGGTACCTGCTTTCTGAATAGCGTTTCCGAATAACAGTACTTTTTCAGTAATGGTGGTTTTACCCGCATCGGGGTGGGAGATGATAGCGAAAGTACGACGTTTCGATACTTCGCCTTGAAATAGTGTTTGCGACATTAGCATGTTCTTTTTGAATGGAGTGCGTTATTCGCTATTGTCGCTGATTTTACCTTTAGACTCAATCTAGCCACAGGAGAATTACTCACAAAGATAAAGAATGGCGTATTTGAGCTTTAATTTGAGTAATAATAGCCACAATACTTGCCTTGATAGAGATGAAAACTATGTCTGTAGTGAGCAATAACTCAGTGATCATTGACAGTCACTGTCATTTTGATTTTGCCCCTTTTGCTGAAAATCCAGCTCAAGCGTGGACACAAGCGCAGCAAGCTGGCGTTAAAGCGGTGATTATTCCAACTGTCGGCAACAATAATTGGAGTACAGTTGCCGGTTTGTGTCAGCAATTCTCAGGCTTGTATTATGGCTTAGGGATCCATCCTTTTTTTAGTCATCAACATAGTGCCGAGGTTGTTAGTGAGTTAACCACTGAGCTTGCTCATGCTAAAGATGATTATCGTTGTGTCGCCGTTGGTGAGTGTGGGTTAGATTTTGCGGTCGCAAATGTTAATCGTGACCAACAGCTTGAATGGCTACAAGCACAATTAATATTGGCGAATCAATATCAATTACCCGTGATATTACATTGTCGTAAAGCGTTTCCTGAATTGGTGCAGTTATTACGCCAACAGTTACCAAAAGCGGGAGGTGTTTATCATGGTTTTAGTGGCAGTTACCAACAGGCAACTCAGCTTGTTGATCTTGGTATCAAAATTGGCGTTGGTGGCACAATTACCTATAGTCGAGCGCAGAAAACTCGCGCTACTATAACTAAATTACCGTTATCAGCGCTGTTATTGGAAACTGATGCTCCAGATATGCCTCTTGCAGGCTATCAAGGTCAACCGAATCGTCCCGAGCGGTTAGTTGATATTGTGACCGTATTAGCGCAACTTCGAGGCGAGACATATGCGCACATAGCACAGGTCACAACCTTAACAACGGCTGAATTATTTCAAATCAAGATGTGATTTTGCTGCCAAAGCCAAACGATTGCGCTAATCGTTTGCATATCGTCGTGATTTATTTGTGATAGCGATCACAATAGCGAATTCTAATTCATGAAGTTTCCTCATAAATTGTGATCTTGGCATTACATCATCGCTAACTCCATGAGTATAATGCGCCAACTCTTAAAGAGCCGAACTGTCAAGACGCCAAAACTTAACTATAGGATTCCATAAATCATGAGCCTGCTAATGAGCCTTGTTGGGATGGTGGTACTGCTACTCATTGCTGTACTACTTTCTGATAACCGTAAAGCGATCAATCTACGTACTGTTGGTGGCGCATTTGCTATCCAATTCCTGTTGGGTGCATTTGTACTTTATGTACCTGTAGGCCGTGATGTGCTGTACGGTATGTCACAAGCAGTTGCTAACGTTATTGCTTACGGTAATGACGGTATTAACTTCTTATTTGGCGGTCTGACTTCAAACAAGATGTTTGAACTGTTCGGCGGTGGCGGTTTTGTTTTCGCTTTACGCGTTCTGCCAGTTATCGTGTTCTTCTCTGCGCTTATTAGCGTGCTTTATTACTTAGGCATTATGCAGGTTGTTATCAATATTCTTGGTGGCGGACTACGTAAAGTACTGGGTACATCACATGCAGAATCAATGTCTGCAACAGCAAATATCTTTGTTGGTCAAACAGAAGCACCATTAGTTATTCGTCCATTCGTACCTAAGATGACTCAGTCTGAGCTATTTGCGGTAATGTGTGGTGGTTTGGCGTCAGTTGCTGGTGGTGTACTAGCAGGTTACGCACAAATGGGTGTACCACTAGAGTACTTGATTGCTGCGTCATTCATGGCAGCACCTGGTGGTCTATTATTTGCAAAAATCATCAAGCCTGAAACTGAGCAGCCAATTGAGCAGCTAGGTGACAACGTTGATGAAGCTGAAGAAAAACCAGCTAACATTTTTGATGCAGCAGCTGCGGGTGCGTCATCAGGTATGCAACTAGCACTAAACGTTGGCGCAATGCTACTTGCCTTCATTGGTCTAATCGCATTAGTAAACGGCATGTTAGGTGGTATCGGCGGTTGGTTCGGTATGCCTCAGTTAACACTAGAATTAATTCTAGGTTACATCTTCTCACCACTTGCATTCCTAATCGGTGTGCCATGGGGCGAAGCACAACTTGCTGGCTCATTCATCGGTCAAAAGATTGTTGTTAACGAATTCGTTGCTTACCTAAACTTTGCCCCTTACCTGAAAGATGTCGCTGACGGTGGTCTGTTAGTAGCAGAGACTGGTGCGGTAATGTCAGATAAGACTAAAGCGATCATCTCATTTGCATTGTGTGGTTTCGCGAACCTATCTTCAGTCGCTATTCTACTGGGTGGTATTGGTAGCCTTGCACCAACACGTCGTGCTGAAATCGCTCGCTTTGGTATGAAGGCTGTGGCAGCAGGTACGTTATCTAACCTTATGTCTGCAACGATTGCTGGTCTATTTATTGCTCTTGCAGCGTAATAATATCGGCAACAATAAATAACAGACTATTATTAGCGCCACCGCATTAGCGGTGGCGCTTTTTTTTGTTATACGGTTGGTGAGTTGGTATGGGTTTAAACGTAATTAACCGAATTTAATGTAATAAAATCGATTGCGTTCGCCTTTCTAAATTTTCACTCTGTTATTATTCTCTGATAGAAACAGTACCACTATTATTGATAATAAATTATTGCTGTTATTTGCATCATTAATAATAAGTTATGCAATAAATGGCTTTTTTTATGATCAAGTTGCATGAGTTACGATAGCAGTATTTATTTCAGTAAACATATTATCCACCACAGGAAACACGAGTTTAATGGTCGAGTCGTGGTTGAGTTGATATTATAAGTTAGGTAAAACCTAGACAAGTTGATCAACGAAACGTTGTCTTAGGTCGCACGCGCGGTGCTAAGGATAGCAACCAGTATTATGCTAAGCGATAACTGGGTCTTCAAGGAACAACGTCCGCTCATAGATGACAGCGATAATCAATGTCGTTGCATCGCAGTGAAATTGATGAGTTCACTGCTGAATTCATATCGAGTATTCAGATAGTATTATTGATGCTATCTCGATCAAACATTACGACTGGAGAGAGTCATGAGCGATTTAAAAGCTGCGGCATTACGTGCACTAAAGTTAATGGATCTTACAACATTGAATGAAGACGACACTGATGAAAAAGTGATCGCACTGTGTAAGAACGCAAAAACAGTTGTTGGTAACACTGCCGCAGTATGTATCTACCCACGTTTTATTCCTGTTGCTAAAAAGCAGCTACGTGAACAAGGTACACCAGATGTACGTATTGCAACCGTGACTAACTTTCCACACGGTAACGACGACATTGAGATCGCTGTTGCTGAAACGAAAGCAGCTGTAGCTTACGGCGCAGATGAAGTAGACGTAGTATTCCCATACCGCGCACTAATGGCTGGCAATGCAGAAGTAGGCTTTGAGCTTGTGAAGCAATGTAAAGCAGCATGTGGCGATAACGTACTACTAAAAGTTATCATCGAAACTGGTGAGTTAAAAACGGAAGCGCTTATTAAGCAAGCGTCTGAAATCAGTATTAATGCTGGTGCTGACTTCATTAAAACATCAACAGGTAAAGTGCCTGTAAACGCAACACCTGAATATGCTGAAATCATGCTAAATGTGATTAAAGATATGGGCGTAGAAAAAACAGTTGGCTTTAAGCCTGCTGGTGGTGTGCGTACTGCTGAAGATGCACAACAATACTTAGCAATGGCTAACACTATTCTTGGTGATGAGTGGGCTGATAGCCGTCATTACCGTTTCGGTGCATCAAGCCTACTTGCTAACTTACTTCACACATTAGGTGAAGGCGAGCAAGCAGCACAAGGCGGCTACTAAGCGTCTTTGAATAAGGTGGCGTTATGCCACCTTATTATTTCTTAACACTAATTTTTTTATATTAGTGACAATTATCTAGGTTATTTAACCGTATTTATCAATGATGTTTAGTCATCAGTGACGGATTTTTGCAAGCAAATTTTGGCGACTTAATAGCGCAATTTGACCGTTAGATAATTAATTTTCTCCATTGAAATCTATACCAGTAAGAGGATCGTCATGTACTTACCTCAAGAAATTATTCGTAAAAAACGCGACAATATTGCTTTAACAGCAGATGAAATTAATTTTTTCATTCAAGGTGTAGCGAAGAACACTGTCTCTGAAGGTCAAATCGCAGCATTTGCAATGGCGGTTTATTTTAATGATATGACTATGGATGAGCGGGTCGCATTAACCTGTGCAATGCGTGATTCTGGTATGGTGATTGATTGGGGCCATATGAACTTCGATGGTCCAATTGTGGATAAGCACTCAACCGGTGGTGTGGGTGATGTGACCTCTTTAATGCTGGGCGCTATGGTAGCGGCATGTGGTGGCTATGTACCAATGATTTCAGGTCGTGGTCTTGGCCATACTGGCGGTACATTAGATAAGTTGGAATCGATTCCAGGTTATAACATTACGCCAAGCAATGAAGTGTTCGGTAAAGTAACCAAAGAAGCGGGTGTGGCAATTATCGGTCAAACAGGTGATTTAGCCCCTGCTGATAAACGTGTGTACGCAACCCGTGATGTTACAGCGACAGTGGATAATATTTCATTGATCACTGCGTCTATTTTGTCTAAAAAATTAGCCGCAGGTTTAGATTACTTAGTGATGGATGTAAAAGTAGGCTCTGGCGCATTTATGCCAACTTACGCAGCATCAGAAGAATTAGCAAAATCAATTGTGGCGGTTGCTAATGGTGCAGGTACATGTACATCTGCGTTATTGACTGACATGAACCAAGTATTGGCATCAACAGCTGGTAATGCGCTTGAAGTACGTGAAGCTGTACAGTTTTTAACGGGTGAATACCGTAATCCGCGTCTATATGAAGTAACAATGGCTTTGTGTGCTGAAATGTTAGTTATCAGTAAACTTGCATCAGATTTACCGCAAGCACGTGCCAAACTTCAAGCAGTGTTAGATAATGGTCAAGCAGCAGAACGTTTTGGCAAAATGGTTGCAGGTCTTGGTGGTCCAACTGATTTTGTCGATAATTATGATAACTATCTTGATAAAGCAGAGATTATTAAACCTGTATTTGCTGAAACAACCGGTTTTGCAACTGCAATGGATACGCGTGGTTTAGGTATGGCTGTTGTTGGCATGGGGGGTGGTCGTCGCGTCGCTAGCGATAACATCGATTATGCAGTGGGTCTATCAAATATGATTCGTCTTGGTGATGAAGTGTATGCAGATACGCCACTAGCAATGGTACATGCGCGCACTGAAGCGCAATGGCAAGAAGCGGCGAAAGCAGTACGAGCTAATATTACCGTTGCAGAAACAACGTCAGAAGCAACCCCTGAAGTATACCGTCGCATTGGCAAACAAGATGTATAACGGAGCAAAAATGAAACGTTCAATTATTTTAGTTTTAGATTCTTTTGGTATTGGCGCGACAGAAGATGCGGTTAATTTTGGTGATGTAGGCGCAAATACTCTGGGTCATATTGCGGCAGCATGTGCGCGTGGTGAAGCGGATAATGGTGATCGTAGTGGCGCGTTACATTTGCCTAACCTCACCAAACTAGGTTTAGCAAAAGCCTGTGAAGAATCATGTGGTAGTTTTCCTGAAGGAATGGACAGTGACGTTGAAATCGTAGGTGCTTACGGCCACGCGAAAGAAATTTCATCAGGAAAAGATACCCCTTCTGGTCACTGGGAAATTGCAGGTGTACCAGTATTGTTTGATTGGGGCTACTTCAGTGATAAAACCAATAGTTTCCCTAAAGAACTAACTGATCGCATTCTTGCACGTGCAGGCTTAGACGGTTACCTAGGTAACTGCCATGCATCTGGTACTCAAGTATTGGATGACTTGGGTGAAGAGCACATGCAAACAGGTAAACCAATTTTCTATACATCTGCTGACTCTGTATTCCAAATTGCATGTCATGAAGAGACTTACGGTCTTGATAAGTTGATGGAACTTTGTCATATCGCTCGTGAAGAACTAGAAGATTACAATATTGGCCGTGTTATTGCGCGTCCATTTACTGGTGCTGGTAAAGGTCAGTTTGAGCGTACGGGTAACCGTCGCGACTTGTCTCTTGAGCCACCTGCAGCAACTATTCTGCAAAAGTTGGTTGACGAAAAGCAAGGCGAAGTGATTTCTATCGGTAAGATTTCTGATATCTATGCGGGTTGTGGTATTTCTCGTAAAGTAAAAGCAACCGGTATTCCGGCATTGTTTGATGCAACGCTAGCACAAATTGACCAAGCGGGTGATAACAGTATCGTATTTACTAACTTCGTTGATTTCGACTCAGCATATGGTCACCGCCGTAATGTAGCAGGTTATGCTGCAGCGTTAGAGTACTTTGACCGCCGCCTACCTGAAATCTTAGCCTTGCTAAAAGAAGATGATGTGCTAATTATTACTGCTGACCATGGTTGTGATCCAACATGGCCGGGTACAGATCATACTCGCGAGCATATTCCAGTGATTGTTACTGGACCAAAAGTGAAGTCAGGTTCATTAGGTCGTCGTGAAACATTTGCTGACATTGGCCAGAGCCTTGCTGAGTACTTTGGTACTTCTGATATGGCTTACGGTAAGTCGTTTCTATAAATACGAATAAACAACTATTATTCTGCTCATCAAGGCGAGGAATCATTGGATTAATCGCCTTGATTAGTATAAAAATGTGGTTGTTTATATGATAGCGGTTATTGGTTATCAGTAAGGTACATTGAGAGTAAATGCGAGTGCTACTGATAACTGATTCAATTAACAAAAGGATATAACGATGGCTACTCCACATATTAATGCTGAAATGGGTGATTTTGCAGATGTCGTGCTGATGCCTGGTGATCCACTACGTGCTAAGTTTATTGCAGAAACATTCTTAGAGAATGTGACTGAAGTATGTAACGTACGCAGCATGCTTGGTTTCACTGGTACTTACAAAGGTCGTAAGATCTCTGTTATGGGCCACGGTATGGGTATTCCTTCTTGTTCTATCTATGCGACAGAGTTGATTAAAGACTTTGGCGTGAAGAAAATTATCCGTGTCGGTAGTTGTGGTGCTGTACGTGATGACGTTAAATTACGTGATGTTGTTATCGGCATGGGCGCATCAACAGATTCTAAAGTAAACCGCATTCGTTTTGGTGGCCACGATTTCGCAGCAATTGCTGACTTCGGTATGGTACAAAATGCAGTCGATGCAGCAAAAGCAAAAGGTATTCCAGTTAAAGTCGGTAATATCTTCTCTGCAGATTTGTTCTACAACCCAGACTTTGATTTCTTCAAAACAATGGATAAGTACGGCATTGTTGGTGTTGAAATGGAAGCGGCTGGTATTTACGGCGTAGCAGCAGAGTTTGGTGCTAAAGCACTGACTATCTGTACTGTTTCTGACCATATTCTACGCGGTGAAGCAACAACCTCTGAAGAGCGTCAATTAACGTTCAATGAGATGATTGAAATCGCATTAGAATCAGTATTACTTGGTGATGCTGAGTAATCGACGTTGAAATAAGGCCGTTTATAGGTTCTTATTTGAATGAGAAAGTCGAATAAAAAAGCGGTAACAGTGCTAACTGTTGCCGCTTTTTTAGTGCTGCTAATTATACTTATTGGTGCTGATTACGCAGAAATGGAAAATGTCCTTGGTAATGCTGACGGCTAAAGACCAACATCAATAACCCGCCTAGAATCAATGCTGCGATCACTAAGCCTCGAATAATAGCAGTCATGGTCGCCATGTTAGCGTAAGCATGAGTGAGTAATTTATCGTGTTCGAGCGTGATCCGCATAAAGCCAATAATATGACCATTAAGCAATACAGGTTCCGCAATTTGTTGACGACCGATACTCGCTATTGCCAGTGGTGTTGATAGCCCAGTTAATTGCTCTAATGGCATTGCTGCTTTGGTTTTGGCTAATACCACCCCCTCAAGATTGTAAATGCTAGCATCCAAGATTAATGGTTCTGTGGCTAAATTCTGCACTAATAATTGCAGCTGATCTTGGTCTTTATTTTCAATATCTAGTGCTGCATTTTGAGCTGCTTGACGCACAATAATTTGTGATAAGGTTTGAGTTTGCTCACTTAGCAATTGGTAGTTTTGTTGGCTAAGTGATGCGCCGTATTGAAGAATACCAATAAATGTTAATAGGCATATTAGTAATATAACGGCTTTATGCAGTCGCTGACGTTGCCACCGTTTGGTGTTCCATTGGATCATTGATAGCTCTCGATTACTTCGATGACGGTTATTCTACACTAAAAAAATAATAGATGATTATTTCACCGCTAGGTAATTGTTAAACTTTGTTAACAAATGTTTGATGGTTATGATTAAAAAAGAGATTTTTTCAAGTCGCTGATTTTATAGTTATAAATGACTTTTTGTGATTAGTGATATAACTGTCATTTTACAATTGGGCTTGCTCTTCATGAGTACAATCGTTAGGTTTATAGTAATCAAATTGTTAAGGATGACATAATGGACGTTGCGAACGTACTCAAAATCAACAAACACCCGACCTTATTTAAACGCTTTCCCGAGATTTTATCTGTCACTAATACCAGTAAGCGCCAAGCAAACTGGTTAGTCTATGGTAAACAAATTACCACTGATAATATTGAGGCGATTAATGATGCTGGTTTGAGTGCTGTTGATATTGTCGCAGCTTGGAAAGTGGGCGCCTATGATGCCATTTTAATTGCCAGTGAGTTAACGTTAGAGCAACAGCAAAAAGTGATTGAACAACAATTAGACTTTGCTTATGTGAGCGATATTCCTGATTTATCAATGCCAGGGGTAGTGGTATTAGACATGGACTCAACTGCGATTGAGATTGAGTGTATTGATGAAATCGCCAAACTTGCTGGGGTTGGTGAAGAAGTGGCTGCGGTTACAGAGCGTGCAATGTCGGGTGAATTAGACTTTGAGCAAAGTTTACGTCAGCGCGTAGCTGCGTTAGCTGGTGCAGATGAAGCGATTTTAACCCAAGTTCGTGATCAGCTACCGTTAATGACAGAATTGCCTCAATTGATTGCGACCTTACACCATTATGGTTGGCAAGTCGCGATCGCTTCTGGCGGATTTAGCTATTTTTCCGATCATTTGCAGCAACAATTTAATTTAGTATCAGCAACATCAAATACGCTGGAAATTATTGACGGTAAGTTAACCGGTAGGGTAATTGGCAAAGTGGTTGATGCCAAAGCTAAAGCTGAAATATTATTGGCATTAGCCGAGGAGTTTGATATTGAACCGCATAATACCGTTGCTGTCGGTGATGGTGCTAATGATTTACTGATGATGGAAGTAGCAGGGCTTGGCATTGCTTATCATGCTAAACCTGTCGTTGAACAACAGGCCAATGTGGCTATTCGGCAGGCTGATTTAGGGGCGGTAATTTGTATCTTATCAGCATCCCTCGCCGAACAACGGTTAGCTTGGTAGGTTTGTCGTAGCATTCGCACCCTATAAGCGGTGCGAATGGCTCATCACATTAATGAATTTCAAGCCGAATTAACACTTCATCAGTAATATCTAAAATTTCTCCACAACCGATCAATGATGTGAACTCCATTTCTAATGCTCGCGCTCGATGCAATGTTAAGCGAGCCAGTTTACTCAGTTTTTCGCCAATTAAGATCGTCAGTGGATTCAACACGGGTAATGCGGTGATCCGCAATGCAAATAAGTCGCCATGTTGGCGAGCCTGCTGAATATATGCACGTTGGCTGGCAATATCATCAAAATCTTGGCGTAGTTTAGTATCAACCTGATGCACTTTATTGTCTTTCATCCTAACCGCTAAATATAATTCATGAATAACGGGAGGGGGTTGCTTGTCTCGCGGTCGCATCGGATCAGCGAGTAATTGTTTCACTCGTTGTTTGAAAATAATATCCAGATCACAGCGATCATTATCACTTAGCTGGTGGAGTATGGTTGCCAGTGGTGACAATGGGAAATTAGATCCAACCGCTTTTACCTTGATTTTATGGTCAACTTTTTCAGCGAAATAAGGCAAACAATGCAATCGAGTCAGCAACATTTGATGCATTGCAAATAACATTGCCGCCGAGGGTTGCGGTTCTTTACACACAGAGAGCTTTTCGAGGTTGGAGGCAATTAATGTTTGTAGAAATTGTCCGCCTAATAAACCGTCTTCATTTTCTATGGTTGTTAATTGAATGTTTTTGCCATTAGGACTCGTGCGAACAATCTGATAAGGCATTCTTGTTAAAATACTGTTCTTAGTGCTACGGGCTAAGTCGGTAAATCTAATGATCACGGTATCACCTTGTTTACAGCGTAGTGGTTGATCTAAATTTATATTCAGTCCACGGCTGGAAAAATCAATTGAATGACCGTTGATCGTACCCTGATCTTGTTGAAGGGTGATGGCTGTCTGATATTGAAACCGAGATTCACTGCGCAATGGTTTAGGATCAAAGTGAATCGCTTCTGCTTGGCTAATCGGGTTACGAGGATGGCGGAACTGATGTAACTCTTGAGCCATTAACGTTGACGCAGCGCCAGCCAGATAATCAGGTTGGACTTGCGAGTGAGTTAAATCCTGCAAAGTACCAATATGAGATAAGTCCTGACAACATGGCATCATTTCTGGCGTCAATTGGGATAATGTTTGAATATCATTGGCGGTTAAAGGGTAGAGTGTTAATCGCATTACGCGCCAACTTTGACGTTTTGCACCAACCTGCCAAAATAACAGCCGTTGTTGAGGTGTCATTTCAGGCAATGCTGCGGAATAAAAGTAACGTTGGCCTTGGTGCTCATGAAAAAAGCTATAAATTAAGGTACTGGTTTGTGAAACCTTACTTAAACCGAGATTACTGATACGAGAGGCCGATAGTAGATGATTAATCACAGGCTGGTTACGTTCATCATGCCAGTATTGCCATTGGTGTTGATTATGATCGGTTAATAAGCTGTATTTGAGGTGAGTTCCTGCAAAAAATAATGGCATCGTTGTTGTATGCTTAAGGTAGCAATGCTCGAACCCTTGCGTACGTAATTGAATAATCTTATCGTCATGGTTATTACGACTTAACGATTGATGCTGATCATGCTTAATAATTGCTTGTAGTGCTGTATTTTCAGTTAATGCTAATAAGCGTAACCATTTAATACTGTCGTTATCTTGAATATCATCAATGGCTAAAATACGATAGTGGTGACTTTGGTTAAGACGCGCATCTTGGTATTGTTGTGCCAGTTGTGGAAACGAAGCGGTGATCGTTTGACCCAGTTGGTAATCAAACGCCGCCGGCACTTTACATTTAGCCCCAGACAGAGAAAGATCGACTGTTGTCGCCAGCACTTGTTGGCCATTGGCTAATGTTAATGCGATTGGGGTCGCGATACTGAGCCTGTCCTCTTCACGACTAAGGTAGTATCCAAACCGAATCAGTTTAGCTTGGAATAAACTATATTGAGTGTCTGTTGTTGCAGCCTCTACTGGTGGCTGTTTTTGTTGTTGGTGGATAATACGAAAATTGTTATGCGTATTAATTAACTCTTCGTAGAGCCCATAGCAATACTGACCGCCAAATACACGACTGCGGTGATGATAAATATTGATAGCGACATCATCTAACCAATGGTCATAGCCATTAAATGTATACTGCCGGCACTGACCTTTAACCCGCCCTCGAAGATCAATAATTTTATTGCAAGGGGCCATCAAACGATTGATTTCCATTTTTATTTGTAGCCGTACCGGCCCAGTTTCGTGCGCAGTTAACAATGTAAACATGGGCTCAAAATCGGGTTGGTTATAGATTGGCAATAACTGTTCAATCAGGGCTTTATAATCGTCGAGATGCATGAGTAGGTCTACTAATGAGTGGCTGGATATAGTTATCGGTCACAGCATAAAAAAGTTTAGGATTAACTGACGTATATTTGTCGTTATTTGATAAATTCTTGACGCTAATCTGATTAGCAATTTTGAATAATGAGTGATGTAGGAATTAGAATGGCAAAAGCAGCAAAACGAGCGTATGTATGTAGCGACTGTGGTATGGACTTTGCGCGTTGGCAAGGGCAATGCTCAGGGTGTAAATCATGGAATACCATCACTGAATTTACGATTCCTAACACCAAAACTGGAGGTGTAACCTCTGCTCGTTCAAGCTTGTCAGGCTATGCTGGCATTGCAGGTGGTGGCTCTAAAAAGCTACACGAAGTTGAAGCCGTTGATGCTCAAAAGATGTTAACTGGTATTGGTGAACTGGATCGAGTGTTGTGTGGTGGACTAACCACCGGCTCAGTGAACATTATTTCAGGCGATCCTGGTGCGGGTAAAACCACCTTGTTATCCGATTTAGTCGCGCGAATGTCTAAGTTGATGCCATCACTGTACTGTACCGCGGAAGAATCACTATCACAGTTTAAAAACCGTGTTAATCGCTTAAAGTTAACCTGTAATGAAGATAATTTATACCTGATGGCTGAAACCAGTGTTGAAGCGATCATCGCTGAATTAGAGGCAAAACAGATTAAATTTGCGGTTATTGACTCGATTCAGGCGGTATCAACGGACTTAGCCAATGGCAGTCCTGGTTCACCATCACAAGTAAAAACCGCCGCACAAGCATTGACGCAATATTGTAAACAAAACAATGTCACCATGTTTTTGATTGCGCATGTGAATAAAAATAACGAAATTGCAGGACCACAAACATTGGTTCATATTGTCGATGCGTTACTGCATATCGATACCAATGATGGTCAAGTGCGAACATTACGTGCCAATAAGAACCGTTTTGGTGATGTAGATACGGTAGGTATTTTCCGTATGACAGAGCGCGGTATGCTCAGTGTTGATAACCCGAGTGAAATTTTCTTATCGGGGTCTACCACCGAGTCATCAGGCTCTGCGATCACCTGTATTCGTAAAGGTAACCGTAATATTTTATTAGAAATTCAATGTCTAACCACAGAAACTGAAGGCGAGTTTCCACAGCGGGTCTGTGTCGGATTGAACATGAATCGAATTAAAATGCTAACCGGTATTTTACGTAAACACGCCAAGACCAAAATCTTTCACGATACATTTTTCAATATTGTCGGCGGCTTAAAAATTGACGAATCAGAAACCTGTATTGATTTGGCATTAGTGGCGGCATTACTCAGTAGCTTAAACGAGTTTGTAGTGCCACGTACAACCTGCATTATGGGTGAATTAAGTCTTAATGGTGATGTGCGTCCCATAGACAGTGGTGTGCCACGAGTAAAAGAAGCGGCGCAACATGGATTCACTGAAATTTTTATTCCTTACCGTAACTACCATAAATCAATGGAAGGGCTTGGGGCTAAAATTGTTGCAGTAAAAACTATCCATGAACTAATTGAGCTGATTAACTAACATCAGTGGTATAACTTGTCAGCAAGTTACGATTAGATTTAAGGCCAATCATCATATGATTGGCCTTTTTAATGAATGCTGAATGGGATTAGAGCAGCGATTAAAGGTCGTCTTGGTTGTTGATGGGCTTGGTATGTTTAACGGTCGCGATGCCGATATCGTGGTTTTCATCGCCGGTTAACTGTACCTGCATTGCCACCATGCCATTGATGGTATTTAGCAATGATGCCCATTGAACATTCTTTTCTTGTTTAAACAGCTCGTCAAAATTTTCAATGTTCCATTTAACAAATGGACGTGGGTTAAGTGGTTTGCCTAAAAAGCGAATTTCATAATGTAAGTGAGGGCCGGTTGATAATCCTGAATTACCTGTCCACCCAATAAGTTGACCTTTTTTAACAAACTCACCTTGCTTAACGTTAAATTTACTCATGTGAGAGTAAGTCGAAATAAATCCCATCGTATGATTTAAGGTTAATTGATTACCGTAACCATAATTGCTGCTGCGAGCGCGTTCAATAACCGCATCGGCAGGGGCATAGATCGGAGTGCCAATTTTAGCCGCGAAATCAAGGCCATCATGGCGTCTTCGTTTTTTGGTGATGGGATGAATGCGAGTGCCAAAGCCTGATGTTAATTGAACATTAGGTGTGGGGGCGCCATTGGGTATCAGCTGAAATAACGTCGCTCTGACGGCGGAGTTAATTGCGGCAGTATCGACCCGTTGCGTGATGGTTTGAGTTTCATCAACGGGCTCAATTCCCAGCACTGTTTCCATGTCATCAATTCGTTGATTTAGGGCAACTAATGATTTTTTCTTATTCGCCAATGCTTGATTAAGATCTTGATTCATTGCCGTTTCTTCAGAAAGTGAGGCACTTAATTCTAACGCTTGGGCACTTAATTTTTGGGCTTTTATCTGAGAGATTTTAGCATTTTGATAAAGGTGAAACATCGAATAGCAGCCAAAGCTAACGATACCGCATACCGTAATAATTATGGCAGTACGATAATAGCGTTGTAGCGGATGTGGTGATTTATTGGTTAATGATGGCTCTGACGATGGTGGTTCTATATGAGACATAATTTATAGCTATTATTAAGAAACAAGTGAACGTTGACAGAAATTAAGACCTTTGGCGTGGTCAGTATCGAATCAACTAGCGATAACTAATCAGTCTCTCAGTCTATGTCGTTGCTTTTATTATTGCTAGCCATCACGTCACATAAATGAGGCAATACAGTATATTGTTCTACTGTTGTTTTACAAAATATATGATTTTAAAGTTGTTTTTATTTTCTAACAAAAAAAGAGCTGATGACACAGCTCTTTTTTGTTTACAGCGTAGTAATACAATTATTTTGCAATACGTTTGTACTTGATACGGTGTGGTTCAGCAGCATCTGAGCCTAATGTTTTCTTGAGCCAATCGGTATATTCAGTAAAGTTACCTTCAAAGAAGCTCACTTTACCTTCATCGCGATAGTCAAGAATATGAGTTGCAACACGGTCAAGGAACCAACGGTCATGCGAGATAACCATAGCGCAACCAGGGAACTCAAGTAGTGCTTCTTCCAACGCACGTAAGGTTTCTACGTCAAGGTCGTTGGTTGGTTCATCGAGTAGTAATACGTTACCGCCTGATTTTAGCAGTTTCGCTAAGTGAACACGGTTACGCTCACCACCAGATAAATCGCCAATGCGTTTTTGGTGATCACTGCCTTTAAAGTTAAAGCGTGATACATAAGCACGAGCCGGAATTTCAAAGTTGTTGATCTTAAGAATATCAGCACCTTCAGAAATTTCTTGGTAAACGGTGTTGTCGTCATTCATGCTATCGCGGAACTGATCTACCGAAGCCAATTTCACCGTTTCGCCTAATTCAATTGAACCAGAATCCGGTTGCTCTTCACCACTTAGCATTTTAAATAGGGTTGATTTACCCGCACCGTTAGCACCGATAATACCGACGATAGCACCTTTAGGAATGCTGAATGATAAATCATCAATCAGTACGCGATCACCAAACGATTTAGTAAGGTTATTCACCTCGATAACTTTATCACCTAAACGCTCACCTGGTGGAATGAATAGCTCATTGGTTTCATTACGCTTTTGGTGTTCGTTAGTGTTGAGTTCTTCAAAGCGCGCCATACGTGCTTTTGATTTTGCTTGACGACCTTTAGGGTTTTGACGAACCCATTCAAGTTCTTTCTCGATAGTTTTTTGCAAAGCACGTTCTTGCGATGATTCTTGCTTTAGACGTGCATCTTTTTGCTCAAGCCATGAGGTGTAGTTACCTTGCCATGGAATACCTTCACCACGGTCAAGTTCTAAAATCCAGCCAGCAGCATTGTCGAGGAAGTAACGGTCGTGGGTAATCGCTACCACAGTACCGCTGTAATCAACCAAGAAGTGTTCTAGCCATGCTACCGACTCAGCATCTAAGTGGTTGGTTGGCTCATCAAGTAGCAGCATGTCAGGCTTATCAAGCAATAATCGGCAGATAGCAACACGACGACGTTCACCACCAGATAGATTCTTGATCGGTGCATCCCAATCAGGCAGACGCAGTGCATCAGCGGCACGCTCAAGCTGCATACCAAGGTTGTGACCGTCTTTCGTTTCAATCAGCGACTCTAAATCACCTTGTTCTTTTGCCAAAGCGTCAAAATCAGCATCTGGTTCAGCATAAGCTGCATAAACTTGATCAAGACGAATTAATGCCTCTTTGACATCAGACACTGATTCTTCAACAATCTCACGTACTGTTTTGGTTTCATCTAGTACTGGTTCTTGGGGTAGGTAACCGACTTTTAGTCCTGCTTGTGGACGAGCTTCACCTTCAATATCGGTATCAATGCCAGCCATAATACGCAGTAAAGTTGACTTACCTGAGCCATTTAGGCCTAAAACACCAATTTTGGCACCAGGAAAGAAACTTAATGAAATATCTTTTAAGATTTGACGCTTAGGTGGGACAATTTTGCCCACTCGCGACATGGTATAGACGTAATCAGCCATATCCGTGTGTGATCTCTAGTTCTAAAATGAAGCTTATATAGTACCTATAATCTTTAAAAGTTCACTCGAATTGTTGGTTATTCGTTGGTTCAGTAAAATATTTTAACGATAAAATCGATTGTTTATTGCAATGCTAACCATCACAATCATACCTAACAGTAATGATATATTCGTCAAGGTATATGACGATTGACATTGATAACGATGTTGCATGGGTGATGCTTTTTTTTGCTATCATTGAGCAGGGTTTATCGATAAGTTTTGACGTTTTTTATATGGAGTTAATCGTGACACGTCTATTTAGTTATTCTCGAGTTTTTTCACTTGCTTTGTTGACCGTCGGATTAACCACAGCCGTGAGTGGCCAAGCGGCGACATTAGAGCAGCAACGTTCATGGTATGAACAAGCGCAACATGCGTTTTCAGCCAATGATATGGCATTATTTCATCAGCAAAAAACCAAATTAGGCGGATATCCATTATATCCTTACTTAGAATATCGCGAATTTAACGCTCAGCTTGCGACTAAAAACACCAGCCAAGTAAAGGTATTTATCAATAAGTATAAAATGCTGCCTTTTAGCCAAACGATCAAAACACGTTATTTAAATCAGTTGGTTAAGACTGAGCGTTGGCATGACTTTTTATTGATGCAACCGGCTGTACCACGACAGACTGCTCTCCAATGTAGTTTTTATTATGCTAAAGCTCAAACCGGGAAAACGACATTAGCATGGCAGGGCGCTGAAAAATTATGGCAAACGGGAAGCTCGTTACCAGCGAGTTGCGACGCACTATTAAATAGTTGGAGTGCTGCGGGAAAACGCACTAATGCTATGGTGTTAGATCGAATGGTATTAGCTTACGCCAAAGGAAATAACAGTTTATTAAGCTACCTTGATAAATTGCTAACCGGTGATGCTAAAGCTACAGGCGATACTATCTTAGCGTTATATAACCAGCCTCAAAAGGTGGGTGAATTTGCTAAGAAAAGTAAAGTAACAGCTTTTAATCAGTCGCTTACCAAGAGTGCTTTTTTATTGCTAGCCCGTAAAGATCCCCAACAAGCTGTGGCTGAATATGATCAAGTGGTGCGAGGGCAGCATTTTGATAAAGCGACTAAGCAAACATTGGCAGATGCGGTAGCTTCTCGATTAATGTCGACCAATGATGCCGCATTAGCACAATGGCGTGATAGCAAATTAGCCCACAGTACTAACACCAGTTTGTTAGAGCGTCGTATACGCAATGCGATCCGTGAAGCGAATTGGAAACAAACCCAGTTATGGATTAACCGTTTACCGAAACAAGCACAACAGACACCGCGTTGGACATTTTGGAAAGCCAAATTGTTAGCGCAAAATGGTAAGAAAAAACAAGCGGATAAAATTTACACATCATTACTAGGTGAGCGAGATTTCTACAGTGCGGCTGCGGCAACGATATTACATAAGCCGATTGTATATCCGTTAACGAAAGCACCAACGTCGACCGCTTTATTAACACCTTATAACAAGAGCTTAGCGCGTGTTAAAGAGTTAATTGCACTTGATAAAGTGACTGCTGCAAATCGTGAGTGGGGCTATTTGCTCTCTAAAATTACCAATGTACAAACTAAGCGCCAGTTAGCGGTATATGCTGAAAAGCATCAATGGCATTACTTAGCGGTACAAGCGACTATTTCTGGTAAGTTATGGGATCATATGACCTTAAGATTTCCATTAGCACACAAATGGCTATTTGATTTCTTTAGTAAGCAACGCAATATACCAGCATCGACCATGATGGCATTAGCGCGTCAAGAAAGTGCGTTAAACATTCATGCACGATCACATGTTGGCGCAAGTGGTTTAATGCAATTGATGCCAGCGACAGCTGCTGAAACTGCTCAAAAACTTGATTATAAATATCAAGGAAAACAAAGTTTATTTGATCCAAGTGTTAATATTCGTTTAGGCAGTGCTTATTTAAAAATGATGTTAGAGCGTCACGATGGTAACCGTATTTATGCTTTTGCATCTTATAATGCTGGGCCTGGTCGGGTTGCACAGTGGAAAAAAATAACAGCAGGTAAATTAGATGTTTATTCATTCATTGAACAAATACCATTTAATGAAACACGCGGTTATGTTCAAAATGTATTAATGTTTGATATTTATTACAATCAATTGATGGGACGTAAAGGGGTATTATTTAGCCCTGCAGAATTAAATGCGAATTATTAATAATATTTAGTGTTTAATTGATAATTATTGCTGTTCAATCTATTTAATAAACTTATTGTAATTATAAAAATAAAACCGCTACTGTTATGCAGAGGGATAACAGTAGCGGTTAGCTGTACAGTTACAGAATATAAATTAAAGCGAGAAAAAATAAAATAGATTTATTTTTTCTGTGAATATGTTGGGTAATCTAAAATCCAACGTTTACCAAATTTTTCATCCCACTCTTGAGGGAAAGGAGCAAAACCCGCAGCAGGGTACATAGTCAACTCACTGAAAGTAATTTGATTATTATGGAAATATAAGTCAACTCGCACCATGTCATAATATTGACCAATACGCTCTGCTATTTCGATCATCTTATCGATAAACTCAGGTTTTTCAGGTACTGGCACACGACGTGGGTAAACCACAGTCATACCTAATTCATTCCAATCGCGATCATAATGATTACGGAAATGCTCTTCAAATCGACCTTGGTCTAATTGGATAAATTCTACTTTACCATCAATAACATGCAGTTTGTAATCATCAGGCGTTGTACCATTGAAATCAAGAAACTCTTCTGCAAATACCCGTGGTGGAATATTTTGGTATCCCCACTCACCAAGTGAACCTGATTGATCTTTTTTAAACCAACGTCCAGCAAACGCTTTCATCTCTGGTTTTGAAAAATGTTTACCGTTACGTACAAATTCAATCGTCTGACTAGTATGGTTAGCTTTTAATACGTAATCGTTCGGCATTTTATTAAATGGGAACATATCAAAATCAGCAATATATTTAGCTACCCACAGCGTTTTGGGAATGTACAACTCTGGTGCAATTGTTTTTATAAACTCTTTTGCAGCTAATTTATCTGCACCAATGGTTAAATACTCACTGCGATCATGAACTTTTTTTAATTGTATTTTTTCATTAAAGGTTATTGGGTGTGAGTAATTAATGAATTTTTTGTATTTACGGTAATATAAAAGTTGTAAGCGTAATTTTATTGGAAGTTTGGATACTATTCCTGAAAACAATCGATATTGTAAGCTTTCCATCTTAGGTTCTCTGCCTGTTATTTATTTGATTTATAAGTGTGGTTTATCTATTTGACAATCAAATTTAATAGATTTATTTGTACTTTTATATCAACTGATCATCAGTATTATTTATGAATAGCTTAGTATAACTAAATTACAGCTTTTGATCCTATTTGCTATGTTATCTCTATGTCATTTTTCAATTATAATATTGTATGGTTTTTAGTGAAGGTATAATAGAAATATATTAATCGCTGAATTTAAATAAAATTGTTACAGTAATAATATAGATATATCATTTAATTTGTTTTTTTTAACATTAGCAAAGGAAAAAATTTCATATATTAGGGCATTTTTAGCAAAAAAATATAATAACTACAAATAAAATTACGAACTATTTTGTTATATATTATGATAAATTGTGTGTTTTGTTTGTTGGTAATGATGTGCAAGGTTATTGTTTTCAATCCAAGGTGTCATTAATAAATATACGCGCTATTAATAGGCGTTTTTATTGGTAAAGTTATCAACTATAAAAAAGAACACATGCTTGGTCAGATGTGGGAATCGCGGTACACTGCAAGCTTGAAATAATGCCTGATGGGGTAAATAGAAATGGCTGTAGACTCACCGAAGTATACTGATTGGCAACAGGTTTTGGATTTGCTTCAGCAAGCATCTGCACAACAAAGAGATCAATTACT
Organism: Photobacterium malacitanum; assembly: GCF_900185615.1. GTDB lineage: Bacteria > Pseudomonadota > Gammaproteobacteria > Enterobacterales > Vibrionaceae > Photobacterium > Photobacterium malacitanum. Next base: position 154,903 of record NZ_FYAK01000007.1, read on the forward strand.
GTTTAAATTGTTATTAACTCATGATGAGAGAGAAGCCTTAATTGCTCGCGTGAATATTGTTCACGAGTTACTTAATGGTGAACGTAGTCAGCGTAAAATTAGTGAGTTACTTGGTGTGGGTGTCGCAACAATTACTCGTGGTTCAAATGAGCTAAAACATCAAGATGATGATACCAAAGCATGGTTAGCTGAGTTTCTCGCTAAAAATGGCTCATCCAGTTTGTAATATATTGCCACTCAATCATTTTTAGCCGTTTATGCACAGCGCTATTATAAATAAACGCTGTGTTGTATTTAGTATAATTCCGGATTTAAAAAAGGGATCAATGCTAAAATTAATGCTTGTTGATAAACACTACTACGACTTAATAAGTGCTGAGTTAGCATCGCAATCGCGCCACCTTTTTGCTTGATATTCTGTTGAGCAAACATTTCATCCATCACATCTCCAAGCTCCATACCTTGTGCTATTTTCGCTAATGCGAGTGGGGGTAATGGTAATGATGCTGAGCGGGCTGTTGATTTCTTACCTTGATGTTCAATTACCATCCATGCAAAGGTAAAATTATTATCTAAGCCTGCTTCTAAACCAACGATGTAATCAGCATTTGAGTAACGCTTTCGGCAATAATCGACTCGATTGTTCGCACCTAATAATGTTTCTTCACTGGTTAGTGGTTGATCTCGAACGCCACTGACGGTACTTACTCCTGTGATCGTAAACTGCTGCTGAGGAAACGCATCCTTAAATGCATTACTGACAGCGGTAATTTTGGCTGGGTTAGCTGATGCGACAATAATGGTTGGCATAATTAACTATTCGTCAAAGTGAAATATGAATAAACAGCACGAAAGTAGCGTATTTAGGGACAAAATGACAACAAATAAAAAAGCTCACCTAAATAAGATGAGCTTTTGTTTATCCCTAGTTGAGCATTCCGTGGTGATTAACGGTCGTAAGCCCAGTCTGATTGGATAATATAACCGTGAATTTGGAACTCACCGTTATTAACAAATAAGTTAGGAAAATCTGGCTGTGAGGTTGAGAACACAACGCCATCAGCAAGTTGAGTCATGTGATAAAAATCAGGCTCACTGCCACGAACAGAAGCAAACACTGGTTGCTTTGGACGATAAGCCGCTTCTTTCGTTGCTAATGCATAGCTACCTACAGGTGCGCAATGGGCGATGTTTTCATTGTCAATGAACAAGCCAAGACATGCATCACGCTCTAAGTGTTGTGGAATCGCACGCTTGCTGATGACTTCAACAGACTCACCTGAATTGTAAGCTGAAAAATCTTTACGGTGAATAACTGGAATATAAGTGCAGGTTGCAGAGCTATCATGTTGCGTGCTGATAGTCGTTGTTGCCTGTGTTCCAGTGTCAATTTGACCCGTTAGAATATAGCCAATTGATGTATTTAGAGTTTCAGCGATTTTTTCTAGTTCGCGAACTTCAATACCGTATTTACCCGATAGTTTACGACTCATTGTACCTTGCTGAAGGCTAAGTGCTTCACCAAGTTGTTTTTGACTAATGCCTTGAACTTTAGCCAAGCGCTTAATTCTTTCTAAATATTCCATGTAACTAGCTTCCTGCTTCAAATAGGGAGTGTGAATGAAAAGTGCATTCTCAATAGTTATAAAACATATTACTTAAAAGTGTAGAAAAGGAATCATAGTTACTTAAAAAGTGGGATTGATTTAGATAAAGAAATATACCCCAGAGGAAAGATGGGTAAAAAAGGGAACAAAATACGCGAAAAAAAATAAGTTTAGAGGCGAGGCGCGCAATTGGTTAATGCGAAAATAAAACTCTCAACAAGGGATATTTTTTGAGAAAAAAAATAACCTCATTCGTAAGGTTATGATTTTTAATGTTTTAAAAGTAAACTTAAGAGTGTTAAATAAAATGGGTTTATTTGTTTTTTTATTTTTGTAAATCGTGGTTTGTTTTGTAAAATGAGCTTTTTCAGTGACAGTTAGCTCAATAATAAAATCAAATAGTTTTTATGGGTATGAATGTTGTTATTGATAGGGTTGATGATAGTCATGGTTTCTTGGTGTTAAATCCAAGTCAATATACCTATATAGAATAGCTGGGTTTTGGAATAAGAACGTTTGTGACGATATTGTTACTGTTTAAAATGGGGTATTGAAGATCAAATTGTAATCAAATCGAACAGTAATCAATGTTTAGATATAAAAAAACCTAAGTATTAATAACTTAGGCTTTTTTTATTTTAATGAATTATTATTTAGCCGTTGGTGCAGGAGTACGAATTAAGTAATCAAAAGCACCTAAACTTGCTTTAGCACCTTCACCCATTGCAATAATAATTTGCTTATAAGGGACGGTTGTTACATCACCGGCCGCAAAAATGCCTTCAACGCTAGTGTTACCATGAGCACCAATTTCAATTTCACCACGTGGTGTTAATGCTACCGCGGATTCTTTTAGCCACTCAGTGTTGGGTACTAAACCGATTTGAACAAAGATACCTGCAAGTTCGATGTGTTTAATTTCATCCGTGTTACGATCTTTGTAGCTAATACCTGTAACACGAGTACCATCACCAACCACTTCAGTCGTTTGTGCCATTTTAATAATGTCGATGTTAGGCATGCTTTCTGCTTTATTGATCAACACTTGGTCTGCACGTAATGTGTCAGCAAATTCAAGTACAGTTACGTGTTCAACAATGCCTGCAAGGTCAATTGCCGCTTCAATACCTGAGTTACCACCACCGATAACCGCTGTGCGTTTACCTTTAAATAATGGACCATCACAGTGAGGGCAGTAAGCCACACCTTTATTACGGTACTCTTGCTCACCTGGAACGTTCATTTCACGCCAGCGCGCACCAGTACTGATGATCACACTGCGAGATTTTAAAATTGCGCCACTTTCAAGATAGATATGGGCATAACCATCTTCAGTATCAGTCGCTTCAACAATATTCTTAACACGTTGCTCACTCATGATATCAACGTTGTATTGTTTTACGTGCTCTTCAAGGCTTGCCGCTAAGCGAGGGCCTGTTGTTTCTTGAACCGAAATAAAGTTCTCGATAGACATGGTATCCATTACTTGGCCGCCAAAACGCTCGGCAACAACACCAGTACGAATACCTTTACGTGCAGAGTAAATAGCTGCTGATGCGCCAGCTGGGCCACCACCAACGACTAATACGTCAAATGGGGCTTTGTCATTAAGGCTTGCTGCTGTTTTTTTAGCAGCGCCAGTGTCTAACTTATTTAAAATTTCAGTCAGTGACATGCGGCCTTGACCAAAGACTTCACCATTTACATACACAGTCGGTACAGCCATGATATTGCGCTCTGTTACTTCCGCTTGGAAAGCTGCGCCATCAATCATGGTTGCTTTAATGCGTGGGTTAATCGCTGCCATCATGTTGAACGCTTGCACAACATCAGGACAGTTTTGGCAAGATAGTGAAATGAAGGTTTCAACAACGATGTCTTGATCTAAAGCGGCGATTTGATCGATAACCGCTTGTTCTAATTTCATTGGGTGACCACCGCTGTGCAGTAGTGCTAATACCAATGAGGTAAATTCGTGTCCCATTGGCAAACCTGCAAAGCTGATTGAGGTTTGTTTGGTTGGGTTAACCACTTGCATAACAGGCTTACGTACACTAGCGTCATTATTCTCAATAACACTCACTTTATCGTTTAGTTCTGCAATTTCGTAAGCTAACTCATGCAGTTTTTGTGCAGTGTCACTATCATCTAAACTTAATACCAGTTGTACGTCAGTTTTTAAGTTTTCTAAATACGCTTGTAGTTGCTGCTTCATGTTTTGTTCTAACATAATCTTGCCTTTTTAATGTGTTCATGGCCTAACAGCAGATAATCAATGCGGTCTACTGTCATACGACATATTGCCTATATAAAAAGGCGTAAATATGTTTGAAGGTCTTTGAATGAATAAGGCACCAAACACTAGGGGATGTTTGATGCCTTATTACTTTTAAATAAACATCTTATTTAAAAGCAGGATGAGTAATATTTCAGTTCGACGTGATGTCAAAAATAAACATTATCATCAAAGGTTAATAAGATTAGATCTTACCAACTAGGTCTAGAGAAGGCGTTAGTGTTGCTTCGCCTTCTTTCCATTTTGCAGGGCAAACTTCACCAGGGTGAGCAGCAACGTATTGTGCAGCTTTCACTTTACGCATTAGGTCATCAGCTTCACGGCCAATACCTTCTGCAGTGATTTCCATTGCTTGGATAACACCTTGTGGGTCGATTAGGAAAGTCGCACGGTCAGCAAGACCTTGACCTTCACGCATAACGTTGAAGTTATTTGTGATGTTACCTGTTTGGTCGCCTACCATGTAGTAGTTGATTTTGCCGATAGTATCAGAGCTGTCGTGCCATGCTTTGTGAGTGAAGTGAGTATCCGTTGATACTGAGAATACTTCAACGCCACGAGACTGAAGCTCTGCGTAATGGTCTGCTAAATCGCCAAGCTCAGTTGGACATACGAAAGTAAAGTCAGCTGGGTAGAAGAAGAATACTGCCCACTTACCTAGAACGTCTTTTTCAGTGATTTCTACGAAGTTGCCTTCTTTGTATGCTGTAGCGCTAAATGGCTTGATTTCAGTGTTGATCATAATATGGGATCCTTTTGAATATAATTTTAATTTTTTATGCTGTAGTGCAAATCAAATCTCTGAAGCCATTATTGTCAAAATGGGAATATTAAGGAAATCGTTACAGTCGATACATTCAATAGCCAAAACCTATCATTGTGGTTTTTTATTAGATACAAAAAGGCCGCTGATTTCTCAGCGGCCTTTTTGAGAGGTGAATTACCAATAGTCAGGGTAATTACATGCGTGCTTTGAAGATATTAACGATTTCTTCTAGGCTCGCTTTGCGTGGGTTGGTTAAAGAACACGCATCGTTTAGAGCGTTTTGCGCCATGAACGCTAACTTATCTTCAGTGACACCCAAATCAGCTAGGCGTTGCTTGGTGCCTACCTTTTCAGAGAGTGCATCAATGGCTTCAAGGGCGGCATTTACTGCTTGCTCTTGAGTCATTGCTGCAGTGTCGATACCCATAGCTTTGGCGATATCAACAAAACGCTCTGGTACTTGTTTGGCGTTAAAGCGCGAAACTTCTGCCAATAGGATAGCGTTACATAGGCCGTGAGCCAGGTCGTAAACACCGCCTAATTGGTGTGCCATTGAGTGAACGTAACCTAAAGAAGCATTAGAGAATGCCATACCAGCAAGGTACTCGCCGTACTGCATTGCATCACGTGCTGCGCGGTTTTCACCGTCGTTCACAGCGGTTTCTAGGTTGTTTACAATTAGCTCAATGGCTTTAATCGCTGATGCATCAGTGATTGGGGTTGCAGCTGTTGAAACATACGCTTCAACCGCGTGCGTTAATGCATCCATACCGGTTGCAGCGGTTAGGAACTTAGGCATTGCGACCATTAGCTCTGAATCGTTCACTGCAATAATTGGCGTAAAGTGCTTATCAACCACTGGGTATTTGGTTTCATCTTCTTGGTTAGTGATGATCGCAAATACTGTCATTTCTGAAGCAGTACCCGCTGTTGTGTTCACGGTTACCAATGGCAGTTGTGGTTTTTTCGATAAGTGAACACCTTTAGAGTAATCACGAATATGACCACCGTTCGCTGCCACTAAGGCGATACCTTTAGCAGTATCGTGAGAAGAACCACCACCAAATGAAATCACAAAATCGGCATTGCTTTGTGCAAGCAGCGCAAGGCCATCTTCAATGTTTTTCTCAGTTGGGTTTGGCTGTACACCATCATAGATAACAAAATCTAAGTTATGAGCTTTTAGCTCATCTGTTAGCTTGCTAACTAAACCCACTTCAACTAATACACTGTCTGTGACGATTAGGGCTTTTTTTAGCTCTTTTGATGCAAGTTCAGCACCTAAAGATTGAATAGCGTTAGGACCCATTAAGGTTACAGGTGGCATGTAAAATACATTGCTCATAGTAAAACTCCGATAATTATTTATTAATTTATAGTGACTTACCGCGTTGGCCATAAGTCTGAATTTGAGTTTACGTTGAGGGATATACTGGAGGAGAAATGTATATCCTTACCGATTTTAGTGTTGCTGTGTGCTTCAATGACTTCATTCTACGCCCTATCATTTAAGTAACAATAGAGGCTAATACCAAAACACTTTTACGAAATAGATAATAATTAAAAACAGGGTAAAACGGTTTGATGAAGATGATTTAATAACAAAAACAGTGAGTTAATTATTTATCAGCGGCTGATAATAGTTTTTCATTAAAGCTCATGTGGCTGTTTTTGTTTGTTACCACAATCCCAGAATGTGATTTATCAGCAGTACCGTTGACAGCGTAGTGGCTGGCTACAACAGCATTATTCGCTTGGTTATTGAAACTAACGTTACCAGTAAATGCGCCATCACGTGCTGATGCAGTGTAAGACGTGGCGATAATAGCGGTAGCGATAATTGCTTTAATAACTGTTTTCATGAGTTGTGTAACCTTATCTTTATCATTGTTTGTCAACGCCGTCTGCGTTTCGATGGAGCTATAGTAACAATTACCAAAAGCAAAACAATGGTGTTAAAGCGCAAAAGATTGTTACCAAATTAGATGCAATTGAAGGGTGGGTTTTAGGGGCGAGGTTTTAGAAGCAGGGGCGAGTTTTCGAGGTGCGAGGAAGAGCAGTTAGATTAAATACAACTTGCTAGTTGTATTTGAGGTTATTTACAACTCTTAAGTTGTTTGATGGGGGATTTACAACTAATAAGTTGTATGTGGTGGCTGATACCATTTTTGAGTTGTTTGATTGGGCAGGCTATTACGACAAGGGATTAATCGATGGCTCAGAGTGGAAAGCCAACCGCTTCAAATTCTTATAATGTAGTACAAATGTAATACACAAATAAAGGTAAAAGATTGAATAAAAATGGATTTACATTATTAGAGTTAATTTTCACAATCGCTATTTTAGCAATAGTACTCGCAGCTGCCGCACCCAGCTTTCATGGCCTAATGGCACGTAACAAGATGGCAAGAACAGTTACCGAACTCAAAGGGCTATTCATTGCAGCAAAGTCAGAAGCAGTAATGAGAAACAAAGAAGTGTACCTGCACACCATAGGCCTCACCGACACCAAAACCTATACCAACGATTGGTGCGTTATCGCCACCACCGAACCCACGGCCAACAGCTGCACCACCAACGACAATACCCTTTATATTGTTGATGGCCATAGCCTAAGCGGCCTTAACATCAAACGGCATACAGATTATGCCACCATTAAGATCGATAGCATGAATGGGCATCCTAAATTCAATGCAGGTGAGGGCTTGGTATGAAATGAATGTATATAGCTAAGAAAAAAGCAGCTAGATAAAACTATGTATGAACAATTGAACCATATTAATAATAAATCGGCTTTCAAAAATTGAGATTTCTAAATAAAAACAACCTAAGAAAAGTAATAACGATAAAATAATAAAAATTTCTCAATATTTTTTGTAACCATATATTAATAACTCTTCTTGTTTTCTTTTCATGAACCCTTTTGACCTCTATTCTCAGCGATAAATTTTTATTTAAAGATATTCATGGTTTTAAATTATATTTTTTAATTCCAATCAAGAATATTACACTTGAGGTAATTTATAATGAGTCATATATCAAATTTATTTATTGCTTCCTCTGTTGAGGGATTAGAAATAGCAGAAACAGTTAAAGCTCTTCTAGAGTATAGTCATATTAGAGCTGAAATTTGGACGCAAGGCACTTTTTCCTCTAATGGCTATCCATTAGAGCAACTAGAGATTGCATTACAAAAACACGAATATGGCCTTTTTGTAATGACTCCAGATGACATCGTTACTCGACGAGGCGAAAATGTAAATGTCGCAAGAGACAACTTATACCTTGAGTTAGGAATGTTTATTGGCAAATATGGAAGGAAAAACTGCTTTATCTTAGTTCCACGAGGAGAATCTAGCCCGGTAATGCCAAGTGACCTTACTGGTTTTAACACTCTCACTTATGATCCTTCATGGGAAAAAGACAGTTCAGAAGCAGCACTTGGTAATTCCGTTAGAGAATTAAAGAAAACAATTACAAAAAAAGAGAAAACGGAAAGTATTAGTGAAAATATTATTATCCCAGAAGAACAAATATCAATATTAAAGGTACTTTTTAATACATCTAAAAGTATTAAAGCAGAAAGAATAAGAGAGTACCTTAAAATTGAACATGGATTTTTTTATTATCACATAAATAATTTAGAAAACAATAATAACATTAAAAAAGAAGATAATTATAATTATACAATTACAGATAAAGGAAGAAAGCTAGTAGTTGAAATGTTATAAATTTTATTAATTTTAGTTGGTAATAATATGAAAGGCAATATACTTGGTGATATTAGAGCTGAGCATGATGTTAATATGCTTGAGAATTCTTTTTGGCAGACAACTGAATATAAATCATTATTAGAATCATATGATCGTTGCATTATTGTAGGACGACGAGGAACAGGAAAAAGTGCATTAGTACATATGTTATCTAAACATTGGGAAAATAGACAAAAGACCCAAGTATTAGTTATAACTCCTGTTGAAGAACAAATAATAGGTTTACGTGATGTCCTTAAATTATTCGGTGATAATTACCTACATATAAAAGCTGGTAGTAAACTTGCTTGGCGATATGCCATATATATGGAAGTTATAACTGAAATGGTAAATCATTATAAGTTAAAAAATTTCTTGGATATACATTCAATACAATCACATATTGTTGATTGGGGTTCAAGAAGAAATAATATTACAAGAAAGATAAGAAGGAAACTAATTAGCATTCTAGAATCTGATGATAAAAATAAATCACCCGAGTCTAGAATTGCCGATTTATCTGATGCTTTTGAATTAGACTTATTAGAAGAAGTGATACTAGAAGCAGCAGAAAAAGGAAAGTTTCAATTTGTATTATTTGCTGACAAATTAGATGAAGGATATACTCCAGACAACTTAGGAGTCGCGATTGTAGATGGTTTTGTCCAATCAGTAATAGATATAAAGCATATTCTTAAAGAAAAAGTAATTGCTTTCGCATTCATTCGAGATAACATATATAGAGCAATATCGAAAAATGATCCTGACTTCACAAGAAATATAGAAGGGCAGACATTAAGAATTCATTGGGATGAATACAATCTATTTAATTTAGTATGTAATAGATTAAGAGTTGCTTTTAACTCTAATGTTGAAAATAATACTAGAGTGTGGAATGCACATACTGCAGATGAATTAAAATCATTAAAAGGCTTTAGGTTTGCATTAAAACTAACACTATATAGACCTCGTGATATATTAGTTTTATTGAATGATGCTTTTTTAAGAGCAGGAAGCCAAAATAGAACAAACATTATTATTGAAGACATAGATGCAACCGCAAAAACTATATCTAATAATAGATTGAATGATTTACATAAAGAATATGAAACAGTTTTTCCTGCCTTAGAGAAATTCACTAAATGCTTCAGTAATGAACCACAAGAAGTTACACTTAATATAGCTTGCAATCTTATAGGAAAAGCTCTTGATAATGATGATGTTTCTGATAAATTACTCAAACAGGACTTGATTTTAAGCGATAATCCAGCCCAAGTAATCCAACGTTTATATAGTGTTGGATTCATAGGATTATATAATGATACATCTTCTTCTTATGTTTTTTGCCACGACGGTAAAGACCCTGATAGAGATTTTAACCCGGACTCAAAACTTCTAATACATCCATGTTACTTACTTGCATTAAATAACCAAAATATAGGTTTAAATATAAATAACGCAGAAGATATTCATGATGAATATGACATAGAAGTAAGTTCAATAGATAAAGAATTTAGAAAACAAAAAATAGGGACACTAATATCTGACTTAAATAAAATTTCTGAAGGACATGAAGAACAGTTAGATTTTTATTCTTGGGTACTAAAATCAATAAAAGTACTTTTGGCTGCAGAATTGGTTAATATAGAAATAACACAAAAAAATAATTTTTCAACCATATCTGCTACAAATATCGGAAATAAAGATATATGGAATGAAATACTTAATGAATATAAATGTAGTAAAGTTTTTATTAATATATATAACAAACAAGGTTTAAGTCGAAACGACTACTTATCAATTTCTGACAAAATATTTAATAAAGATATAAAGTTAGCGTTTATTATAAATAGAGATAAAGATAATAACATATCGAAATATACAGAGCTAAAATGGGTTAGAGAAATATATAATAAAAAAGGGATTTTAATTATAAAATTATCATCTAAATTTTTGGAAAGACAACTGTCAAAGTCCAGAAACCCTCAAAAGCATGATGACATAAATAAAGAAATGAAAAAGCTAATAAAAATATATACAAACACGTGGGTTAATATAAAGAAAAAATAAATCCATATATTTTACAATCATCTATCATCTATCATCTATCATCTGTCATTAATCAAGGTGATGATAGGTGATTGGATTATTCATATATGGAATGCTAATTTTCTTTTACCACTCTCGCTATTGTAGCCCGACTGCAACCCAACTTCTGTTGTATCTGTGAATAGCTACGTCCTAGCGTTAATTGATCTAAAATATCGTGGTGTAACGCTAAATTAGGTTGGCGACCTCGACACTTTCCTTCCTCTTTTGCCTTAGCGATCCCTTGAGCCTGACATTTATGGCGTGTTTCATAATCATCACGCGCCATAGCTGCACCAAGATCTAACATGAACTCAGTTAAGGCCAGAGTAATGCTGTTTTGCAGCCAAGAACTGAACACTATATGAGTCATAGGCTGATCAGCTACGACTATCACTAAACCTTTGGCCATAATGCGTGCTTTTAAGGTTTTCCACTCTCCCCAGAGCAGACGAGTAAGACGATCCATTTTTTCAATCAACAATACATCACTGGCTTCACTATCGCCCACAAAAGAAACTTATTGACCATTGCCTGATTACACAACTTTTTGATACAGCCTAAAATGGACAATAACCAATCCGCCAATACTAAATTATGCGCGGCAAGGCTTGTCATACTGAAATGATTTGGAAAGCACTGATAATAAATTATTGAAAGTACTGCAATTTATCAAGTGTATGAACATCAATAGACTGAAGCAAGATCGTTAAAATGATTTCTTATAATCCGGGGAATAGTAGAAACAGTTCGTTTATATGACTCCAATCGGGCTATTGAGAACAGTATTGAATGTAAATTCAAGTAAGTATAGTTTTTGATACTATGCTTACCTGTACATATAGACCCCCAGTAAACTATATACATCCACGAATAATTTGTGAAAATGTAGATATTTTATCGCCTTGGAATTCCCACTGCCCATAAGTACGAGGATCCGTATCATTCCAAAGACGGATCCGATTAGGTGATATAATAGAAGCTTTATCAAATTCAGACATGTAAGATCTAGTCCAACCATCTCCCTCAGCTTTATATTCAATTACACCATGGCTATCATAAACAGTTGCTAATGCTTTCTGAATACCATGTTGTTTAGATATATAAGTACCACAATAATACAAAGGTTCTTCACCAAAGGTATTCATTGATACAGCAAGAGTTCCTATAGCTATGAGAATTTTCTTCACATTTTTCTCTTTATATTTAAATCAATTTAGAACACAAATTATCGTGCCAAAGCATATCGAGGTAATGCTAGCTTATATTAACTTTCGATTTTTATTTACCGTGGTATTAAGAGGTGAATATATCACCTCTTTGTGGTTGTCCAATTTAATGTGTCACTACATACCTAATGGGATGTTCTCAATACCACCTTTGTACGCTGCGCCAATACAGCTTTGTGTATGCATGTTTGACCATACCTCTTGCTCAGATACTCCACGAACATAACGAGAAGAATCAGCGACTGCATTAACGTAACGATTATTAACCATCATTGCGGAGAAATTGACGAGGTTAAATTCTTCATCTGATAAAGGTCGAAGCACCGACAAAGAATCTAAAACATCGATTACATCATTTTGATAACCATCAATTGGGTAACCAAGCTTGCTAGAGATCTCTGAACAGCGGTATGCACTAGATAGTGCAGGTAAGTCTTGAATCATATTTGTAACTTCTAGCAACTTGTTAGGACTAGGGAAAACTTTCGGAAAGGTGTTTTTATGATCGAAATTTTTTGACGGCATTGCTGAAATGCGGCTATTCATTTTTTCAATATCACACATTTGAGCTAATAGACTTCCAGCTATCTGCTGATCCTTTTGTGGTGGTAAAGCAAAACCATGAATACGACCACTCGCTTTTGCTTTAAATGCACGTTTAACACCACCAATAAGTGCTACAGCTTCTGTTTCATAGGCGTTAACATTACCATTTAAAATTTTAGCTCCCGCTTTCCAAGTCATACCTTGGAAAACTTCTTCTTTGGCGGTATCACCAGCCATATTAGCCCAACGTTCACATATTGTAGACTCTTGAAAAACAGGATTTAAAGCCAATGTTAAAAACGCGTCATTTACTTTTTGGATGTTATCTGCCTGAACACCTGTTGAAAAAATTAAAGTAAGAGAAATTGCCAGAGTCATTTTTTTCAAAATATGGAGCCTTTTTATTTTTGCGCTCATCAACTAATCATTTATTAGCCGAATATTTCCGTCTTATATTAGAGATATCACCGAACAACAACTAACTTAAAATAATATCCCAACCTAACAATAAAACATTCAAATAGTTAGAATCCAAGTACCTCAGAATGTTGGGCGGATTATATAAACTTACAATTTTAATTCAGTGACATAGCGCATAAATTAATAAAGTTAAATGCATGCTGATGGATTGTAAATATCGTGAAAAGATTCACAATGTCTAACACTTTTTATCGACATTTATAGTCATGAACAAATACTGACCATTACACATATTAATATGGTGGTAAGTAGCACTTTATAAAAAACAAAGGACAGCCTAACTTCGAGTACCTGCAGCTTCAGAAGGGCGTGTCATGGTATGTAATTGCCATTCGATTAAGCAACGTGTGGTGCGTTTGATACTGGCGTTGGCAATCGCACTAATGAGTTCTGGTAATTCGTTTGGCTTGAGGGAAGCCATGTTTTCTTTCTTAGGCTTTTTGAATGCAGCTTTAATTCCCGTTAGTGGGTTTGCCGCAACTAAGCCACAGTTGGTTGCAAAATCCATTATCTCATTTAAACGCTGTGCTAATCGCTTCACCGTTTCGAGACTACCTTTTGCTTCAATCGGTTTGAGTTGTTCAATGATCAAAGGCGCAGTGATGTCTTTAATTGGTGTATTCGATAGGTTGGGGAAAATGTGTAGCTCAAGTGAACGCCATATATCAACAGCATAGTCAGGCGTAATGTCACCTTGCTTAATTTCAAACCATTCTTTAGCGATATTAAGTAAAGTGTGTTGATGAATGATTTTGTGTTCTTGCTGTTTTCGTTTCTTATCTTCTTGAGGATCGATACCTTGAGCGATGAGTTCTTTAGCTTCTAGAGCTTGTTTTCGTGCGAGAGCAAGAGAGAGATCGGGGTATTTACCTAGACTTAGGTTTGCCCGCTTTTTGCTATTGGGACGGTAGTAGTTCAACAGCCAATGTTTTGCACCATTTGGTTTGACTCGAAGCCTAAGACCTCCACCGTCAAATAGGTTGTATTCTTTGTCTGCTGCTTTTGCTGATTTGATTTCTTTATCGGTAAGCCGAGTAGTTACTTTTGCCATAATGGGTACACCAAATAAACATCGTTATCGCAGTGTACCCATTGGTGTACCTATAAATCAAAGATGCTACTGGACGTCTTAGAACCCTATAGATACAAGAAAGCCCACTAAAACAATGTCTTAGTGGGCTCCCTGGACACCCTAGGATGTCTTCGTATACGAATTTGGTGGAGCTGGCGGGATTTGAACCCGCGTCCAAAATCAGTCTAACAGATGGCGCTACATGTTTAGTCAATCTTTATTCTCGTATCCACACTGCGAATTGACACGCTATGCTAATACATACCAGAATTCTATTTCGCGGTTCATCTCTCTAGTCAAAGATTCCCTCGCTATCTCGTTTGGGTTTGAACCCCTGTTATTCCCCGTCTTACAAGCGGAAGCTAGGGCAGGAGCGCTCTTAGCAGGGTATTAAGCTGCTAGTGCGTAGTTTTCGTCGTTTGCGACTATTTTTTTGCGGCTGTTTAACGAGGCAAACCGCACCTCGACATGCTCCACAAGCCTTCGTGATCCTGTCGAATCCTGAATCAGCCCCAGATGCGTTCGATGTTAGCAGAATATTTAACTAGGTCAATAGCTATATTGTAATTCACGCACCAAGTGATTGATTACTATTCAAATGCTAACATCATGTTGCATAGGTATATTAACGGTTATTGCCTTTCATGATACGAGCTTTATCGCGTTGCCAATCTTTAGCTTTGCTGTCAGCACGTTTATCATGCAATTTCTTACCGCGTGCAGTACCAATTTTGATTTTCACAAAAGAGGTGCTCCAGTACATATTTAGTGCAACGATAGTATCGCCTTCACGGTTGACTGAATCTGCTAATTTGCGCAGTTCACGACGGTTAAGCAATAACTTACGAACGCGAGTTGGATCAGCGACTACGTGAGTTGATGCCGCGTTTAATGGGGCAATAGTTAAGCCAGAGATAAAGGCTTCGCCGTTACGTAAGAAAACATAACTTTCGGTCATGTTCACTTTACCTTCACGGATTGCTTTTACTTCCCAACCTTGTAATACCATCCCCGCTTCGTATTCGTCGCCGATGGCAAATTCAAAACGAGCGCTTTTATTTTTTGCAATAGTATTGCTACTTTGCTTTGGTTTTTTAGCCATGTTGACCTCGTAGAGCATTGTTGCAGTCCCAGAACAAAATCTAATATCAGTGATTTTTCTGGTCGAATAAGCTATTGACGTTACCATAATAACGCTTGTTGGTAACTGTTATTTTGGTCGATAGCCCAGTAATGGTATCATTGACCAAACGCAGCGAATAGATTTTATCTTCAGAGTGAGGATGCGTTCGATGAAGGAGAAGCTATGCCACAAATTAGTCGTTCGGCACTGGTGCCTTTTAGTGCACAACAAATGTTTAATTTGGTGAATGATGTTGAATCTTACCCAATGTTTTTACCCGGCTGTGCGGGCAGTAAAATCATTGAAAGTTCGACCAGCCATATGATGGCATCGGTAGATGTTGCTAAGGCTGGTATACGTAAAACATTTGTTACCCATAATAAATTGGTCGATTTTAACCAAATTCAGATGCAATTAGTGGACGGTCCTTTTCGAAAATTAGTCGGCGGATGGACATTTACTGAGCTTGATGCGACAGCGTGTAAAATTGAATTAAACTTAGAATTCGAATTTACTAGTGCCCTCATCGATGTTGCCTTTGGTAAAATTTTTCGAGATCTGACCAGTAATATGGTGCAGGCGTTCACCCAGCGAGCAAGAGAAGTATATGCATTCTGATCAGCCCTTAATTCACGTTGAGGTTGTTTACGCACTGCCTAACGTACAGCGAGTGTTAAAATTAGCCGTTGTAGCACAAACCCCTATTCAAGCGATTATAGAACAGTCGGGGATACTAGCTATGTACCCTGAGATTGATTTAAAGACCAATAAAGTCGGTATTTATAGTCGTAATGTAAAACTTGATGCGACGGCGCGCGATGGTGATCGGATTGAGATTTATCGTCCGCTAATTGCAGATCCGCGTGAGATCCGCCGTAAGCGTGCAGAACAAGCTAAAAAAGACGCTGAAAAATAACCAGAACGTTATAGCAGATAACAAAAAGCTCGCCATTAGCGAGCTTTTTTTATTGTTTGAAAACAAGTATTTTCTAACAAGTCAGATTAATTCATTGGATCCATAAAGTTAGGACCTTGCTTGTAATCACCTTTCATACTGACAAGTTGTGCTTGTTTGTTGAAGGTTAAGAACAAGTTCTTTTGAATCGGTTTATCATGACCATTTTGTTCGTAGAAAATGTAGTTCCATGTGTCGGGGTAACTTGGGTCGACTAACATAGGCGTTCCCAGCACATATTGAACTTGTGTTTTCGTCATGCCAACACGCAAGGTATTAACACTTTTCTGTTCTACATAGTTGCCTTGGTCAATATCGATACGATAAACCAAACGTTCAGCGACCGAACAGCCGCTAAGTAAGCCCAACACTAAGGTTAGGGCTGCAATGTTTTTCCAACTCATAGCATCCTGGCTTTTTAGCTTTAACTGCTGCGATGATAAACAAGCTCTTGGCAGAAGTAAAAAGCGGTAAAGAAAAAAAGTAATATATTTTGATATTCGACTACTACTAGCAGTAATAGTTGCATCAATGTTTTAGTTTATTTCATATTCGTCCAAGATGCGAAATTAAATCAAGCCGCGACCAGCAGTTCTTTCGCATTTGCGAGAGTACGCTCAGTAATTTCACTGCCACCAAGTAGACGTGCGAGCTCGGCAATACGATCATCAGTGGTTAATGGGCGCATCTGAGTTTCGGTTTGACCATCAGTGGTTTTCTTAGCAACAAACATTTGTTGATGACCACAACCAGCAACTTGCGGTAAGTGAGTTACACACATTACTTGGGTTGATGCACCAAGTTTTCGTAGCATTTTACCGACGATTGCCGCTGTTGGACCACTAATACCCACATCGACTTCATCGAAAATCAGGCTTGGTGTTTCAACTTTTTGAGCGGTGATCACTTGAATCGCTAATGAAATACGTGATAGTTCACCACCAGAAGCCACTTTACCTAATGGTTGTAGAGGCTGGCCTGGGTTAGTTGAAACCAAGAAATTAATGCTGTCATAACCTAATGGGCTTAGCATTCGCTCAGGATCGCTAGTGAGTGCGATTTCAAATTCACCATGCTCCATACTTAACATGTGCATGCTTTCGGTGATTTTTTGGTCAAGCTCTTTGGCATAACGCTGACGACTTTTACTTAGTTTTTCCGCAGCTTCAATGCATTGCTGACGTAAATTTTCAACGTTAGCAGCCATGTCTTCTAAGCGTTCATCGCTACAATCGAGGTTATCAAGCTCTTTCAATAAATCTTGATGTTTTTGGTAAAGCTCTGCCGGCATCACGTAGTGCTTGCGTGCCATCGACATGATTTTAGCTAAACGCTCTTCAAGGTAAATCAACCGATGTGGATCCATATCAAGGTTATCAAGATAGCTGCGTAATTCTTGGCTGGCTTCTTGAACTTGAATGATGGCTTCTTCTAACATCTGTGGAATAGCACTTAAATTGCTGTCATATTCGCCCAGATTATTCACTTGCTGACAAGCCATTTGTAACAACTGGAGTGCGTTACCGTCATCATTATCATACAGAACAGATAATGCAGTTTGGCTTGAAATTGCTAGTTCACCTGAGTTTGATAGGCGTTTGTGCTCTTCTTCGATTTCAGTGAATTCTTCTTCGCCAAGGGCTAATTCATCAAGCTCTTTAACTTGGTATTGAAGTAATTGTTTTTGTGCTTCGTTTTCATCACGGCTTTGAGTTAAACGCTTAAGCTCATTATGAGCCTGACGCCAGCGTTGATAAGCACTGCGAGTACGATCGATCAATTGGTGGTGACCTGCATATTGATCAAGCATATGTTGTTGGTATTCAGGGCGCATTAGCTGCTGGTGTGCGTGCTGACCATGAATATTAATTAACAGTTGGCCTAAAGCTTTTTGTTGTGATGCAGGAACAGGGCTGCCATTAATGAAGCCACGAGAGCGGCCTTCTTTAGTGATCACGCGGCGTAAAATACATTCTTCACCATCACTGAGTTCATTGTCTTCGAGCCAACGTCGAGCTGCTTGGTTATTGGCCAATGAAAATGCGGCTGAGATTTCAGCTTTATCTTCATTTGGTCGTACCATCGAGGCTTCAGCGCGATCGCCTAAGCATAAACCTAATGCATCAATCGCAATAGATTTACCGGCACCGGTTTCACCTGTAATGGTGGTCATTCCCGGCTTTAGTTCAAATTGAAGAGTTTTGACAATAGCAAAGTTAGAGATCGTCATATGCGCGAGCATTGTGTTCACCTGTTTAAATCAACACCTGTTTTTTCATACAGTATATACTGTATCTATAACCAGTAAAGTACTGAGGTGATAATTATTCAGATAAAATGTGATCAAGATTAACTTTTTGGACCGTTATAAAAAAACCAGCAGTTTAAGATGCTGGTTATTGAAAATAAAACCGATTGTGGCACTTAAAATAATCGGCTAGACCAGCCTAATTTTCCACGTAGGACATTGTAGTAACTGTAATTCTTAGGGTGGATTAATTGTAAGCGGTGTTCGCTTTGGTAGATGTGAATTTCATCGCCAGGGCTAACAGGTAATGAAACTTGGCCATCACAGCTCACTTCTAGCGTACTGCCATTATTGGGTGACACTAACAATTTAATGCAGCGATCACCGTCAACAACTAATGGTCGAGATGACAGGGTATGAGGAAACATCGGCACTAAGGCTATCGCATTTAAACTGGTGGATAAAATAGGGCCGCCACCAGAAAGAGAATATGCCGTTGATCCGGTTGGTGTGGCAATAATTAACCCATCAGAGCGCTGTGAGAACGCAAAACAGTCATCAATATAGACCTCAAACTCGATCATATGAGCAATTTTGTCTGGGTGTAATACCGCTTCATTTAAGGCTGCATTGCGACTTTTAATTTGCCCATGACGATGCACTTCAGCTTCTAATAAAAACCGATCCTCTTTGATAAACTCACCCTCAAGCACCAAGGTCAATTGTTGTTCAAAATCGTCGGGATCAAGATCGGTAAGAAACCCCAGGTTGCCACGGTTAACACCAATAACGGAAATATCAAATCGAGATAATACGCGCGCAGCACCTAACATATTGCCATCACCGCCAACGACAATGGCGAGATCTGCTTTGTCACCAATGGTGAGCAAATCACAAAAACAATCCTCAGGTACGTCAATATCGTTCACTAACCGATGATCGATTAACACCGTGTAACCTTGTGCATTCAACCATTCGTAAAGGCTCGTGTGCGTTTGCAATGCTTCCGGATTACGGGGTTTGCCAATTAACGCGATAGTGTTAAAAATACGCTTCATGTCCTTGTTCCGACAAATGATGGTGGGTCAGTATAGCCTTAGAAAAAACAACTTGTCGTGGTTTGTTGTTAATATTGGCTTGAATCATTGAACTTCATCCCCATAATATGCTCAAGACTGTTTTAAAAGTAGCGCTTATCGAACAAGGCTACTGAGTGAATAAAACCCCTTTTATCTTGGCGGAGAACCAACGCATGACTAACAAAAACCACAATGTACAGGATGAGCAGCTAAACGATGCAGTTGACGCTGTCGAAGTTGAAGCTGTCGAGGGTGAGTTTGTTGAATCAGAGCAAGATTTATATGTTGCTCGTATTGCTGAATTAGAAGCGGCGTTATTAGCAAAAGATGCAGAAGTTAATGAAGCCAAAGATGCTGCTTTACGTGCTCGTGCTGAAGGTGAAAACGTTCGTCGTCGTTCTGAGCAAGAAATTGATAAAGCGCGTAAATACGCACTAAATAAATTTGCTGAAGAATTATTGCCTGTTATTGATAATCTTGAGCGCGCTATTGAAATGGCCGACAAGAATAACGAAGCAACCAAAGCAATGATGGAAGGCGTTGAGCTAACATTGATGACGATGACATCAACAGTTGCTAAATTTGGCCTAAAAGTGATTGATCCACAAGGTGAAGCATTTAACCCTGAATTCCATCAAGCAATGGCGATGCAAGAAAGTGCTGATTTTGCACCAAACACTGTTATGGCTGTTATGCAAAAAGGTTACGAGCTAAATGGCCGTGTGATCCGTCCAGCAATGGTGATGGTATCAAAAGCTGCTGCGGGTAATGTGAATACGCAAGCGTAATTTGCGAGCAACAATTCAAGGTTTACTTGATAATGTCGCAAAAAAAAGCCCACTACGGTGGGTTTTTTTATTTTTTTGCATTTTTTTTGGGATCGCCCCTTGAAAAGCAATCTGGCGACCTTATCTAGTAGTCATAAGACATTAAATGTATTTGTCACGGGGTTATCCCGAACCGCTAACCCATATGATATTTGGGTGTAGTTAAGAACATATAACGAATTTCGGAGATTGTCTGATGGGTAAGATTATTGGTATTGACTTAGGTACAACTAACTCTTGTGTAGCTGTACTTGACGGCGATAAGCCACGTGTAATTGAGAACGCAGAAGGCGAGCGTACAACAGCATCAGTTGTTGCATACACGCAAGATGGCGAAACGTTAGTTGGTCAACCTGCAAAACGTCAGGCGGTGACAAACCCTGAAAACACATTATTCGCTATCAAGCGTCTAATCGGTCGTCGTTTTGAAGACGAAGAAGTTCAGCGTGATATCGAAATCATGCCTTACAAAATTGTTAAGGCTGACAACGGTGATGCATGGGTAGAAGCGAAAGGCCAAAAAATGGCTGCTCCTCAAGTATCTGCTGAAATCCTAAAGAAAATGAAGAAAACTGCAGAAGACTTCCTGGGCGAACCAGTAACTGGTGCAGTTATCACAGTTCCTGCATACTTTAACGATGCACAGCGTCAAGCAACGAAAGATGCTGGCCGTATCGCAGGTCTAGATGTTAAACGTATCATCAACGAACCAACAGCAGCTGCTCTAGCTTACGGTCTAGACAAGCAAGGTGGCGATCGCACTATCGCTGTTTACGACCTTGGTGGTGGTACATTTGATATCTCAATCATCGAAATCGATGAAGTTGAAGGCGAGAAAACATTTGAAGTTCTAGCAACTAACGGTGATACACACCTAGGTGGTGAAGACTTTGATACACGTCTAATCAACTACTTAGCAGACGAGTTCAAGAAAGAGCAAGGTATCGATCTTAAGCAAGATCCACTAGCTATGCAGCGTCTAAAAGAAGCAGCAGAAAAAGCGAAGATCGAACTATCTTCTGCACAGCAAACTGATGTTAACCTACCTTACATCACAGCTGACGCAACGGGTCCTAAGCACATGAACATCAAAGTGACACGTGCGAAACTAGAATCTCTAGTTGAAGACCTAGTTCAACGTTCTCTTGAGCCACTAAAAGTAGCGCTTGCTGATGCTGGCCTATCTGTTAGCGACATCAACGACGTTATCCTAGTTGGTGGTCAAACACGTATGCCTATGGTTCAAGCTAAAGTAACTGAATTCTTTGGTAAAGAGCCACGTAAAGACGTTAACCCTGATGAAGCTGTTGCTGTAGGTGCTGCTGTTCAAGGTGGTGTACTTGCTGGTGATGTTAAAGACGTTCTACTTCTAGACGTTACTCCACTATCTCTTGGTATTGAAACCATGGGTGGCGTAATGACTAAGCTTATCGAGAAGAACACAACTATCCCAACAAAAGCGAACCAAGTGTTCTCTACTGCTGAAGATAACCAAAGCGCGGTAACTATCCACGTTATTCAAGGTGAGCGTAAGCAAGCAAGCTTTAACAAATCTCTAGGTCAATTCAACCTAGAAGGTATTCAGCCTGCACCACGTGGTATGCCACAAATCGAAGTAACGTTTGACCTAGATGCCGACGGTATCCTAAACGTTTCTGCGAAAGACAAGACTACAGGTAAAGAGCAGAAGATCACTATTCAAGCGTCTGGTGGCCTAAGCGATGCTGACATCGAGAAGATGGTTCAAGAAGCTGAAGCTAACAAAGAAGCTGATAAGAAGTTTGAAGAGCTAGTAACTGCGCGTAACCA
Organism: Photobacterium malacitanum; assembly: GCF_900185615.1. Taxonomy (GTDB): domain Bacteria; phylum Pseudomonadota; class Gammaproteobacteria; order Enterobacterales; family Vibrionaceae; genus Photobacterium; species Photobacterium malacitanum. Next base: position 176,780 of record NZ_FYAK01000007.1, read on the forward strand.
AGCTGACCAACTTGTTCACGGTACTCGTAAGCAAATTGAAGAAGCGGGTGATGCACTTCCTGCTGATGAGAAAGCAAAAATCGAAGCTGCTGTTGCTGAACTAGAAGAAGCACGCAAAGGCGAAGATAAAGAAGCAATCGACGCGAAAGTTCAAGCGGTTGTTGCAGCTTCTCAAAAGCTAATGGAAATCGCTCAACAGAAAGCACAAGCACAACAAGCTGACGGTGCTGGTGAGCAACAAGCTAAGCAAGACGACGATGTTGTTGATGCTGAGTTTGAAGAAGTTAAAGACAACAAATAAGAACGTTAGCTATTATTAGTTAACATCTTGTTTAAATTACGGGCGTTTGAGGTTACTCTAACGCCCGTAACTATATCTAGCTAGGTGACAATCAAGTTATGTCGAAACGTGATTTATACGAAGTGTTAAGTGTGGCCCGTGACGCAAGTGAGCGTGACATTAAAAAGGCTTATAAGCGCTTAGCAATGAAGTTCCACCCCGACCGTAACCAGGGTGATGCGGAATCTGCTGAGAAATTCAAAGAAGTGAAATACGCTTATGAAATTCTAACAGACGACCAAAAACGCGCTGCTTACGATCAATACGGTCATGCAGCCTTTGAACAAGGTGGTATGGGCGGTGGCGGCGGCGGCTTTGGCGGCGGTGCAGACTTCAGTGACATCTTTGGTGATGTGTTTGGTGATATCTTTGGTGGTGGCGGTGGTCGTCGTCAACAACGCGCGCAGCGTGGTTCAGATCTTCGCTACAACATGGAACTGACGTTGGAAGAAGCTGTTCGCGGTTGTTCGAAAGAAATCCGTGTACCAACATTAGTTGGTTGTGACAGCTGTGATGGTTCAGGCGCTAAAAAAGGTTCATCTGCAACCACATGTGGTACCTGTCACGGTGCTGGTCAAGTGCAGATGCGTCAAGGCTTCTTTGCTGTTCAGCAGACTTGTCCACACTGTCATGGTCGTGGCCAAATTATCAAAGATCCATGTGATAAGTGTCATGGCGAAGGCCGTGTAGAAGAAACCAAAACGCTATCAGTTAAAATTCCTGCGGGTGTTGATACTGGCGACCGTATTCGCTTAAGTGGCGAAGGCGAAGCTGGAGAACAAGGCGCACCAGCGGGTGACTTGTACGTTCAAGTACATGTTAAAGAACACCACATTTTCCAGCGCGAAGGCAATAACCTACATTGTGAAGTACCAGTAAGTTTCACAATGGCAGCATTAGGCGGTGAGGTTGAAGTTCCTACCCTTGATGGCCGTGTTAGCTTGAAAGTACCATCTGAAATGCAAACGGGTCGTATGTTCCGTATGCGTGGTAAAGGTGTTGATTCTGTACGTGGTGGTTTACGCGGTGATCTTATCTGTAAGTTGGTGGTTGAAACGCCAGTGCATTTAAGCAAGCGTCAAAAAGAACTACTGCAAGAATTAGAAGAAACGTTTGGTGGCAAAGATGCGAGTAAGCACAAGCCAAAATCAGAAGGTTTCTTTAACGGCGTAAAAAAGTTTTTCGACGACTTAACCAACTAATTCGTCGTAAATAAGAATAAATAAAAACCGCTATTAGTGAATGCTGATAGCGGTTTTTTTGTGACTCTTATTAGTGCCAGAATAATGCAGGTTATTATTCGTCATCTCGGAAGAGAGGTACGAGCTATCCGTGATCTACTTATCACGCGTTTGAACATAAAAGAAGTCAGTGAAAATATTACCAACAACCTTCAGGCAAGCCTTTACTGGTTTGATCTAGCTTTAGCTCAGAACACTCATCAGATGCTTGTACTGTTTTTGGGGTTGCTGTAATGGTGTATGCTGTGTCAGACGCGCTAATCTTATAGCTATAGCGCTCATCATTTGCGCAACTACCACAAAGGTCCGTTCTAATTTCAGAATTCGTATGACCATCAAAAGCTAAATAATCTTTTCCGCCTGTGCGTTGATCTTCCATTGCTAGTTGGATCATCATCAAATCCCCCATCGCCTGAGTACGGTGCCCCTTCAATACATGATCCTGATATGAAGGATAAGCAATCGCAGTTAATACCCCAATGATAGCCACCGCAATCAACATTTCGATCAGCGTCACGCCTTTTTGTTTAATCATCTTCCGTAATCTCTTAAATATTCGAGTTGACTCGATAACTGATTGATATCCTAACGGTGCTATTTTGCGGTGGTGATAAACTCTCGATCAAGTTGTTCTTAGGGATTGGAATGACGTTTATAGGGATTTGGGGAATGGCTCGCGAAATTACCACGCATTTTCATCACATACATCGTCATGGTGACCGTCAGCGGGGATTTACGCTGTTGGAATTGGTGTTCACGGTAGTGATCATGGGCATTCTTGTTGCTATGGCAGCCCCAAGTTTTAATAACTTAATTGAATCTAATAAAGTTAAACGCTTGGCGACAGAAATCGAATGGCTATTGGTGCAAGCCAAATCCGAAGCGGTGATGCGTGGGGAAAATATTCAGGTAGTGATAGATAATGCAGGAACGCCGACGTGGTCGATAACATCAAAAACAACATCTGGTGCGGTTACGTTAGCAGAAGTCTCTAGTGAAAACTTTTCAAATATTGAATTAAATAAAACATTTACATCAGCAATAGTGGTATTTAATAAATTAAATGGCAAACCTAATTTTTCTGGTGGGTATCAATTTAATATACCAACAAAAGATAAAGTTAAAGTAGCAGTCAACACTATGACTGGGCGTATTTATTCTTGTGGTGTTGATGGAGCAATTTATGGCTATAAAGAATGCTACTAGGCATAAAGGCTTTTCATTAATTGAATTACTTATTGCTTCATCGGTTGGTCTTATTGCAATAGGCGTTGTTGGCTCAGTATTTTTATCAGGATATAAATCCGCGAATCAACGATCTTTAGAGTTGTTATTACAACAAGATGTTAATGATGCTTTGTCATTATTAAAGCAAGATATTTTAAGAGCAGGGTATCAATCAGGCGCATCCTCTAGTTATATCGTAAGCGGTGCTACGGATATTGTTACGTTAAGTGGATCAGGCTCTGATGAACAATGTATTAGTTATGCTTACCATGATGGTAGTGTCCAGCATCTACGATCTTTTTACAGCAAAGATGGAACAGATTCATCTAGCGTTCCAGTTAAAAATCTAAAGTTTTATAGCACAACGGTTGCAGGAAAAAATATGTCTGATGTTTGTAAAAATGGTCAGTCTGTTCTTGATCAAAATCAGATAGAAGTTAAGGAATTTAGCATTGTTGAACAGCCTTTATCTTCAGCTAGTGCAACCAGTAAATTACTCACTATTAGATTAGCTGCTAGCTTACGTGCTACTCCATCAATTAGTACCGCTAAGTCGATTCAGATTAAAACAAGGAATTGGCAATAATGAATAGACATCAACAGTCAGGGATGACGACATTATTAATTACCAGCATGTTATTAATAGTAGCGCTGTTATTTTCATTAGCTTCATATAAAAATTTATTTTATCAGATTAAGCGTACCCAAAATGAAGTCTTAGCCAGACAAGCACACTGGGCTGCTGAAGGTGGGTTGGAGTGTGGGTTTGCGGAGATAAGCAATAAATCTGATGTAAATACGAGTTTAGATAAATGTAAAACAGTGATTGATGGACTGCCATTAACATTAAATATTGATACTAATGATGGAAAATCGTTGTTGACTTCAGAAACAAGTAATAAGCATAAGAAAATAGTAAAAACAATCGTTGCTGGTGGAACAAGGAGTAGCGGAGTAATTAAAAGTTCTGCTGATTTGTATTTTAATGGAGATTATAGATTTTTTCCTGATCCTGGTAATTTTCGTAATGCAAATAAATGGGATTGTGTCTTATTAAGATACCGTAACAATGTATTTATTCATGATGATGGCAATTTGAATACTGGTTTTGGTAGCAATGATTTAAGCTTTACATCACCGCCTTATTTAGACTTTTTTAAAGACAGTAATGATCATAAATGCTCTTCTAGTGTGGATGCTAACTATCGAACACCATTAGCATCAAATTATCCATCAAAGTTTGAATCAGACATACAGAAAGAATCTATGATGGATCTATTTAAGGAAACTTTCGGTGTTGCTCGTGATGATTGGATGTCAGTCAGAAGTCGCCCTGAATTTGTGGAAGTTGATCCAACCGATGGTTGTGGAAAGAAAATAGCAGAAGTGGTTAAAGAAGATAAACGTCATGTATGGGTTAATGGTAGCTGTATTTTAGATAGTGTCGGCCTTAATTTATTGCAAGACAAAGCCTCGAGCTTAAAAGGTTTATTTATACTTGTGCATAACGGTATCTTTTCTTTTAATGGCGCTAAAAAATTAAATGCATTGGTTTACCATTTTAATAATGATTATGACCCTGTCATTAACGGTGAAAATATCTGGAACTCTACCTTAGAAAAAGACAAAGTTTTAAAAGATGATATGTATCAGCCAACGGAAGGGGAATTAACTGTTGATGAAATAAAGAATAAAGTTGTTTTTTATATGTATGGTTCTTTTTTACCTTCTGGCGGGTTTATTTTAGATACACCTGAATATGTAAGTTATTTTAATGCGTCAGGTAATTTTGCTTTTGATGGTGAATTAATTACTGATTTATTGGCCCCATTTGGTAAACCTCGTTGGCAACAAGGATCTTGGCATGACTTCTAATATCAAAACAATAACAGGCTTTAGTTTATTAGAAGTGGTGATTGCCCTTGGGGTGCTTTCTGTTGGCGTATTAGGTTTAGTTAAAATGCAGGCCTATATGGAACTAAAAGCAGAAAACGCATTAAAGACTCTAGATGCACTTCATATAGCAGAAGCGCAGATGGAGTATTACCAAACTCGCGCTAGTCATGTTAGTGGGGCAACAGGGTTGATTTCTTTTGTAAGCATGGCTGAATCTACTTATTGTTTGCAATCGATGGTGAGCGGTAGTGGTTACACACTGACTTGTGATGCCAATACCTTATCGTTATCAGATGCACTGCGAACTATTAATGTTAGTGTCAGTTGGGCCGATCGCCGTGGTGTCTCGCAGGCGGTATCTCTCAAAACCGCGATTTCTAAATACAGTGAATTTGATTAAACAACGGCTATCATCGTTAAAAAGACACAAATTAAGCCAAATTAAATCATTTTGAACAAATAATGTTCAAACGATTTTTTTTTATCAAAAAACTATTGTCAGCCAATAAAATCTCCCTATAATGCGACCTCACTGACACGGACAACGGCGCAAGCGGTTACCGAAATCAGTATTGTTCTTTAACAATTTGACCATGCAATCTGTGTGGGCACTCGTTGAATAGTTAAGTCGAAAGATTTATCAATGAACTGAGTGACCAATACAAATAACTACGGTTATTTGGCACAGTCAATTTATTATCGTTCTGTTGGAACGATAATAGCTTTAAAATTACTAAGGTAGTTTTGAAGTCAGTATTCATTGAGCCGTTTCGAAAGAAACAACAAAACTTTAATTGAAGAGTTTGATCATGGCTCAGATTGAACGCTGGCGGCAGGCCTAACACATGCAAGTCGAGCGGTAACAGATTGATAGCTTG